>JAEWWC010000020.1 GCA_023396555.1 Bacillota bacterium
CCGCAGCCCTTCCAGTATCACGATGCCGCTGCCCAGCAGCGCCTTGTGCGTCTCGTGATGCGGCTGCGCCCGCTCGATGCCCAGCGCATCGGAGCCCACACCCACGATGCCCTTGTCCTTAAGATACTTCGCGCCCGTGCTGTCCAGATACACGAAATCGCCCTCGAGTAGGTCTTCAATGGAGTTGCGCGATTTCAATAGCACAAAGTCCCCCGCTTCTATCGTTTTGCCCTCGATGTCCTTCGCGGATATGCCCTCAACCACGTGCGTCACGTCGATCACGCGGCATTTGCAGACCATCTTATCCAGTGGCATGCCGTCGATTGTGCCGCCGCCCTCCACGAAGTGCAGCGGCGCGTCGATGTGCGTGCCGGTGTGCAGGTTCATGTTGATGCGCGTCTCGTATGCCGTACCCGTCGCGAAGTCGCTGTCAACGGACATATGCGGCCTTTTTTCCGCTCGCCCCTTGTATACCGGCATGTCCGGCGTTATCGTCATCGAAATATCGTATATCCTCATTGCCATTCCTCCGTCTCGTCCCGCCACTTACGCCCGTCACGCGCGAGCAGCGCGTCCGCATCGGGCGGCCCCATCGTACCGGCGGCATAGTTGGGCGAGCAGCAGGCGTTCTTCTTGTGCGCGATGATGCTGTCCGCCAGCTTCCACGAGGCTTCCACCTCGTCCCAGCGCGAGAACAGCGTCGCGTCGCCGCGCAGTATGTCGTACAACAGCCGCTCATAAGCCTCCGGCGTATTGCCCTGCGCCGGGCAGGCGTAACACGTGTCCATGCGGGTGGTCACGATGCCCTTGTGCGTGCCTGAGTCCTTGGTGTTGAACTGGAACAGCACGCCCACGTCGGGCTGTATGCGGATCACCAGCAGATTGGGGTCCTGCTTCGCGCCGTCCTTGAAATATAGCACGTCGGGCAGCGCCTTGAACTGCACCACGATCTGCGCCGAGCCGGACTTCATGCGCTTACCCGTGCGGATGTAAAACGGCGTGCCTGCCCAGCGGAAGTTGTTGATATGCAGCTTCAGCGCCACAAACGTCTCGTTCACCGAGTCGGGCGACACCTTGTCCTCCTCGCGGTAGCCGGGAACCGTTTGGCCGCCCACCATGCCGCGTCCGTACTGCCCGAACACCACGTCGGTGTCCAGCAGCTCCGGCGTCAGCTCCTCGATGGCGCGGATCACCTTCACCTTCTCGGCGCGTATCGCCTCCGTCTCCAGGCTGCCGGGCGGCTCCATCGCCACCATCGAAAGTATCTGGAACGCGTGGTTTTGCACCATATCCCTCATCGCGCCGGACTGCTCGTAGTAACCGCCGCGCGTCCCCACGCCGTGCCGCTCACACAGCGATATCTGTATGTTGTCGATATACCGCCCGCTCCACAGCGACTCGAACACGGTGTTGCAAAAGCGCAACACCATGATGTTCTGTATCATCTCCTTGCCAAGATAGTGGTCGATGCGGTAAATGCTCTCCTCGGGGAACACCTCCAGCAGACGGCTATTGAGCGCCTCCGCCGTCGCGAGGTCCTTACCGAACGGCTTCTCAATCACCAGCCGCCCGTGCGTGCCGTTATGCTGCGCGAGATTACCCGCCTGCAGACCGGACACGATAGTCTCGAAATGCTCGGGCGCCACCGCCAGATAATAGATACGCCCGCCCGCGCCCTGTCCGTCCGTATCCAGCCCGTTCAGATATTCAGCCAGCCGCGCATAGCCGGAAGTATCTTCGATATCCAGCCGGAAGTAGCGGATGGCATTGCGCAGCTTGTCCCAGCAGGTGTCGTCGATACGATTGCGCGAGAACCTCTCCAGCGATTCGCGCACTTCGCCGCGATACTCCTCGTCCGTCTTGTCCCTGCGCCCTACCGCCACGGTTATGTAGCTTTCGGGCAGCAGCCCATCCGCGCACAGGTTGTACAGCGCGGGCATCAGCTTTCGGTGCGTCAGGTCGCCCGTGCCGCCGAATATCACTAGCATACGGGGCATGCCTGTCTGTGTCATGTCCGGTTCCATATATCCTCCGTCAGGAGCAGGTATTCTTATCCTGCCATTGCGTATGGAAATAGCCGCTCTTGTCCGTGCGCTGATAGGTATGCGCGCCGAAATAGTCGCGCTGCGCCTGTATTAGATTCATCGGCAGCTGAGCCGCGCGCAGGCTGTCGTAGTACCCAAGGGCGCTGGCCATGCCGGGCACCGGCAGACCTGCGGATATCGCCACCGCCGTCACATCCCGCCACGCCTGCTGGTAACGGCTCATTACATCCCTGAAATCCACGTCCAACAGCAGGTTAGTTAGCCCCGGCTGCGTCCGATAAGCGTCCATGATACGGTTCAGAAACTGCGCCCGTATGATGCAGCCGCCCCGGAATATGCCCGCGATGCGGTCCAGCTTAAGCTCCCATCCGTACGTGTCGGACGCCGCCGCCATCAGCCCGAAGCCTTGAGCATAGGCGCATATCTTGCTGGCAAAAAGCGCCTGCCGGACAGCCTCTGCAAAGTCCTTCTTTCTGACCGCGGCGGGTTTGGGGCCGGCCAGCGCCTGGCTCGCCGCTATACGCTGCGGCTTCATCGCCGATATATATCGCTCGAATACCGCCTCAGTGATCGTCGGGACGGGAACGCCTAAGTCCAGCGCTGTCTGGCTGGTCCATTTGCCCGTACCCTTCTGCTCCGCCGTGTCCAGTATCACGTCCACCATCGGGTTTCCCGTCTCGGGGTCCGTCTTACCCAGTATGTCAGCGGTGATCTCGATCAGATAGCTGCTGAGTTCGCCCTTGTTCCAGTCGGCAAACACCGCCTGTATCTCGGGAACGGACATCTTCAGCACGTTCCGCAGTATATCGTAAGCCTCGCATATAAGCTGCATGTCGGCGTATTCGATGCCATTGTGCACCATCTTCACGAAATGGCCCGCGCCGCCCTTGCCGATATACGCACAGCAGGGCTCGCCCTCCGCCACGGCCGCAATATCCGTCAGTATCGGCCCAGCGATCTCATAGGCTGTTTCGTCGCCGCCCGGCATGATGGCGGGGCCGCGCCGCGCGCCCTCCTCGCCGCCGGATATGCCCGCGCCGATAAAGCGTATGCCCGCCGCCTCCAGCTCAGCAATGCGCCGCATTGTGTCCATGTAGTACGAGTTGCCGCCGTCAATCAGCACGTCGCCCGGAGAAAGATACGGCAGCAAATGCTTGATGGTTTCGTCCACGCCAATGCCCGCCTTCACCATAATGATGATGACGCGCGGCGGCGTTAGCGACCGCACAAACTCATCCAGGGAGAAATAGGCGGTCATGTCGAAGCTGCCCGCCTCGGCCATCGCGGCCTTCGTCTTCTCCGGCGTTCGGTTATAAAGTGACACCGCATAGCCATGTTCCGCGATATTCAGCGCCAGATTCCTTCCCATTACCGCCAGCCCGATTACACCCGCCTGCTGTTTGCCCATGTTCTCTCCTCCGGTTCCCGTATTTGCCAATTCATATTTAGCCCGATTATATCATGAAAAAAACGCTTGCGCTATGGATGCAGCCACCCATGTCGTCACGATATTTAAAAGAGCGCCGTGCTGACGCTCTTTCGTTTGACTTTTTATTCGCTGTCCGGCTGTTGTAAGCCCAGTGCCTCCACGCCCCATTCGCGCAGTTTGTACTTTTGTATCTTGCCGCTCGCCGTCATCGGGAACGAATCGATGAATTTAACATAGCGCGGTGCTTTGTGTTTGGAAAGCCCCTGCCTCACATAGTCTACGATGGACTCCTCGGTCAACTGTGCGCCGTCCTTCAGTATCACGCAGGCCAATACCTCTTCGCCATACTTGCGGTCCGGAACGCCCACCACCTGCACGTCCTTCACGGACGGATGGGTATAGAGGAACTCCTCAATCTCGCGCGGATAGATGTTCTCGCCGCCGCGGATAACCATGTCCTTCAAACGCCCGGTGATGCGGTAATATCCCTGTTCGTCCTTCACACCGAGGTCGCCCGTGTGCAGCCAGCCGTCCCTGTCGATCGCCTGCGCGGTAGCTTCGGGCATCTTGTAATACCCCTTCATCACGTGATAGCCGCGCGTCACGATCTCGCCCACGGCGTTCGCTGGCACCTCTTCGTTGGTTTCGGGGTCCACCACGCGCGCTTCCACGTTGGGGTAGGCGCGGCCCACGGTGGATACACGAATCTCCAGCGGATCATCCACGGTAGACTGCGTGATGCCGGGGGACGATTCCGTCTGTCCGTACACGCTGGTAATGTGGCGCATATTCATTTTATCCGCCGCCGCCTTCATCACCTCTACCGGGCAGTTCGCACCCGCCATGATGCCGGTACGCAGGTTGGACAGATCGTATTTGCTGAAATCCGGATGGTCCATAACGGCAATGAACATCGTGGGCACACCGTGGAACGCGGTGCACTTCTCCATGTCCAGCACCTTCAGAACGTTGACCGGGTTGAAGTGGTCCACAAACACCATAGCCGTGTCGTTGGTGAT
>JAEWWC010000109.1 GCA_023396555.1 Bacillota bacterium
GGTACCTACAGCCATCTGCTCGTATCCCCTACCCGTCTGCGGAACGCGATACTGGAAAAACTCGACGAGGAAATTGCACACGCTGTCAGCGGCCGCTCCGCATCCGTGCTCGCCAAGTTTAATTCGATGACGGACAAGGCGATCATCGACAAGCTGATCGAAGCGTCTCAGGCAGGCGTCGAGATCCGGCTGATGATACGCGGCATCTGCTGCCTGCGCGCCGGTGTGCCAGGCCGGACGGACAACATTACCGTCGTCAGCATTGTGGGACGTTTCCTTGAGCATTCGCGCGTATATTGCTTCGGAACGGGCGAACGCCGTCAGGTTTACATCGCATCCGCTGACTGGATGACGCGCAACACCGAGCGGCGTATCGAAGTGGCCTGTCCGGTGCTTGACCCGGCTATCGCGGACCGCATCGTGTCCATGCTGGAATTGGGCTTTTCCGATAACGTCAAAGCCCGCCGTCTGCGCCCCGACGGTACATACGAACGCCCTGTACCCGCCGAGGGTGAACCGCAACTGAACAGCCAGTTGTTTCAGTACGAACAGGCATATAAAGCTGCGGGCAAAGAGATGCCCGTCTGAAATTCATCTATTTAGGGGTAATGCCGTCCGACTCCAGCATTTCCAGCCCGCCGGCATACTCCCCGTGTAGCAGCGTATTTCCCTGATACTGCATTTCTATATTGAAGCGCGCACTGATGCTTTCGCTGATCCGCCGGTCCATTCCTGTCTGCGTGGGCGCCTGCAGATGCCCGAATTCTGTATCATGGGCTTCAATCAAAAGGCGACGTCCTTTACGCTCCAGTTCCACCACTACTGACCCCTCGCTCCTGATGAACCGTATAACATGCGCGCCGTTGTAGGTGGCAAAACGGTATTGCCTGTCTCCTATGCGCAATACGCATATCACACCGGTGAAACGGATCAGCTTCAGCGGTATCGTCGCAACGGCGCACATCAGTGTCACATCCCGGTTGCCGCACTGCATCCACACCCAGCTGTCGGGGAATACGCCGCCCCAGTCCTTCTCAATATAGCCGTCATCATCGCTGAATGAGAGCCTTCTGCCCGAATAGCAGACTTCGCCATCGACGCTGTGCCACAGGCTCAATACCCCGTGGCGGCACTGCATGCCGGGCAGATACGCGAACGGCCCCATGATGGTGGGCGAAATCAGGCTGGTCTTGAGCTCTATATGGTGGTCATATGTCAGCGTGGCTTCCAGCCCGATATCGGGCATCGAGAGACGTATGCCATCCATCGAGAACACATTTAGCCCGATGCGCACCTCAAAGCCATGTTCCGCGCAGGAAAACGCTTCCGCCGGATACCGCACGAATCGGCTCTCGGGAGGCGATGAGAACAGTATCTGGACAAACGCATGATCCTGCGACTTGTCCTGCCCGCGGTATATGCCGGGAATGGCCGCGAACGCGCCCAATTCGCCGGCATGCTTGAAATACCAACCTTCAAAATAGGGGCGTCTGCGGCTCATATGCTGACGCGCGTCGTCGAACGGATTCAACCTCATTCGTCCATTTTGGGTTCAAGCGGCAGCTGCGCCGGCCCATCAATCACATCGCCCGTCAGCGAGAAGCGCGAACCGTGGCATTGGCAGTCAAACGTGCGCTCCGCCGCGTTGTATTCCACCGGACACTTCAGATGTGTACAGGCAGCCGAGTACATGCGAATATGGCCGCTTTCATCCTTATATATGGCGCGTGCATTGCCATTTATACGCCTGACCGCGCCCTCGCCGGGCCTGATGTCGTCAAAATCGCCGTCTTCGATACCAGCTCGTCCCACGGTGAAAGCGCGTAACGTATCTGCCGTCTGTACAACGAAGTTTTTCGCGGACGCGGCGGGCGCTGCACGCAGCGGATCGAATACACTGCGGACTTCCTTATCAATGACATCGCTGCCGGTGATCATATCGCAGAGCATCTGCGCCGCCCCCGCGCTGTTTGTCATTCCCCATTTATCGTAACCTGTCGCCACATATACGTTGGGTCCCTCCCAGTACAGGCTTCCGACATACGGAATATTATCCAACGTCACACAATCCTGCGCGGACCACTGGTATTCGGCGTTCAATTCCCCGAACCGCCTGAGATATTCATCAAGCGGGCCATATCCGGTATCGTCCTTCTTGTCCTCCTGACCCGTTTTATGCCCAAAACCACCGACGATCAGCCAGTCACTGCCGTCCATACGGTGCGTACGGACTGAATTGACGGGGTCTCCCGCCGTGATGCCCATGCCGCCCGTGTCGATCGATTTCCGCACAGCCATCAGGTAGGACCGTTCCTGATGCAGTCTCAGAAAAAACAGCCCCGGGTATTCCACCAGCGGGTATCCGGTCGCCAGCACGACCGCTTTGGCATGCAGAGTTCCATGCTCGGTGCGTACCTTCACCACATCCGTATCCCGTTCAGCATCGACTACGCGGGAGTGCTCGTAGACGGGAACTCCCATACTGTCCAATTGACGCGCAAGCGCGTAAAGGTATTTGAGCGGGTGGAAAAACGCCTGGTCCTCCACCACCAGCGCGCAGCGGACGGGGAACGGCAAACTTACATCATGAGTCAGCCGGGCGGACAGGCCGATTTGCTCATACATGTTTAGTTCCTTTTCTATAGCCTCCTCCTCACTGTCATTCCGGGCATAAACATAGGCCGGGCACCGTTTGAAATCGCAATCGATATGGTATTCGTCGACCAGGGCGGCGATCAGGTCCAGACCGGCCCGGTTGGCTTCGAGGTAAGCCCTTGCTTTGCTTTCCCCCAGTCCATGCAAACGCACGTCGTGCTGCACCGTTACCTTGGCCGTGGTGCGCCCGCTGGTTCCGGTCCCAACCTCCTCAGCCTCCAGCACGGCTGTCTTGACGCCCGCGCGTGCCAGCAGCAGCGCCGTTGTAATGCCTGTCAGGCCTCCGCCCACCACCACCACATCGCAGCTGTGCGCGCCGTCCAGAGTCGAATATCTGGGTTTCTCCGTTTCCATCCATAAAGGGTAATCATGTATCTGTTCCATTGTGGCAGCACCTCATTATATTTATTCAGGCTTATTTTGCCACAACAGACCGCATTCCATGCCTTGCAGATCGCTATTTAAAAGACATGCAATAAAAAAAAACCCAGCTTCCCCGCTTCACGGAGTGCCGCGCTTAAACACTTTATATTTAATCTGCTCCTTTAACGTTGCTGATCACCTCAATAACCTCGCCCTGAGACGGCGTCGTCAGCGTGGGTTCCGGCTTCACCATACAGGTTACTTTATTTCCTGCCAGTATATCCGTTTCCACCCCGTCATCCCACCGGCTGTTTTCGCTGAAACGCAGCATATATTCGCCGCCACCCTCCAGCAATATCAACACCAGGCTGTCGTTCGTTTCCTGTACAGTTCCCGATACCTCAAGCTCATCGGGATATGCCGACGGGTCGCCAGTCACTCCAGAATACGGAGGTGCCGGCATACCGGCGGGGCCGGTCGTGCCGGATTCCACTGCCGGTGGTTGAGAAGGCTGCCCGCCGTTTGCCGTACAGGCTCCCGCCAGTACGAGCAGCAGTGTTGCCGCACAAAGAAACAACTTTTTCATTTTTTTATATCCTCATGATCCTTTTTTCTTCTGACGGCGGAGCATATCAGAAAGTTCCTTTTAGCATGGCAGAGTTCTCACACTTTATCCAACGCGATCATTTCCACAAGATTCGCATAAGTCATGTGGTGATGGTAACTGACCCACGTATCCTTGAATACCAGCAGCGTTGTTTTCTTGCGCCCCGGGTCGCTGTAATAAATGGTATTGCCATCGTATTTGCAGGCCACGATGGCATGTGCCCGGCTGCCGCTCTTGAAGTAGAGTATAACTCCTTCCGGGTGGATATTCAGCGCTTCCTTGATCGCTGCTTGTGCATTCGCTGACGGTTTGACAATATACGTTTTGTGCCCGTTAAAGCTGGAAAGGTAAATGGAACCCGGAGCCAGCGCGCACACAGCCTTAACACCGAAGTTTTTCTTGAGATTGGCCATGTTCATCTGAGTTCTCTTGCCGTTGGAATCGTATACCGTACGCGGCGTGGCGCTGATACCCATGTTTTTTATGGTGATGGCGTACGATGTCAGCACACAGGCGGTTCTGCTGACCGAAGAAGAGAACCTCCACTTCGGGTCTCCCTGATAATAGATGGTGTATGAACGCTCCTTGAATTTAGAAGCCGCCGCGGCGCTGGGAGCAGCCGACTGTATTGCAGACCAAGCTCCATAAGATGCCGTTCCTCCCGATGAGATAAACGCTCTGATTTTATAATAGTACGTTTTGCCGGTGGTGAGGCCTGTGTTCGTATAAATAGCAGTCGGCCAGTCTGCCGAGGTGAAAATTTTTGAATAGCTGCCGGATTTCGTGGTGGAACGATGCACTTCATATCCACTGACATCGGTCAGCACGCCCCATGTCAGCCTGTTTTTAGTGGACGATACCGGAACAACAGTGAGTTTCGGTGCCGGGATGGTGGGTATGGCGGATGCTGTTTCGGAAAAGTCCGAAAATATTGGAGTGTTACCGGAGCCGCAAAAGCCACGCACCTTGTAGTAATAAGTTTTTCCGGTTACAAGCGAGGTATTGGTATAGCTCTTTGCTGTAGATGACGCGGTATAAACCTTTGAGTAAGTTCCGGATTTTGTGGTGCTCCTGTATATCTCATAGCCGGAAGCGCCGCTGACAGGACTCCATGTAACCTGTATGCTTCGTGAACCTGCTGAAACAGCTGCAGCTTTGATGATCACACCGCGAGGCGGTGCTATGGACTGCGCCGCATATAAGCTATAAGTTGTAACCAACTCTGAAACACAATATGCTCTGATTTGATAATAATACGTTTTTCCCGCGATCAGCTTATGATCTATGAATTCGCACTTTGCCGCATTATCTATTTTTGATATATTAGAGTAAGTCCCAGATTTGGTGGTGGAACGGTATATCTCGTATCCTGCCGCACCTTCAACAGCCGTCCATGAGAGTCTGACGATGTCGAAACCTATACTCACTACAGTCAGTGCCGGCGCTTTTATTGGTGCGAATTCCGCAGTTACTGTTCTGCTTTCCTCAGCTTTGAACGAATACCGGCTGCTGCCGACGTCGGGTTCTGTCCATCTTATAAACCGGAATCCTTCCTTCGGCGTCGCCGTGAGCGTCACGGTATCCCCAACGTTATACTCCCCGCCGCCTGTCACCGTTCCGTAATCGGGGTTCCCGGCAACGGCAGTGATGGTGACGGTAACAGCGATAGCTTTCCATCCGGCATACAGCACAATGTCTGAAGTTACTGCTTCAGTATCGAAATGCCACTCGTTTGCGCACTCCGCCTCCTTAAACCATCCCGTGAATTCATAACCGTCTCTGACAGGATCCTCCGGCAAGGCGGCCAACGCACCCTCCTCCACCGATATGCTCTCTATCTCGCTGCCGCCCTGAGTGTCAAATTTAACCTTATATACGCCTTCCGCGGTAGTGGCTCTCCATCCGGCATACAGCACGATGTCCGAAGTTACTGTTTCAGTATCGAAATGCCACTCGTTTGCGCATTCCGCCTCTTGAAACCATCCCGTAAATTCATATCCGTCCCTGATAGGATCCTCCGGCGAGGCGGCCACCGCACCCTCCTCCACCGATATGCTCTCTATTTCACTGCCGCCCTGAGTGTCAAACTTAACCTGATATACACCTTCCGCAAGCGCGATTGCCGGCAGCAAAGAGAAGACAACACATGCTGTAACAAGCAAAAACAGCGCTCTCTTTATTTTTCGCATCGCATCATCTTTCCTGGTTTCATACATAATGAATTTTATAATCAAAATTCATATACCCTGTACCATTTTTTATTTATATACCGTCAGTGAATGTTGGTTAGTTTAATATATGCAGCAGCGACATTTTTGGAACCATATAAAAAGCGCCGTGTGTGTATTGTCACAAACGGCGCTTAACTTCAGTTTTATTATCTGTATGAATTTCTGCCCTTTTCTACTCAAAGCGGCGTGTAAACATGTTTTCGCCGGAGATGAGGCTTTCGATCGTATCGAAGCCCAGACGCGCCAGCAGGTCCTGTACAAAGGCGTTGTTGACGGGCGTACGGCTCGACGCCGTTTCTGCGTAGGCATCCACGTTTTTCGCGCCCTCCTCTGCAGGAATGAGCGCCCGTGGTCCGCCAACGCAGCCGCCGACGCAACCCATACCTTCAAAGAAGTTGGCTTTCATCTGGCCTTCCATCGCATCCTTGAGCATCTGCTTGCATGCCTGTACACCGTTGCCCTGCCGGCTCCTCAGCGGTATCTGCCGGTCCGGGCGGAGCGTCGCCAACGTGGAAGCCACAGCTTCGCTCACGCCGCCGGTGCGCGCATACAGTCTCCCGCCCGCCGACGAATGGTCTCGCAGGTCCTCTTCCAGCACCGTAGGGTCAATACCCGCCGCGTCGAAAATGTCCGCGGTTTCCCGGAAGGTCAGCACGTAGTCCACCGACTCCGCGATATCCGCCAGCCGGGCTTCCGCCTTTTTAGCGAGACACGGGCCGACAAACACCGTTTTCGCCTCAGGATGCATCAATTTGATCGCCCTGCCGCAAGCCGCCATGGGAGAAACGGACGGCGGCACATGGGGCACAAGCTGCTTGTATACCTTCTGAATCATCGCCACCCACATCGGACAGCAGCAGCTGGTCAGTACAAAGTCCTCTTCATGGGTGACGGACCGGTCGAACTCCAGCGCTTCCTTCAGCGTCAGTATATCCGCGAACAACGCCACCTCGATCATCCCCGCAAAACCCAGCTTCTTGAACGCCGCGCGCAGACGGCCCGGCGTCATTTCCGGCCCAAACTGGCTCACATAGGCGGGCGCAATCAGCGCGTATACGGATTGGCCGCCATTAATGGCCTCGAATATCGGTACCACTTCCTTGATTTCCGCCAGGTTGTGCGCTTCGCAGGCCTTGACGCAGTCGCCGCAACCCGCGCAGTCCTGCGCCGATATAACGACCTGTCCACCCGCATCGTGCGTGATGGCGTTGTAAAAACACACGCTCGCGCAGTGTTGATCGCCGCAGTCGCATGGACCGAGCCGCACCACAGCCGGGTGCAGGCGCGGGTTCGTCAGGCAATCCAGCGCATGTGAGTCGCAGTCGGGCGTGTCAAATAACGCGGATATGTCGCCGCCTACCGATAGCCCCACCGACTTTTTGTATAGTTCCTCAAATTGCTGTTCGTTCATGGAAGTGTTTCCTCTCTTAAGTATTCCTTCAAGCGCTTCCAATCGTCCAGCCGCCGCTGAAACGAAACGGCATGTGCCGGGCTGGTGGACCCCAGCCTGTCGTAGCTGATGCTCTGATCAGAAAAGCCCATATGCTTTTTATAGAGTTCAAACGCCTTGCCGCCGTTGAAATACACACGCTTTATCAGCGGATGATCCGCATAGAATGACGCAAAATCGTTGATGGTCACCGTTCTTATCGCCGCGTCGCTGCTGCCTTCGCGCTCGCAAGCGGCAACCACATCCCACAGAGCCACGTTATGGCGCAGCAGCATCGCTTTGCGCGCTTCGTAACCGCTGTCGTAAGGCTCTTCCAGTATCGCGCTGATCAACCGCCAGAACGCATTTTGCGGGTGACCGTAATACTCGCCTTTGGCTAGCGACGCTTCGGAAGGCATTGAACCCAGTATCAACACTCGGCTCATTGAATCCGCAATCGGCCCGAAGCCATAAATCATGCTCATAATCGAATCACCCGTCAGTCAGTCTGCGGTATTTACGGACAATTTCGCGGCTATGCGATGCGTCCTCGTCCAGCAGCTCCACACGGAAGTGCCGGATGCCCATGTCGAGCAGCGCCTTGATATCCTTTTCCGCCGGGCGTCCTTCGAACAGCCTGTTCTCGCAGCGCCCGTTGGTGAGAATCGGGAATCGACGGCCCGCATCGTCCAGCAGCGCGAACCACTCATTGCGGCAGCGACCACAGGAGCTGTCCCCCAGCGCGTGCCGAATGACACAGTGGCGCAGAGCCATAAGTTCATGACGCGCATATATGAGCGCCTCCACCGACGGCAGCTGCCCGTATGTTTGCTCAAAAGCTCTCAGCATTTGGGCGGTCTGGTCGATGTCCAGCTCCGGAGACAGCGCTAT
>JAEWWC010000250.1 GCA_023396555.1 Bacillota bacterium
ACCCTCGGACAGCTCGAGATCCGGATATTGGGAAGCGAATGTGGGATCGGATACGTAGTCAACATAATCCAGTTGCACATGGGAAGACGCCTCCGGGTATTTTTCCAGTATGCGCTGTGTCTGAATGAAGTATGAGTTGGCGGTGAAGTTGTTTTTGTTGGCCAGTACATGGATCCGGATATCCTTGTCCAGCGAGTTTAAGAGGTCTTTGGTATCCTGACCGATTTCGTATGCCGCATTGGCCGTAAGGTCGTAGCTGAGCGAAAACCGCTCGTTCAACGCGCCGGCAATGACGTTGACCAGAAAAGTCCCTGCTGCCAGCAGGCAGAGCAATATGATGAACATCACCCGGCGTCCGTGTTTACTATATTTTTTGCTGAGCTTGTCGCTTCCGTTTTTATTCTGTTTCATATGCGCCTCCTTCAGCTCCATCTTTTCCGGTCCAGCACGGCCACATTAAAGCACAGGAACATGGCGCTGATACTCAGGAAGAATATCACGCCCGGCAGTTCGAATATGCCCAGCGTGAACGGTGTGTAGCGGTTGTTGAACGACAGGCTGGTGAAGAACTGCTGCAGGAACGGGCTGCTCACCACGTTGGTCAGCGCATCCACCAGCATCAGAAACAGGCTGACCACAAAGCTGGTAACCGCGGCGATCACCTGGCTCTCGGTCAGCGACGACAGGAACATGCTGATGGATATCAGCGCCAGGCCCAGGAACAGCAGGCCGCCGAAGTTGCCGATCACCACAGGCCAGTCGGGCCGGGAGAAGAAGGACATGACAACGGCTTGTATCAGTGTTGATGAGATGGCGAGCAGGTAGACCAGCACCGCGGAGAAGTATTTGCCCAGCACGATGCCGGTACGGGTAACGGGCGAGGTCAGAAGCTGCTGGTCTATTTTCAGGCGCTTGTCCTCGCTGAACAGCCGCATCGTGAGCACCGGCACCAGAAACAGCACGACAGGGAACAGCTGCGAGAACAGCTTGCTCATGTCGGTGGTATTGCCGTACAAATTGTATGTGAAAAAGAAATAGCCGGAGAAGAAGAACACCGCGCCGATGATCACAAAACCCAGCGGCGTTCTGAAATAGGCCCGGCTTTCACGTTTCAATATCGCTAACATGTCTGCCCATCTCCTTTCGCGGCGTCCTGCTGACCGGCGTTCTGCTTCTCTACCAGATGGAGGAATATATCCTCCAGCGACGACACGCTGCTGTGCGTGTCCAGCAGCGGCAGGTCCGCCGCCGCGAGCGCGCGGAACACCTCGGCGCGTATATCGCGGTTGTCGGCGCTCTCTATCGAATATTCGTGAGCGCCGCCTCCCCGCTGCTCCAGCACGCTGACGGCCTTGAGGCCGGGAATGCTGCCCAGCGCCGCTTTAACCTTTTCCGGCTCGCCTTCAATGCAAGCGAGAACGCGGCTGGACACGCCCACCGTGCGGCTCAGGTTCCACGGCGTATCGTCCGCCACCAGCCGCCCGTTGTGCAGCATGACGACGCGCAAGCAGATATTCTGTATTTCGGAGAGTATGTGAGACGATATGATGACGGTGCTCGTTTTGCCGATCTCCCGGATCAGTGCGCGTATCTCGACGACCTGTGACGGGTCGAGGCCCACCGTTGGTTCGTCGAGTATCAATACCTTCGGGCTGCCGATGAGCGCCTGAGCAAGGCCGACACGCTGGCGGTAGCCTTTTGACAGGTTGCGCACCATGCGGCCGGTGATATGGCTGATGCCCACCTTGTCGCACAATTCGCCGACGTGCTTTTGGCGGTTCTGCCGGACCTTCTTGAGATCGCAGATAAAGTCCAGATATTCGCCCACCCGCATGTCGTTGTAGAAAACGAATTGCTCCGGGAGGTAACCGATCAGCTTTTTAGCCTCCAGCGGTTCGCGGAACACGTCGTAGCCGTCGATGCTGACCGTTCCGCCGCTGGCGCCGATATAGCCCGTGATGATGTTCATCGTGGTGGATTTGCCCGCGCCGTTGAGACCCAGCAGCCCCAGTATTTCGCCGCTGTCCACATGGAAGCTGACATCATCCAGCGCAAGCTTGTCCCCGTACAGCTTGGTTAAGCGCGTCACGTCTATCAATATATGCACCTCATTTCTGCAAATTAAAGCTTATGTTATTATAATGTAAGGTCTGTGGTGCGCGTCCGTTCGCATTCGATTTTTCGTCCATGATGTGTGCTGGAAAAGAGGGCTAGACCTCTCGATTTAATCTCATCGGTTTTCTGTAATATAATACAGACATAGTTGGCCTGTTTTCATAAGCCAGTCAAAGTCATGGGCGATGCTATAATTGTAATTAATCAGGGGAAAATTTGTTGTACTCTGCCACGCCGGTTTGCTCCTTAAAAGCTTTGGGCGGTTTACCTTTTTGCCCGTTTACGCCTGCCGAACAGCAAAACAAATGATAACATACTTCATAGGGGTACACAATACCGCCGGTATTGATTTTACATTTCGGACTCATTTGCGCATCAGTGTAATAAAACTGATGGAATCCAAAAATAAATTGCTATCGCGGGTGCAGGGCAGTATCAAATACATGAGGGGGGCAACCGGTTTAGACCACTTGACAAGTTATCGGGTGGATGATAAAATCAAATAAATCGAAAAGATATGCAAGACGGAACGAAAACAAACGAAACCCGCATCGAAAACAGTCACAAAAAATAGCAAAGAAGCTTAATCTGGATTAATATATAAATTATCATGATACTAAAAAAGCACCGTGGCAAAGTTCAATTATGCATTATGGATTTTGATCTCATGTCAAAGCTTGATTAGATCCCTTAACAATTAGAAAATAAATAATTTATGTGAAAAGGAATTTAACGCTACAGGTCGAATAATGAAGTATCAAATGTTACATACGTTTATAACGTTTCCAATATAATCAGGAGGTTTCAATATGAAGGTTGGCCTTTATTCTATTTCCTGTTCAGGGACATGGTTTAACGACAGACCGGCGCTCACTACGGAAGAGTTTGTCGATACCGCGAAGAAATACGGATATGACGGCGTTGAGCTGGACCTTAAACGCCCTCATGGTTCCCCAATAGAACTGGATGCCAAACGCTGCCGCGAGATTAAAGATTATGTGGATAAACAGGGTCTTGAGATGTCCGGTGTGGCAGCCAACAACAATTTCACATCGCCCGTTCCGGAACACATCGAGAACGAGCTGCTGATGGTCAAGGAACAGATCAGGGTAGCGAAAGAGCTTGGAGCGCCGGTGCTGCGCCTTTTCGTGGCGTGGCGGGGCATCACGATGAGAAACGGTATCGCCACCTATGAAATCACGGCGCAAAATCATACATACTACGACTCCCTCGATTATGAAATCCGCATGCGTGCGGTGGAATGCTTCAAGGAATGCTGCAAATGGGCGGAGGATGCCGGCGTAGTGCTGGCCCTGCAGAACCATCACCCCATCATCAAAACCTATCATGATATGCTGGACTTTGTAAAATGGGTGGATTCTCCCTGGTTCAAATGCTGTTTTGACGCGCCGTGCTGCGGCTGGACAAAAGAGACCCAGAGCGATGAGTATATGGAACAGGCTGTGCGCGATGTGGGTAATCTTCAGATGATCTCCCATGCGAACGCCGAGTTTGTGGAGGACAAGGATGGCAGTATCCGCATGATCAGTTTTGATCCCAACATCCAGCCTGTATTGACCAACTACCCTGCATTTATCCGCGCTTCAAAGGCGGCAGGCTACGAAGGCTACATCAACTTTGAGTTTTGCCATATGCCTTTCCACAACGGCAAAGTTTTGGGATATAACGACTACATTGAAAAGCAGATCGGACTGGCTCAGCGGTATTTCCGCAACCTGATCAAAAACGCCTGACGGCCAATGCCTTGAGGGTGTTATTGATAAAGCCAAACTATTGGGGCATAAGCCCTGATTAAAAAAGGGAGGAAAAACATGAAGAAGATCTTACTGGTATTGCTGATCGTTGGTATGCTGGTGGTCGCTGCGGTGGGTTGTACGCCTGCGCCGCCTCCGGCTGAAGAGCCGGCCCCGGTTGCCACTGAAAAGCCTGTGGCTGAAGAGCCCGCAGCGCCGACTGACGCTCCGTCTGAAGCTCCGGCTATGCAGGATGTGAAGCTGGCTTCCCAAAACGCGGTCATCGAGGGCAACTCTTACCGCGTTCGCTATGAGAAAGACATTCAGGAAGCGGCCGCTGCGGCTGCCGATTACGGCCTGAACGTGTCTTACTCTTCGTTTGTATCCAACTGGGATCCGGCGACTGAGTCTCAGCAGCTTGAGAACAGCATCAACGAGGGTTATGATGTCATTCTGGTTAACCCCGTTGCGCCAACCGGACTGGATCCGATCATTGAAAAGGCACTGGCTGCCGGCATCATCTACATCAACTGCGACTGCGAATACTATTCCGACAAGATCATCAACGTTGCGACGGATCAGTATTACCTGGGCTACAAGACCGCCACATATGTGGGCGAAAAGCTGGGTAAAGGCGGAAAAGTTGTTATGATCAATGCCATCGACGGCAACGCGGCGAATGAGCAGAGAGAAGCCGGCTTTAACAAGGGTATCGAAGAGACCGGGCTCGAGGTTGTCGGCAACTACAACCATGACTGGGACAACGTGAAGGCTCAGCAGATCATGACCGAGATACTGAACTCCGGCGTGGAATTCGACGGCGTGCTCATTTCTCAGGCGGCTGAGGCTGCCATCTCCGCTTATCAGGCTGTGGGAGCACCGTGGCCCAAGGCCATCGGCTTTGGCGATACCGGACAGTTCATGCAGCAGATGCTGGAGATCAACAAGGACAGCGAAGTGCTTCCGTACATCGTTGTCAGCAACCCGCCCGGCGTCGGTGGCTCCGCTTTGAACTTTGGCCTCAATATGCTGCTTGGCTATGAGCTCAAAGACGACATTTACAGCAACCCGGAATACAACAGCATCTTCCTGCCGTCCAAGATCTGGTACACCTATGACAATCAGGACGAGTATACCGAAATGGCCAAATCCATGGCGCCTGGCGATGCTATCTCTTACTGGCTGACGATCGACGAAGTCAGAGAGCAGTACTTCAAGTAAGCTTAAACAGCAACGAAGCTTTAAGCAATGCTGGATACCACTCGGCCGGCGGTTTTCCGCTGGCCGAGTGGCATTATTTAAGTAAATAGAGAAAGATTGAAATAATGTAACATCATGTATGCATGTTTATCAGCGGTATATCATTAATTGTTTTATCATGACACCCCGGGCAAAACGCAATTATGATCACATGGAGGGAGCTATGAAGGATAGTAAGTTGAAGGCGGCGGTTATCAGTGCTGGAATGATTGCCAGCAAAGCCCATATTCCCGCTTATCTGAATCTCAAGGACAAGGTAGATCTTGTGGCTGTTTGCGATATGAACGAAGCGGTGGCGGAAGCCGCGGCCAAACGCGACGGCATCCCTCATTTTTATAAAGACGCAAGAAAGATGCTGGAGGAAATAAAGCCGGACATCGTATCGGTATGCACACCCAATGTGTCGCACAAGGGGCTGGCTGCGATGGCTCTGGAAATGGGCGCCCATGTGGCGTGCGAAAAACCTCTGGCGCTGACATACAAGGACACCAAGGAGCTGTTTGATCTGGCGAAGAAGAAGGGCAAGTATCTTTTTGCCTGCCAGACGCTGCGCTATATGGATGAGTTCATGGTGGCCAAGGAGATGGCCAATCAGGGCGTATTTGGACAGATGTATTTTTCCGAATTTAACCTCATCCGTCGCCGGGGCATCCCCAAGTGGGGCACGTTCCACCTGATGAGCGCCAATGGCGGCGGCGCATTCTGCGATCTCGGCGTGCACATGATCGACTCGATACTGTGGATCATGGGCAACCCCAAATTCGAGGCGATCAGCGGCAGCACCGCGTCGTATATCGGCCGCAGCGAGACGGATATCATCACCAGCCTCGCGGAGAGCGGCGCGCCCGCAGGCGTGTTCAACGCGCGTCCCTTTGCGCCGGAGGAGTTTGAGGTGGAGGAATTCGCTGCGGGATCCATACGGCTGGAAGGCGGCGCACGCATCAACTTCAAGACCTCGTGGGCGGTGAACCTGCCCAACGAGTTCGGCATCAATTTTGCCGGCAGCAAGGCAGGGCTTGCGATACCAAAAATGGAGCTGTACTCCACGATGGGCCGCTATCAGGCGGATATCAAGCCGCGCATATTCAAGGAAGGCAAGTATGAGGGCAGGGATTTCTCCGGTCACTATTATCTGATGGAGGACGCCGTGAACTATCTGCTCGGTGGAGGCAAGCTGCCGGTGCGGCCCGAGGAGACGCTCAATGTGGCCGCGGTCATCGACGCGTTCTATATCTCGGCGCGCGAAGGCCGCGAGGTCAGTGCCTCCGAGGTTGTGAAATAAGGGTAATGATTATGAATAAGATCTATAAAGCCGCTATCATCGGCGCTGCGCATATGCACTCGCTGTATATGTCGTGGGACTGCCGGGACAACCCGCAGATCGATCTCGTCGGCATCGCGGACACGCCGCCGCTGATGGAGGAACACCCGGGACACGCGCCGTTCACGCGGAAATGGAACCTTGAGTACATCACAAAGCGCGTGGGCGTGCCGTTTTACGCCGACTACAAAAAAATGCTGGATGAATGCAGGCCGGATTTTGTGTTCATTAACACCGAGACGCCCTTGCATGTGGAGGTGTTTGCGGAGTGTGCCCAGCGGGGCATACCTGCCAGCATGGAGAAGCCGATGGCGGTGAGCCTGTCCGAAGGGCTCAAGATGTACCGCGAAGCCAGGCGAACGGGCGTGGAGCTGATCGTTAACTGGCCGCTGGCATGGATGCCGTTCATGACGCAGTACAAGCAGATACTGGACGAAGGGCGGATCGGCAGGCTGCTGAAAGTCCGCCAGCTGGTGGGCCATCCCGGCCCGCTGGGGCGGGGCGTGCGGCACCCTCGCGTGGACGAAACATCCGATGCGACAACGCCCGAGGAGAAGGCAGGGACATGGTGGCACAATACCGCCGTGGGTGGCGGTGCGATGCTGGATTTCTGCTGCTACGGCGCAATGTCGTGCAATTGGTTGGTGGGCGAGAAGGCCACCTCGGTGATGGGCATGCGCTGCAATACGACGAGCCAGTGGGCGGACGCGGACGACAATGCCGCCATGATGGTGAGCTACCCCAATTGCCTCGCTGTGCTGGAAGGCTCGTGGACGGTGCCTGCGGGCACCTGCCCGATGGGGCCGGAACTGTACGGCTCTGAAGGGCTGGTCAGCAGCGTGGAAAAGGACGGAAAGATACTCGTGAAGATCAACGACTACTACGGACATGAGGAAATTCTGCCGCCCCTTATGCCGCAGCCGCATCTGAAGAACGTGACGACCGCGGTCGTGCATCATCTTGATACCGGGGAACCGCTGCCTAGCTTCCTCGATCTTGACGTCAACATTGAAGTGCTGGCGATACTGGACGCAGGCGTGCGTTCCGCAAACAGCGGCCAGCTGGAAGTCATCAGGAACGCTGCCTGGCAGATCGGGTAGACATGGCTGCCAAGGGCATCGTGGCGGATATACAGCGTTGTTCGGTTCATGACGGGCCGGGGCTGCGCACCACTGTGTTTTTCAAGGGCTGCCAGCTCTGCTGCCCGTGGTGCCACAACCCGGAGACCATCGGCTTTGAACCGGAGGAGATGCGGTATCCCGACAAGTGCATCGGCTGCGGTCAGTGCGCATCCGGCTGCTTCTCCGGCGCGTGCGTGCTGTGCGGGGCCGAGGTGACGGTGGAGGATGTGATGAGGCAGATTGAGCAGGATATGCCTTATTACGCGGAGGACGGCGGCGTGACGCTGTCGGGAGGCGAGCCGCTGTGTCAGTCGGAGTTTGCGCTGGCGCTGGCGAAGGCCTGCCGGGATCAGGGCATCCATGTGGGGCTGGAGAGCAATCTGTGCTTTCCACCGCAGGCGGTGCGGCCGCTGCTGGAGAGCGTAGACCTGCTGATGGCAGATCTGAAGCTGTGGGATTCCGCTCAGCATAAACGATGGACGGGGTCGCCCAACGGCTATGTGAAGGAGAATCTGTGGCAGGCGGCTGAATTGAAACTGCCGGTCATCGTGCGAACGCCTGTTATACCCGGCGTGAACGACGATGCCGAACAGATCGGGCAGATCGCGGCCTTTGCGGCCACGCTGCCCTCGCTGAAATACTATGAGCTGCTGGCTTATCACCCGCTGGGGATCGACAAGGCCCGCGCGCTGGGCAGGGAAGCGCAGCGTTTCGATACGCCGTCGCCGGAGACGATGAAAGCGCTGGCAGATGTCGCGGCGGCGCAGGGCGTATGGACGCTGATCAACGGGCATACGCACAGCAAACCGGGGCAGATATCGAGGTAAGGAATATGCAGGCGTACACATTTGAGGAGCGGATGCAACTGCTCCGCGAAAAGAAGATTGCGCATACGCTGAAGAAAAGGGAACAGCAGGGCTTTACGGACGCCGACGATTATGGCACAGTCCCCATCCCTGATGATTTTATATTTGAGCCGCGGCCCAACTTCCCGAATGGCGGCATACACGGCTATGCGGCGTGCGCCGAAAACTTCGCGGCACTGCTGGAAGCCCATCCTGTCTACGTGGACCCGCTGGAGATCATGTGCGGGCGCTGGCGCAAGATGCTGACGGAATACCGCATGAGGGCGGGCGTATGGGATGAGGAGCGTTTCCCTTACGACCATCTGAAGCCGCTGCAGAAGAAGTATGATCTGGTGCCCGGCATCGGCGCGGATTCGCACTGTGCGCCCGATTTCCGTATCGGCCTTAAGCTGGGCTTCGGAGGTCTGCTGAATAAGGTGCGCGCCTATCGGGAGCAAAACCCGCAGGCAGTTGAATTTTATGACGCCGAAGAGACAGTGCTGCTGGCGATACAAAAGTTTATCGGGCGGCATATTGAAGAGATTGAGAAGCAGCTGCAGACGGAGGCGCGGCCCGAGCTGCGCTCGACGCTGGAACTGATGCTGGAAGCCAACCGGAACATCGTCAGCGCTCCGCCGCAGACGTTTCTGGAGGCCTGCCAATGGATCAGCTGGTATAACATCTGTACGCGCATATACGACCGGGACGGCGCGGGCTGCCAGCTGGACGTGATACTGACGCCCTACTACGAACGCGACAAGGCGGCGGGGCGGCTGGACGACGATGCCGCGCGGTTCATACTGGCTAACCTGCTGCTGATCGAGACGCATTATTATCAGCTGTCCGGCGTGGATGACGATGGCCAAGACCAGACCTGCGCTTTGAGCTGGCTGATACTCGAAGCGGCGCATATGCTGAATTCATCCGCCAACCTCACGGTGCGCGTGCACCCCAACGTGGACGAAACGTATCTGCTGAAGGCGGTTGAATACCTGTTCACGGACGGCAACGGCTGGCCGCGCTTCTGCGGCGACCTGTCGCTGACCAACGGTTACGTGAAAAACGGGTATAACGAGAAGACGGCGCGCAGCCGCATCGCTGTGGGCTGCAACTGGGTGGCGGCGCCGGGCATCGAATTCCCGATGAACGACTGCGTCAAGGTCAACATCGCCAAGGTGTTCGAGGTGGCGTACTGGGATATGATGGAGTCGGGCGAACTCTCGACGGCAGCGCTGAAAGAGCTCTTTTCCAGGCACCTGAAGGTTGCGCTGGATACCATTGCTCAGGGTGTCAACTTTCATCTGAAGCACCAGCACAAAATGCTGCCCGAGCTGATCATCAACCTGCTGATGGAAGACACCATCGAAAAGGGGATGGATATCACGCAGTGCCCGCGTCTGGGCACGATCGGCGTGGACGGAGCCGGTCTCGCGGTGGTGGCGGACTCGTTTGCGGCGCTGGAACAGCGCATTGAGCGCGAGGGACGCACGACGTGGGAAGAAGTGTCTGCTGCTCTCAAGAGCAATTATAAGGGCATACAGGGCGAGCGTCTGCGGCTGATGCTGTCTACATCCGAAAGGTATTGCCAGGGAGGTTCGCTGGGCGACAGCTGGGCCCGATGGATCACCGAAACATATGCCGGGATAGTACACAATCAGCCCATGCCTTACGGGCGGCGGCTGGTACCGGGCTGGTTTTCGTGGAGCAACACCATCATACTGGGCAAGACGGTGGGCGCGACGCCCAACGGACGCAGGGCTTCCCAGCCGATATCGCACGGTGCCAACCCCAACCCCGGATTCCGCAAGGACGGCGCGGCCACGGCACAGGCGGCGGGTATCGCGATGGCGCAGCCGGGCTTCGGCAACACCGCGCCGCTGCAGCTGGAATTCGACCCCAAAATGTCCATCGAAGAGGGCGGCGTCAGGCGGGCGCTCCAGTTGGTCAAAACTCACTTTGCGATGGGCGGAACGCTTATCAACATCAATGTGCTGGACCGCAGAAGGCTGATGGAAGCGAACGAGAATCCGGATCTGCATCCGGACCTTGTCGTGCGCGTCACCGGCTTCACCGCTTACTTTGTGTCGCTTTCACCCGAATTCCGGCAACTGGTTGTGGACCGGTTTATCGTCGGGTTTTAGAAAGCGCGGCCGCGCCGGAATAGTAACTGGGGGATGAAAAGGCGCGCCGCATATATAAAAACCATATATGGTGCAACTTAAAGAACTTGGAGGTGACGGATTTTGTTTGAAATGCGGAGAATAGACAAAATGTTCGACGCAGTTGTTGCTCTCAGAGGGGCGTCTCTTACGGTGAAGCCGGGGGAAATCACCGCATTGCTGGGCTCAAACGGTTCGGGGAAATCCACGATGGTCAAGGTGCTGGCCGGGTTGGTGAAACCAAATGCCGGTGAGATACTGTTTGACGGCAAACCGGTGCAGATTCGGTCCAGCGAGGATTCGCATAAGCTGGGCATTGCCACGGCTTTTCAGGACCTGAGTCTGGCTCCTACGATGAGCGTGATGGACAACATCGTGCTGGGCAACGAGCCCAAAGGCAAGCTGGGCATGACGGATAAGAAGCGGACGATACGGGAAGTCAGGGAGCTGCTGGACCGATTTAAAATCGACTGCGATCTGAATGCCTATGTCCAGACGCTGGTTCCATCCACGCAGAGCCTGGTGGAAGTAGCCAAAGCGATCTACTTGAAGCCCCGCCTGCTGCTGCTGGACGAGGTGACGGCGTCGCTGCATCAGAACGAGATACCCGTCCTCTTCGGCATATTAAAACAGCTCAAGGCAGAAGGCATCGCCATCGTGTTCGTGACACACCGTATGAACGAAGTGTTCGAGCTGTGCGACAACGTGACGATCATGCGCAGCGGTGAAACCGTGGCGCAGGCGGCAACCAAAGACCTGACAATGGATGATATTATCTTCCATATGACGGGGCAGAAGCCGGATGCCGGGTGCGATACCGTTGAGCAGTATGACGAGAATGCCGAAGGCGAAACGGTGCTCGATGTGGAGCATATGGAGATATTCCCCAAGGTGAAGGATATATCCTTTAAAGCCCATAAAGGCGAGATCATCGGCATCGCAGGTCTGGAAGGGCAGGGTCAGCCGGAGTTTATCCGTGCGGTACTGGGTGAGACACGGATCGAAAGCGGTTCCATCACCTATAAGGGTAAAAAAATAAAATTCAAGTCGCCTTCCGACGGAGTCCGCAACGGCATGGGCTTCATCTCGGGGGACCGCAACAGCGAGGCGATATTCTCGGTGCGTACAGTGGGCGAGAACATCTATGCCGGTAAGGCCACCAAAACCGGGCTGTTCAAATACTTAAGCGCAAAGGCGGTCCGTAGATTCTCACAGGACGCCATCAATAAATACAACATAGTCGTGGGCTCTATCAAAAACCCGGCCAGTTCGCTCTCGGGCGGCAACCAGCAGAAGCTGGTGGTGGCACGATGGATCGCCATGAAGCCGGATCTGCTGCTGCTGGACGATCCCACCAAAGGTGTGGACGTGCACTCGCGGCAGGAGATACACAACATTCTCCGTAACTGCGCACATGAAGACAAAATGACCGTTATCTATTCCTCCAGTGAAAACGAGGAACTGCTGCTGATTGCCGACCGCATATACGTGTTTTACGAGGGAAGGGTCAGCGGCGTACTCGCGGGTCCAAACAAGACGCTGGATAGGCTTGTGGCTGCTCAGATGGGCCTGACGGTAAAATGCGCAACCGAAAAGGAGGGAGAGCCCGCATGAACAATATAGCAACCGGCTTTAGACGCTTCAGACGGACGCCGGCATTTACGGGCGCTGTGCTGTTTTTGATCGCACTGGTACTGAACATCGTAATGCAGGGACCGGGCTTCTTCGGCCTTGGGAACCTGAACACGCTGTTTACAAAGAATACGCCGTTGATACTGATCACGCTGGCGCAAGGGTTACTGCTGATATCCGGCACACTGGATATTTCGATCGGCATACAGCTGGCGCTGGTCAACGTCGTCGTCATCATGGTGCCGCAGGAATGGGGCTGGCCGATAGGGCTGGGCTGGCTGATGGGCATACTGGCGGCGGTGGCCGTGTCCGCGCTGTGCGGATTCTTAGTGGCGGTGGTCCGACTGCCCGACCTGCTGGCAAGCTTTTCACTGATCTATATTTTGCGAGGCGTCAATGTCCTGATCATGGAGTCTCCGCAGGGCAAGGTGCCGTCGGAGCTTTACAAGGCGTATGACTCTCTGGTAGCCGGATTCCTTCCGGTCTCCGCACTGGTGGTGCTGATCGTGTTTCTGTTCTGGCTGTACCTGAAACGGACGCGGTTTGGTAAGCACATATACGCGGTGGGTATCAGCCCGCGCAATGCGTTTGCCGCGGGCATCAACCCGGTGGCGACGCGTATGAACGCGTTTCTGATCAAGGGCGTCATCACCGGCGTCGCCGGCATCTGCCTCACGCTGATGACGGCCTCGGGCAACCCGCTGCAGGCGGAGGACTACGGGCTGCGTTCACTGTCGGCCTGCATCATCGGCGGCCTCGGGTTTGGCGGCTGGGGTTCCCTCAGCTGCGCATTATTCGGCGCGGGCTTCCTGGTGCTGATTCAAAACACCGTGTACTATTTCTTCAACCTGCTGTTTAACCTGATCCCCGGTTTCCAGGTGTCCAGTTACTGGCAGAACATGGTCTCCGACATCATCATATTCTTAGGATTGCTGATGACGATACTGACGACTAAGGGGCAGAAGGAAGCGTTGAAGCAGGTCATCGTAAGACAGTTTAAGAGAGGTGAGCGCATTGTCAAGTAATGAAAGCAGATTGAATGTCAGTCAGCAGACCAAGGTGTTTGTCAAGAACAACCCGGCCATAACCACGCTGCTCATAGCGATTTTGCTGCTCGTCGTGACGGTGATTCTAAACCCGAAATCGCTTAACCTCAACACGTTCAGCACCACGCTCATGTTGACGGTGCTGCTTAGTATCGCTTCGGCCGGCCAGACCATCGTGCTGATCGGCGGCGGCCTTGACTTTACGGTGGGCGCGGTGATGTCTAGCACGGCGATACTGACGTCTTACATCATGAACGGCCAGACAGGGAAGTTCTGGATGGTATTTGTGCTGGCGATGGGCATCGGCATCATCATCGGCTTGCTCAACGGCATATTCACTGTGAAGATCAGCCTGCCGGCGATGATCACGACGATGGCCATCAGCAATGTGGTGACGCGGCTGCAGTATGTGCTGACGGAGGGAAGCCCGAGCGGCTACGCCTCTCCCGTGTTCACACAGACGGTGACATACCGTATCGGCGGATTCCTGCCGGCGATCATCATGTACGCCGCCATCGTCTGGCCGCTGGTGTTTTTCCTGATCAACCGTTCCTCATTCGGTAAACAGCTCTTTTTGGTAGGCAGCAACCCGATGGCGGCTAAGCTGAACGGCGTGAATGTCAACAGGATACGTGTGCTGTCCTATGTGTTCTCGGGCATGCTGAGCGCGTTTGCGGGTATGCTGGGCGCGGCCTATATGACGACGGCCCGCTGCCAGATTTTCGACGAATACGCCTTCCAGTCACTGATTGCCGTTATTGTGGGCGGCACCGCGTTTTCTGGAGGTGTGGGATCGTTCGGCGGCACCATCGCGGGTTCGCTGCTGATGGTGGTACTGAGCAACATGCTGACGGCCATTCAGCTGGACCCCACGACCAGAAACATTGCGACGGGCGTGATCATGATACTGTTGCTCGTGATCTACAACCGATCCAAAGCGGTGCGCCAGTAATATAAAGATAATGTTCATATTCAGGTACCGGGCCTTTCGGCAGATCGCCGGAGGCCCGGCATCGCTTCATACGCAGGCACC
>JAEWWC010000041.1 GCA_023396555.1 Bacillota bacterium
CCCACGGGCACCGGTATGCCCACGTTCACGCCCACCATGCCTCCGTGCGTATGCCGCGCGAACTCGCGGGCGTAGTAGCCGCTCTGCGTGAATATGACGGAGCCGTTGGCGAAGCGGTTCTTGTTCATCAGCGCAAGGCCTTCCTCAAAAGTCTTGACGCGCTTGATGCAGACGACGGGCCCGAAAACCTCTTCGTCGCCGATCGTCATGTCCGGCGTCACATGATCGAATATCGTGGGTCCGAGATAAAAGCCGTTCTCATAACCTTCCACCACCTTGTTTCGACCGTCCAACAACAACGCCGCACCTTCCTCGACCCCCTTCTCGATCCAGTCCGTCACGAACTTACGGTGTGCAGCCGTCACCAGCGGGCCCAGCTCCGAGTTCTTCTCATACGCGGGGCCGACTTTAAGCTCCTTGGAATACTGCACCAGCAGCGCGGCCAGCCTGTCGGCGATGCTCTCCTGCGCCACAATCACCGGCAGCGCCATGCAGCGCTCGCCCGCGCAGCCGAACGACGAGTTGATGATGCCGCGGGCCGTCCGCTCCAGAGCGGCGTCCTCCAGTACCAAAGCGTGGTTTTTGGCTTCGCAAAGCGCCTGCACCCGCTTGCCATGTGCCGCCGCCTGCGAATAGACGTGCAGCCCCACCGACGTGGAACCCACAAAGCTGATACCCTTCACGTCCGGGTGATGCAGGAATATTTCCGCCTCGTTGCGGCTGCACGTGACGATGTTGACCACGCCGTCGGGCAGACCGGCCTCCTGCAGCAGCTCGGCGCACCGCATCGAAGTCATCGGCGTCATCGAGGCCGCCTTGATGACCATCGTGTTGCCCGTGCCGATGCAAAGGGGCATCATCCAGCCCATCGGTATCATGCCGGGGAAGTTGAACGGTGCGATGCCGGCGAACACGCCCACCGGCTCGCGGTAAAGCACCGTATCGTAGCCCTGGGAGGTCTCCATCAGCGACTCGCCCATCATCAGCGTGGGCAGACCGCAGGCGAACTCCACCGGCTCCTTCACCTTGAGCATATCGCCGCGGGCCTCCTCCAGCACCTTACCGTGCTCCGTCGCCACCAGCCGCGTCAGCTCATCCATGTGCTTATCCAGCAGCTCGCGGAAACGGTACAGCACCTGTACGCGCTTCATCACCGGCGTCACCGACCATGTCTCGTAAGCCCGCTTCGCGGCGGCTATCGCGGCTTCCACCTCTTCCGCCGTGCAGCAAGGCGTCTGCGCGATCACTTCTCCGGTGCTGGGGTTATAGATGTCCATATACTTTTGCGTTTTGGATTCCAGCCACTGCCCGCCGCAGAAGTATTTAAGCTTTTTAACCGTACTCATAAACACTCTCCTTTTGATTTACTTATTGCTGATTAATAATGACCCTATAAAAGTTCTGAAAAATTGATTTCATCCGGTTTCATTTCTGAATGATATAAAATGCCATCGCCACAATTCTGGCTGCGGCTTTGACACAAGCCCATTATATATTTAAGCATTTGTGTTTGCAACGCGATCTGTTTATCTGTACCATGGCTGTTATGCGAACGCACAACAGGCGCAGTCTTCCGCGCATCTTTCAGGGCGTGCCGGATGTCCCTCCCGCGTTAAACATTCCGCATTATCCAATGTGATGCTTGCCACAAAAGACGCCTCGTAATATCAAAATCCCATTTTAGTACCTTATTTAGTCTGTCTTTGCTTTATTTTTGCATGAATCCCATACCAAAGCTTCATTTCTCCCGACTTTTGTTCATAGTTTTTTCATAAAGCTGTTGACAATATGGACCAAGTCCGTTATACTGACCTCAAGGTGAGCAGAGGCGCTTTCTGGTGTTAATACCATGAAAGCGCTTTTTTATTTGGGATCCCTGCCGACAATGTTGTAGGGGGTTCAGATAATATAGTGTTTTGCATAAAGATGTGCATTCGTTCGATTCGAGTGCGCATTTTATTTTTTAATAATTATATAGTAGGAGGTAATCATAAAATGACTGAAATTATGGAAGCTGTAAACGGAACAGTATTCCCGGTATGGTTCCTGATCGGCGCAGCGCTCGTGTTCTTCATGCAGGGCGGTTTTGCAATGGTGGAAACCGGCTTCACCCGCGCGAAGAACGCCGGCAACATCATCATGAAGAACCTCATGGACTTTTGTATCGGTACCGTAGTGTTCATGATCATCGGCTTTTCTCTGATGATGGGTGAAAACTACCTGTTCGGCGTGATCGGTGTCCCGGATTTCCAGATCTTTACGGACTACACGAATTTCCCCTGGTCCAGCTTCGTGTTTAACCTGGTGTTTTGTGCCACCGCTGCCACCATCGTGTCCGGCGCCATGGCGGAACGCACCAAATTTTCGGCATACTGCATTTACAGCGCCGTGATCAGCCTCATCATCTATCCGATCGAAGCGGGCTGGGTATGGAACGCGCAGGGCTGGCTGTTCAATCTCGGCTACATCGACTTCGCGGGTTCCACGGCCATCCATATGGTAGGCGGCATCATGTCGTTCATCGGCGCGGTGATACTCGGTCCCCGTATCGGCAAGTACGTCAAAGACCCCAAGACAGGCAAGAAGATTTCACGCGCAATTCCCGGCCACTCCATCACGCTGGGCGCACTCGGCGTGTTTATACTCTGGTTCGGTTGGTACGGATTCAACGGCGCGGCTGCACTCAGCGTCGAACAGATGGGTTCCGTATTCGCGACGACAACAATCGCCCCGGGTGTTGCCACCGTGGTAACGATGTGCTTTACCTGGATCAAAAACGGCAAGCCCGACGTATCCATGTCGCTTAACGGCGCGCTGGCCGGCCTTGTGGCCATCACCGCCCCCTGTGCGAACGTCGATGGTCTGGGCGCGGCCATCATCGGCCTTGTCGCCGGTTTCCTCGTTGTGCTCGCGGTCGAGTTCATCGACTTGAAGCTTCATGTGGACGATCCGGTGGGTGCAATTGCTGTTCACGGTGTCAACGGCCTCTGGGGCGGCCTGGCGGTCGGTCTGTTTGCGACGCCCACTGCTCCCGGTGCTTCGGCTGCCGGCCTGTTCTACGGCGGCGGCTGGACACAGCTTGGCGTTCAGGCGCTGGGCATCCTCGCCATCGCAGTGTGGACCATCATCATAACGCTCATACTGTTCGCGATCATCAAGAAGGTTAACGGCCTGCGTGTTTCGGTCGAAGAGGAGATTTCCGGCCTCGACTTGCCCGAACACGGCCTGGCGAGCGCTTACGGTGACTTCATGATCGCAATCCCGACGGCGGATATGGGTGGCGCTGAAGCCGCAATACCGGCTGGCGCAGTGCCGGATGAAATTGCTGTTCCGCTGATCAACAATGCGCATCCAGACGCCAAGATGACTAAGGTCACGATCATCACCAACCAGAACAAGTTCTCAGCCCTGCAGAGCGCGCTCGACTCCATCGGCATCACCGGCATCACGGTCACCAATGTGATGGGCTACGGCATGCAGAAAGGGCACCCTGTGAAGTACAGAGGCGTTGAAATGGAAACCAAGCTGCTGCCCAAGGTTCAGGTGGATATCGTCATCTGCAAGGTGCCGACCGATCTGCTCGTCAGCACCGTCAAGAAGGCGCTGTACACCGGCAAAGTGGGCGATGGCAAGATATTTGTCTTCGACGTCGAAAATGTCATCAAGGTCCGTACGGGCGAGGAAGGCTACGCCGCCCTGCAGGACGAATAAGCTTCGCGTAATCCATATAACCTAAATAGGCACGAGACCCCCTGCGCTTTCTGCAAACAGGGGTCTCGTGCCTTTCATTTTGCTTTGATGGCACCTTTATACAGCTGCTTTACGGCGTTGCTTGGAGACCGCCAGCGTCACGATGAGTATCGCCACCGCGAACCCCAGCTGTATCAGCATGCTTTCCACCACCGGGCCGATGCTTTGGGCAGTCACTGTACCCATGCCCCGGATGGCTTCCACCGCACGGATGTACCAGTAGGTCGGCATGAAACTTCCGAGCGTCTGCACTGTCTTGCCCAGCAGCGCCTGCTCCACAAACACGCCGCACAGAAAGCTCATGCCCAGCGACACCACGTTGGTGACCGCCGCCTGTACGCCGTGGCTTTTAATGAACTTGCCCGCCAGAAAACCGATGCACAGGCTGACCAGCGTAAACACCAGCGCGTTGATGCACAGCAGCACCAGGCTCGCATCGAACTTCACAGGGGCAGCGGACACCAGTATATAGGCACACATCAAAGCCCAAACCAGCAGTGCGAACACCACATTGGCCATCACCATCTGCATGTTCATGCGAACAGGTTTGAGTGGCGCGCACAGCGTTCTGTTGCTCAGGTTCGGCTCGTTGAACGACATCATCACCAGTGAAACACCCATCATCATCGCGGCCAGCAGGCTGTAAGCGAGGAACTGGAAGTAATAAGTGATGTTGCCGGCCGGTGCGGGCGCGTTGGCAGCCTGCCTGTACTCCACCGACGCTGACTTTTGCAGATCCTCCGCCACGTAACCCGCGATATCCTGCTGAGAAGCCTGCGGCATGTTTTTCGCATACAGCAACGCCATGTTCAGGTATCTGTCCACGAGGAAGTCCGTATAGACGCTGGCGGGCTTGCCGGCGGCTGCCATTCTTTCCACCTGAACGCTACTGCCGCTCATGAAGCCTTCGGAAAATCCCTGGGGTATGGTGAGCACGCAGTCCGCTTGCTCGTAGAACAGTGCGTCCTGAATGTCCTGCTCCCTGACGCCGACCTGAACGATCTGCGCGTTCTGCCCGATATACGCTTCCAACCCTTGAGCCAGCGGCGCATTGGTATCCTCGTTGAACAATGCTATCTTGTACTTCGTTTCATAGAACGAGGTCGGGGCTGACTGTCCGCTGATAACATTCGATATGATAGCGGACAATACCACAAATACGATCAGGTATATCATGATGATCTTGAAGTGTTTCCGCATGACCTTAAAATAAGCGCTAAAGACTTGCATATCTCTGCCTCCTTGTGATCAGGTAAACGATCAGTGTAAATACCGCCGAGAATCCGAGCAGCAGGCCGACGTTCTCAAAGAACTTGGCATACGACGTGTAGTAATACAGCGAGTAGAATGCGTCGGATATCAGGTTGGCCGGATTCACATAGGCCATGATGGGCGCTGCGTGCACCACCGTGTATTTGATGCCCGACACCATCAGCCCCGACAGGAAGGACATCAGCAGGCTGGTTACCAGCAACACCGCCGTTTTGATGCCTTCGCCGCCTTTGATGACCGCACCGAGCATCGCGCCGAATGTCACGCCCGTGACGCTGCCCGCCAGACACGCAATCAGCACGAACAGCAGCTGCTCCCCAAAATGTACGCCCAGCACAAAGTTCAGATAGACCACCAGCACAACGCAGGACAGGAACTGTATCAGTATGGCTGCGGGGAACGAGTACACCAGCATCTTGAGCTTGTTCACCGGGGCTACGTTGAGCCGTGCGCCTTTAGCCGACAGGTTTGCCTGTATATCGGTGATCTCCTTGATGCCCCAGAAACCGCCGAACAATGACGCCATCGCGATCAGCGCGTAGTAGTATGTCACCCAGCTCTCCGGGTCTGCCTTGCCGGGAGCCACCGGCTTCACATGGGTCGCCCCGCCGTCAAACTGTATATCGGCCAACGCTGCCGGGTTGCTGTGAGCGACGCGCATGAACGCCGAGCCCGTCTGCAGATAGCTGTCCATGAACTGCTTAATGATCGTCTGATTGATGCCCGATTCCTTGACCACCACGTGCGCGCCGTCATCCAGTACCACATACCCTTTGATCGTACCCTCTTCCAGTTGCCTGTCGGCCTCGTCCTGCGGGACCACCGTCACGTCGAACAGCGGCTGCTCCGCTTCGCTGCCTTCGGAGACCGAGTCCAGCGCGCTCTGGAAGGCAGTGTCCGCCTGATACGCGGCGGTATCCACCACCGCTATCGGTATGCTGGTGAACGCTTCGCCGCTGGCCATGTTGGAAAACGCGAGGCTGAAGAACGTGCCCAGCACCAGCGGATACAGCAGCGTCCAGAATATCAGCTCCCGGTTGTGCAGCAGACATTTGAACCTGTTAATAAATACATGCAGAAACATAATTCTTGCCTCCCCTTTAGTCGCGCAGTTCCTTGCCGGTCAGCTCCAGGAACACGTCGTTCAGCGTCGGCGGCTCGCAGTACACCCGGCCGTGCGCAATATTACGGCTGCCAAGGTATGCCAGTATCGACGACAGGTTGCTGTGTCCATGCTCCGCATTCACCGTCAGTGTTTGCCCGGAAACTTCTGCGGACAGTACGTTGGGCAGCTGCTTCACCGCGTCCAGCAAGCCGTTGTAAGCGCCCAGCAGCTCCACCGTGATCTTCTCGCCCTTTTTAATCATGCCCTTCAGCTCGCTGTTGGTGCCCATCGCGATGGTCTTGCCCTTATCCATGATGGCGATGCGCGTGCAGATCTGCTCCACTTCTTCCATGTAGTGAGAGGTGTATATCACCGCCGCACCCTGCCTGTTCAGCTCCTTGATGCCTTCGAGTATATTGTTGCGGCTCTGCGGGTCCACCGCCACCGTGGGCTCGTCGAGTATGATGAGCTTCGGCTTGTGCGCGATGCCGCAGGCGATATTCAGACGCCGGAGCAAACCGCCGGACAGCTTCTTGGGGTAGAACTTCCGAAAGTCCTCCAGCCCCACAAACTTGATCGCTTCCTCTACCAGCTCCGCGCGCTTTTGTTTGTCTTCCACATACAGCCCGCAGAAATAGCTGATGTTCTGCTGCACCGTCATTTCGTTGAATACCGCGACGTTCTGCATCACGATGCCGATATCGCGCTTGATATCATACGCGTCCGGCTTCATCGGTTTTCCGAACACTTCCACCGTTCCCTTGTCGAACTTCAGCAGCGACAGTATGCAGTTGATCGTCGTCGTCTTGCCGGAGCCGTTGGGTCCCAGCAGGCCGAATATCTCGCCCTCTTCCACATCCAAGCTGAAATGATCGAGCGCGATCAGATCGCCGTATCTTTTGACCAGATTTTTAACGCTGACTACCATAAAAAACCCTCCAAACTTTGTTGTCTTCATTGTAGTCAAAACACAAATCACTTCACAGTGAAACGCCTCACAAAATGAGTATGACATTTGTCACTGTTCCCGTTGCCTTTCATCACGCCAAATGTTAGAATTTGTGTGACAGACGGGTCAATCGCCCGGTACCAACGATCGCGAAAGAGGATAATCATGCTGACAGTGAAGGAGCAGGCCGAGGTCTGCCGTATAGGTCTCGTCACCGGGCTGCTCTCGCAGCAGGAGGTGACCGGCTGGGCGGACGGCATCATAGAGGCGTACGATAGCCCGGACAGCGCCATCATCGACATTTCGCTGATGGGCAGCGCAGACCTGCCGGCTCTGGTGTCCGCGCTGTTCGACGTGAGAGGCGAAGCGGACTCCGGCAGGGTAGTCAACACGGCGCTGGGCGCGTGCGCCGATAAGCTCCGGCAAGGTAGTCTGACCGCGGACGAAGCTGCCGCAGTGCTGGACAGGCTCGCCCCCGATATGTCCTGCCGCCGGTGCAACATACTGGCCGAATACGATACACTTGTCGATTCCAAAACAGCAGCCGCCATACGCGCCGCGCTGAACGAAAATGCTGTTGCAGAATTCCTCGCCCCCTATGCCGTTTATGCCACGAACATCACGCTGGAAAGAGCCTGACTTATGAGCAAGCTCATCGATAAGCTGATACTGTTCATCATCTGCATCGCCGTGCTGGCGCAATACCGGGCGGATATTTTTATCGTCGTGCCGGTGATCAGCGCCATCGCGGCCAGCGCGCTGCTGACCTACACCGAAAATGTGACCGGCGCTGCGGTCATGGTTATCTGGTGCGGACTGTGCATTCCATTCCCGACCTTTATCTTCTTTTTGCCGCTGATCAGTTACGATCTGTTTCAGTCGCGCTGGCGCTGGGCATTGGCTGCCGCGGTGCTGGCCCTGGGCGTGGGCTATGTGAATCTGCCGCTGGACAAATGCCTTTTTATCGTGTTGTTCGTGGCGCTGTCGTATCTGCTCAAGCGGCGCACCACCGAGCTGGAGCGGCAAAAGACCGAATACCTGTCGCTGCGCGACACGGCCAAGGAGTTCTCGTTGCAGCTGGAAAACAAAAACAGGGAGCTGCTGGACAAGCAGGACTACGAGATTCATCTCGCCACGCTGAACGAACGCAACCGCATTGCGCGGGACATCCACGACAACATCGGGCACATACTGTCCAACACCATACTGCAGACGGGCGCTCTGATGGCCACTTGCCAGGACGAGGCGCTTAAAGCGCGGCTGAATACGCTTAAAGACACGCTATCCCAGGGAATGGACAGCATACGCAGCAGCATCCATGACCTGCACGAAGAGTCCGTGGACCTGTACGCCGAAGTCAAGTCGCTAGCGGATGGCTTCACGTTCTGCGCACTGTCGCTGGACTACGATGTGGAATCCATCCCGCCCAAGGCGGTGAAGTACGCGCTGCTGGCCGTGGCCCGGGAGGCGCTGTCCAACGTGATCCGTCATTCCGACGCCACGCGCGTGACGGTGACACTGCGGGAGCATCCGGCGTTCTACCAGCTGGTGATACGGGACAACGGCAGCAAAAAAACGTCTACAGGCGACGGCATCGGCCTCAAAAACATCACGCAGCGCGTTACAGCCTTAAGCGGCCGCGTCAACATCACCGGCGACGACGGCTTTACCGTATTCGTATCCATACCCAAGGAGAGTAAACTATGAAACTGGTCATCGTAGACGACGACGCCCTGGTGGGGCTGTCGCTTAAAACCATCATCGAAGCCACACCCGGCATGGAGGTGGCCGCGATCGGTCACAACGGTAACGAAGCCATCGCTTTGTACGATAAACACCGCCCCGACGTGCTGCTGATGGACATCCGAATGGACACGATGACGGGTCTGGAAGCGGGCGAGACCATACTCAAGCAGCATCCGGATGCACGCGTGCTGTTCCTCACCACGTTCGCGGATGACGAATACATCGTTAAAGCGCTCAAGATGGGCGCGAAGGGCTATCTCTTAAAGCAAAACTTTGAGAGCATCATCCCGTCGCTCAAGGCTGTGGAAGCGGGCCAGAGCGTATTCGGCGAGGACATCGTCGCCAAAATACCCACGCTAATGGGCTCGGGCGGCAAAACGGATGCCAAAGCGCTGGGCCTCACC
>JAEWWC010000106.1 GCA_023396555.1 Bacillota bacterium
CGTCGGCGATCATGCCCTGCCGTTTGGCCTCGTCCCGGTCCTGCCCGCGCTTTTGGGCCAGATCGCTTTGGTATACCACATGCCCGCTATTCACCAAAGCGTCGATGATACCCGTTTCGTACAGCGTAGCGCTGCCGCCCGCACCCACGGTATCACTTTCGCCGATCAGTGAGCACGTGATCCAACGCCGCTTTCGCGTCTGCCGCGTACACGGCGTTGAAGTTTTTTCTGTTCAGCGCATCCAGCGCCGTTTGGATATCCGACATTTGATGGTTCCTCCGTTAACGGTTTTATTCGGCCAGCTCCGCCTGCAGCTTTTTGGGAAGCGAGCGAAAAATCAGGTCATATGACATATCCGCCATCTGGCGCAGCACATCGTCCGGCACATTGCCGTCGCGGTAGACAGAGTTCCAGTGCAGCTTGTTCATGTAGTAGCCGGGGATGATGTCCGCATACTGCTGCCGCAGCGCCTCGCCGAACAGCGGCTCGCATTTGAGCGTGATGATCGGCCGGCCTTGCTTGTCGCCACCCATCATGCAGAACATCTTGCCGCCCACCATATACCGAACGGCTTCCCACTCCACCTTATAATCCTTTTCGGCTGCTTTTTTGAACAGAAGGTATTCGTCCAGCCACTCATATGCCATGGATACCTCTCCTTATATAACTGGTCTTTTCTGTTATTCTACAGAGAAGCTACGTATAATGCAACCTCAAGCTCATCGGCATATGAAGCGGCTTTTATATTGACGATTGCAATTCAGGCAACTTTTATATAATATTAGTCGTGTTAATAAAATGGAGGACAATATATGGGACTCAGCAGGTTTCGCAACTTTTGCATCATCGCGCACATCGATCACGGCAAGTCGACGCTGGCCGACCGCCTGATCGAGGCGACGCATACCATATCCCAGCGGGACATGCACGCGCAGATTCTGGATACGATGGATCTGGAGCAGGAGCGCGGCATCACGATAAAGGCGCAGGCGGTGCGCATGTTTTATACGCTGGACGGCACGGAATATACGCTCAATCTGATCGATACGCCGGGGCACGTGGACTTCACCTACGAGGTATCGCGCAGCATGGCAGCCTGCGAAGGCGCGATACTGGTGGTGGATGCCAGCCAGGGCATCGAGGCGCAGACGCTGGCAAACGTCTATCTCGCAATGGACAACGGCCTTGAGATATTGCCCGTCATCAACAAGATCGACCTGCCGTCCGCCCGCGTGGACGAGGTTTGCAAGGAGATTGAGGATGTACTGGGGCTCGATACGTCGTATGCGCCGCGCATCAGCGCCAAGGAAGGCATCGGCATTAACGAAGTTCTCGCCGCCATCATCAAATATCTGCCCTCGCCGCAGGGGAGCCCTGACGGCAAGCTTAAAGCGCTGATATTCGATTCCTATTACGACAACTACAAGGGCGCGATCAGCTACGTGCGCGTGAAGGAAGGCAGCATCAAGCCGGGTGACGAAGTGCTGTTCATGGCAGCCGGTAAGCGCTTCGACGTGACGGAGGTGGGCGTGTTCCTGCCATCACTGCTGTCTGCAAAGTCCCTTTCCGCCGGCGAGGTGGGGTATATCGCCGCCAGCGTGAAGAACGTGTCGGATACGCGCGTGGGCGATACCATTACCAATGGCAAAGATGGCGCGGCGGAGCCGCTGCCCGGATACAAGAACGTGACGTCGATGGTGTTCTGCGGCATCTATCCCGCGGACGGCGCGGACTACGAGGACCTGCGCGACGCGCTGGCCAAGCTGGCGCTCAACGACGCGTCGCTGCTGTACGAGCCGGAAACTTCGGTGGCGCTGGGCTTTGGTTTCCGCTGCGGTTTCCTCGGGTTACTGCACATGGAGATCATACAAGAAAGGCTGGAGCGCGAGTTCGACCTGAACCTCGTTACCACCGCGCCCAGCGTCAGCTATCACGTGATCACCGTGAAGGGTGAAACGCTGGTGGTGGACAATCCGACCAATCTGCCGCCGCCCACATCCATCGAGTACATGGAGGAGCCGATGGTGGACGCTACTATCATGACGCCCGACGAGTTTGTCGGGGCCGTGATGGATATCTGTCAGGATAAGCGTGGCACGTTCAAGAACATGGAATACATTGAAGATACCCGCGTGATGATTCACTACGAGCTGCCGCTCAACGAGATCATATACGACTTCTTCGATATACTGAAGTCGCGCACGCGCGGATACGCATCGCTGGACTACGAGCTGAAAGGTTATAAAAAGAGCGAGCTGGTGCGACTCGATATGCTGCTGAACGGCGACGTATGCGACGCATTATCGATCATCGTGCACAAGGATAAGGCGTACGCACGCGGCCGCAGCATCGCCGAGAAGCTTAAAGATGCAATACCGCGCCAGATGTTTGAGATACCCATACAGGCGGCAATCGGCGGCAAGGTCATCGCACGCGAAACGGTAAAGGCGATGCGCAAGGACGTGCTGGCCAAGTGCTACGGCGGCGACATCACGCGCAAGAAGAAGCTACTTGAAAAGCAGAAAGAGGGCAAGAAGCGCATGCGGCAGGTGGGCAGCGTGGAAGTTCCATCCGAGGCGTTCATGTCCGTCCTCAAGATGGACTGATGCAGCCGCTGGGGCTTTACATCCATATTCCGTTTT
>JAEWWC010000159.1 GCA_023396555.1 Bacillota bacterium
GGTCGTTGGTTCGAGCCCAACTGTTCCCACCATATGGCCCGGTAGTTCAGACGGTTAGAACGCTAGCCTGTCACGCTAGAGGTCGAGGGTTCGAGTCCCTTCCGGGTCGCCAGTTTCGGCTTCAAAACAAAGAACGCACACTCTGCGGGAGTGACTCAGTGGTAGAGTGCGACCTTGCCAAGGTCGAAGTCGCGGGTTCGAATCCCGTCTTCCGCTCCAAAGTCCCCCCGAGCTGTCAATCAGCCGGGGGGATAAAAATGAATCCTCGGGCATATAGTGAATATATGCTGAGCAATATGGCGCCATAGCCAAGTGGTAAGGCACGGGTCTGCAAAACCCTTATGCCCCGGTTCAAATCCGGGTGGCGCCTCCAGTCAACAAAGTCGGGCTTCTGGAGACAGAGGCCCGAAATTATATCAGTTTTCCCCAAGCGCCAACTTTTGGGGAGTGCCTCGCCGAAGTGGCGAAATCGGCAGACGCACGGGACTTAAAATCCCGCGGTGGCAACACCGTACCGGTTCAAGTCCGGTCTTCGGCACCAAAATAGAGCAAAGTTTACTTTGTTCTATTTTTTTATCATGAGTCATAACCACCCAGCCGGAGGTCATGACTATAAATTTGTTTCCAATCTGAACCATTCCGTAAATTAGTTATAAAAAACTTTATAATATGAACTTTTATACCGAAACCGTCGTCATATGTGCAAAACACTTAATTTGTTTCATGCTTAAGAGTATTTTAACCGATTGACATTATACTTAAAGTTGAAGTATACTGTCACGGTTTTGGGAGGATTATCAGTATATAATGTTAAGGAATTTAATCAGACAGTATGGCATCGAAGGCGTATTCATCTTGGTTCTGCTGATTTCTGTGATGTTATCGGTCTATGTGACTGTTGCAGTATGCTTATCAATCATCGTATACATGTTTGCCAGCAGGAAGTTCTCGGGAGTGGTTCACGCGATGCCCAGATCAGTGGTCTGGAACATCGCCGTCTTTTGTGTGATGGCACTGATTGTCGCCATTGCCTACAAAAATAAAACAGGGGTGTACATTGCACTCGGCGTGGGCGTCGTAGTGCTAACCGGCATGTTCCTGCGCCGTTTTATGACACGGGAGTTATTTGAGTCGGGAATTTCAATTTGCTGCTGGCTCAGCATCGCGTGTTTTGGCGTAGCGCTTTTTCAGCTTTTCGTTTACGGAGGAGATTCTAGTTACCGTATCCCGTCAACCTTCATGAACGCAAATTACTACGCGATGGTGATTGAGTTTGTTGTGACACTGTGCCTTTATAAGATACTCAGCATGCCGAAGGGAAATGCAGGGCTTGTCCTGCGCTATTGCTTCATCATACTGATTAACATCGTCGGTCTGTATATCAGCGGCAGTCGCTCAGGCCTTATGGTTACTCTATCAGTGTTTTTGCTGATGTTCCTGCTGTATAAGCGCTATTCGCTCTTCTGGATCGCGCTGGGTATATTGGCCGCCTATGCAATCATAGGGCTCCATTATCCTGATATTTTGCTCCGAGAGGCAAGGATTTCGCATGACCTCGACAACCGGCTTTCAATCTGGCGAGCCGCGCTCGAAGGTATCGCAACCCATCCCCTTTTCGGCGAGGGAGGCAACGCCTATGCCAGGATTTACGCTGTGTTTGACGGTTATAAGGCACGTCATGCCCACAATTTGATACTGGATACGCTGCTCAATTATGGGATTGCAGGATTTGGAATGGTGCTTGGTGGCTTTGCAGGTATGTTCAAATTAATGCGAAACGGAAAATCCGATGCTCGCATCAGGCACCTGATATATACCGTCTGCTGGTGTGTGCTGGTGCATGGTCTGATGGATGTGACGATTCTCTGGATACAGACCGCTATACTGTTTCTGTTCATATTCAGCGGAGGCGTTATGCGCGAGCATCGAGATTTTATCGGAGCGCTGCCGCCCGTGGCCACTGGGTTGGGTGGGACTTACCTGTCTCCATCGGGCTTACTGATTCAAATGTCGCACCGAACCGAATCGCGCCAATGACGCTCTTGGTGTTTATAAGTTATTAACAGTATTAATTAACTTTAAACATTTGGATATACGCTTGCTTTTTAAATAACTGACGGTTAGTTTAGAATAAGAAAGACCGAAAGGATTTTTGAATGAAGAATTTTGTCATCAGCGTCGATTCGTCAGCGAGCTTTACCAATGAGGAATTAGACAAATACGAAATTTTGATGGTCTGTCTTTCATATACGCTGGATGGCAGGGAATTTGCAGATAGCTTTGGAAATGATGACCAAAAACAGGCTCTCTATGATAAACTATCGCGCGGATCGATGGCTCAGTCGTCCAAGGCCACGCCCCACAGCTTCATTGAGACTTGGCGGGAAACGCTTATTGCCGGACATGATATACTGCATTTGTCGCTTTCCAATCAGGTGAGCGGGTCATATGACAGCGCTTGTTTGGCGGCGGAGGAACTCGGAAAGGAATATGGCCGCAAAATACTCGTTGTGGACACGCTGACGGGCAGCTTTGCTGTCACCGCGCTGGCAATGGATCTGATTCGGATACAGAGCACCGCCACCATCGAGGAGGCAAGAGATTTCTCACTGTCCGGCCTGAACGAGTACAATCTGATATTCACTATAGGAGATATAAAGCACCTGCACCGGGGCGGACGTATCAGCCATGTCAAAGCGCTGCTGGGCGGGATATTGCAGCTTAAGCCCATACTGTTTATCAATGAGCAGGGGCGTATTACGTATCTAATGAATGCCCGCGGTACCCGGCAGGCACTCAACCTGATGGCGCAGAAGGTACTGAAAAGTATGACAGCTCATACGGATTGCGCGTACATCGCGCACGGCGGCGATCTGCCGCTGGCTGAAAAGCTTAAAGAAAAGATACTCGAGCTGATCCCGCGAATCAATGTGCGTATTGATTACCTCACTCCGGCACTCGGCATCCATGGCGGGCCCAGTTCGCTGGTGCTCAGCTTCAAGGGGGCTGTGCGTTCCCAGATACTGCAGGACGCACAAAACCGAAACCAGTTTAATGCCGCGATAGCAGAAGCATGAATTACTTTTTCGTTTTCGGCGTAAATATCAGGGCGATAAGATAACCGAACAATACTGCAGCCGCGATGCCTGCTGCAGTTCCTTTCACACCTCCGGACAGTGCACCCAGCAGGCCGCTCTCATCAACACCTTTGAACGCGCCCTTGGCGAGCGAATATCCAAAGCCGGTCAGCGGTACCTGAGCACCTGCGCCGCCCAGCTTCACCAGCGGCTCATACAGCCCCACAGCAGTCAGTATCACTCCTGCCGTTACAAACAGTACGAGTATCCTGGCGGGCGTCATATTCGTTTTTGAAAGCAGTATCTGTCCGATCAGGCAGATGGCACCGCCTATCACAAAAGCCCAGAAATAGTTCATATGCTACACCCCGTTTCTATGGTGACCGCATGCGCAATGCATGGAATGGATTCTCCCTGAAGCGCACTCGTGGGACTATGCAGCGCACCGGTAGCCACAAACAATATGCGTTTCATATTTCCCTTGATGAGCTCTGGCAGGAAGAACCCGCACAGCATGCTCGCACTACAGCCGCAGCCGCTGGCGCCGCAGTTCATCAGGTCGTTTCCTTCATAGAGCATAGCGCCGCAGTCCTTATGCACGCCGGAAATGTCCCAGCCTGCTTCCCCTGAATATTTGACCAGCAGCTCGCTGCCAAACGTGCCAAGATCGCCCGTTATAATAGCGTCGTAATCTGTGGGCGCTTTGCCCGTATCCTCCAGGTGGCATATTATCGTTTCAGCAGCCGCAGGAGCCATCGCCGCGCCCATGTTGTTGACATCGTTGATGCCCATGTCCACCACCCGTCCCGGAGTCGCGCACGTTATGGAAGCATACTGTCCCCGTTGTGTGGAGAGTATAACGGCCCCCGCTGCCGACGCGGTGTGCTGCGACGTAGGAGTCTTCGGAGTGCCCAGCTCAAGCGGCATCCTGAACTGCCGTTCTGCTGTCGCAAAATGGCTGCTTGTGGTGCACAAGGCGTTCTGAGCAAAACCGCCATCCACCGTCATAGCTCCCACAAGCATCGATTCAGACATTGTGGAACAGGCCCCATAGAGTCCGATAAAGGGGATGCCCAGCTGTCTTGCCACGAAGCCCGAAGAAATGATCTGATTCAGCAGGTCTCCACCGTAAAGAATGTGGATATCATCCGGCATGAGCCCAGCTTTATCAATGACAGTTTCAGCAGCAGTCAGCTGCATTTTACGTTCGGCAAGCTCATAAGTCTTTTCTCCCCAGAGGTCGTCCTCAAACGTTACGTCAAAACAGCTGCCATATGGTCCGTTCTTCTCATCCTTACCGGCTACGGAAGCAAAAGCGATAATATTTGGCGGTAAATCAAACCTGACTGTCCTGGCTCCGACGCGTATTCCCATGCTATATCACCCCAATGATGTAATAAATGATGCCGACAAGCACGGATGAGCTGATACCATATACCAGCACCGGGCCGGCAATAGTAAACAACTTTGCGCCGACGCCCAATATATAGCCTTCCCATTTATACTCGAGTGCAGGGGAGACGATGGAATTTGCGAACCCGGTAATGGGTACGATGGAACCCGCGCCCGCGATTCGGCCGAGTATGTCGTATATACCGATGCCTGTGAACAACGCGCCCAGAAATATTAGTGTCGCGGAGCGGAAAGCCCCGATCCCTGCTTCATCCAGATTAAATACTTTTTCACCAAGATCGTTCAAGGCCTCGCCAACAATACAAATCAGTCCGCCTACAATAAAAGCCATCACGCACTCCTTTAAAAAATGGCTTTTCGGCATGGACTTTTTGACATACTGCTGATAGTTTGTCGCCTCAATATTTTTCTTTATATCCACTGTCGATCTCCTTTATATTCTTTTCTGCTTTTCTGTTATCGTTCTGGTATACTCTTCAGTTTCTTCAACGTTCTGCAATGTGCCGACGTTGACATCTGGTAATTTTATATAGTTTCTCATCATTCATCCTTTCCTCAAAACACCCCAGACATCCAATAAATGAGCGCTCCCAAAGTCTTTCCCAAAACAAATCCCGTCAGCAGTACGACGATGATGCGCTGTGTCAGTCCATAATTCTTAATGACCGGAATCGCGTCGGTAACCTCAGCCAGACACGCGATCAGTATGCCGACATAGATGCCGCCAAAAAGTCCGAATATTGCGCCAAAAGCTTTTCCGATCAGTATTTTCAGACCGAATATCGTAATGACCGTACCCAGCAATCCGCCAGATGCGGCACTGACGGCCATCATCGGTCCCGCCTTTTTTATATTCAAGCACTGGGCGGATTTTGTAAAAACTCCCAACGCTATATAGAAAGCACTGAGCGCTGTTCCTGATACAATTCCGGCACACAGTCCTGTAATCGCTGACAGTAAATCACCCATCCTCTCGCTTACTGTTTGCTGCGAGATAATCCCGCAGTTCTTTCTCATGATTATGGATATCTATGTCCAGCACAGTGGGCGAGCTTTTCTTGCGCCGGTACAAACCAAAGAGCATGATAAAACCAATCGCAATTCCGATGCTATAAGGAATGCTGACAATAGGGACAGTGTCAAGAGTGACGCCGGTGAAAAAAGCATATATGTCGCTGTGCACCCGTGGCATATCAACATCCTCATGGAAGGTCATAATAGCAATGGCACCGCCGAAAAACATTACAGCGAAAAGCACCGTAGCTTTTAAGAATTTTATCAGTTTCCCGGTTTGCGGATGGTTCAGAAATACATTGCATTCGGTAGGTCCAAGATTACTGATTGTGTATTCGGGATAAAGCGGTGCAATGCGGGAGATAACATCCAAAGCTGTGATTGTCATTGCCTGCCCTTTTACACGAAAATGAACACAATCCAAAGGTATAGCCGAAGCGCCGTAAACCGTGCAAATAGTGGAAAGAGAAATATCCGGGTTCTCAGTATATGAGGTTTTTTCCAATGAAAAAAACAATTCTTTCTTCATACGCTTATATATATGAGGCGTCGGTATATTTTCCCATCTGCGGATGAATCAGCAGCAAAGTCACCAGCAAAGCCAGCATGACACAAATGACAAGTATGATCAAAGTTAGAAGCCATTTTTTCCGCAGCAAATACTGCACAGCCAATAATCTCCTTCATCAATTATTCCGCAGTTGTTTACGGTTAAGATTATTATCCGCAGACAACTAAAAAATATTAGCTAAGTAATTGGAACCTCGCTTAGATAAAGAAATGTTTGAATAGAGTTTAGGTTAATGAAAGGGAAAAAATCAGCGGCGTTATTCCACTGATTTTTTTAACTTATTGATTGTTTTGGTTATCAGTCGCGAGACCTGGACCTGTGAAACTCCCAGCACTTCGGCGATTTCCATCTGCGTCTTATCGCTGTAAAAGCGGAGCATAATGAGCTGCCGCTCTTTGGGGTCAAGCTTGTGTATCATTTCCTTAAGAAGTATTGAGTCGATCATCTCGTTATCGTTATGCTCAGACATTGTATCGATGAGCAGCGTTTTTGAGTTGTCATCGTCAAACGCGGGCTCGTATATGGAAATGGGGCTGCGGACGGCCTCCATGGCAAATACGATGTCTTCAGGCGACATCTGAAGCTTCTCCGCCAGTTCATCAATGGTGGGTTCCCGCTTCAACTCATCCTTCATTCGTTCTTTAACGTTAAAGATTTCAAAGGATTTTTCGCGCAGTGACCGGCTCACTTTGATAATGCCGTCATCTCGCAGAAAGCGTTTGATCTCTCCCGCGATCATGGGAACGGCATATGTAGAAAAGCGTACGTCAAAGCTTGGGTCGTATCCCTTGATCGCTTTGATAAGTCCCAAGGAGCCGATCTGCATCAAGTCGTCGAACTCCACGCCCCGGTTCAGGAATTTCTTGACTATACTTTTTACCAGCGCCGTATTACGGACAACCAGCGTCTCCTGCGCCGCTGAATCACCCTTTTGCGCCTTTCGAATAAGCCTTAAGCTTTCTTCATGAGTCAGTAAACCTTTTTCAGCCATTGTCTTATCCCTGGGCGTGTATCGTTTTTTTCATTTCCACAGTCGTGCCCTTGCCGGGATATGATTCAACGGTAACCTCATCCATAAACGTTTCCATTACGGTAAAGCCCATGCCCGACCTCGACTCATCACCAACGGTACTGTAAAAAGGCTGACGGGCCTGCTTTACGTCGCTGATGCCAACGCCCTTATCCGAAACCACGACGGCAAGAGTATGTCCGGACAGCGAGGCGCTGATGACAATTTCGCCAACCGACTGAGGGTAGGCATGTACGATCGCATTGGTGACCGCTTCAGATACTGCCGTTTTGATATCAGCGACCTCTTCCAGGGTAGGGTCAAGCTGCGTGGCAAACGCGCCGACGACGCTGCGCGCAAAACCTTCATTAACCGAAAGGCTGGGTAACTTTAACTCCATCGTATTTCTAATTTCCATTTGACGCCCCCGAATTTATAATTTCTTTATAATGCTGTACAGGCCGCTAACGTTGAACACCTTGTCAATCTGCCTGCTGGCGTTTTTGACATACAGATTCTGGCCGCTGTTCTTTAGTTTTTTATATCTCCCGATAACCACTCCGATGCCCGAACTGTCCATGAAGCTTAAGTTCTTCAGGTCCAGAATCAGATCGCTGTTTTTGTATCGCGTAATCAGCTTGTCCAACGAATCACGCGTTTGCATTGCTGTGTGATGATCCAGTTCACCATACAGTGTGGCGGTGATACTGTGATCCTGTTGTTTTACTTTAATCTGCATACGGTCCTTCCTTTCTTAATGATCCCTTACATATTCTTTCATTGCATCCTGGCTCCTTTAAGAGGTTTTGGCGTATCAGCACTTGTTTTAGTGTTAAAATATGGTTTTTGTCGAAAGACATATTACCGGCCTTTTCTGAACAGCCTAAAATCAGCGTTTTAACATTAACAAAGGCAGGCATCATGGGCAGGCATCGAACCAATGAACTACGTCCCAAGACGAAATGGCGACGTTTTCTCAGCTTCATAAAAATTTCAATACTCGTTGGTTTTGTTCTCATTATTTCCGGAGCGGCATTTGCTTTATCATACCTGATGGGGCTCAAGGAATGGAAGGAATTTGATCCACATAAGATTGGCGAAATGCAGCAGACTCTGTTGATATATGATAAGAACGGGCAGGAGACGACCGCACTTTATAACCAGGAGAACCGCGTTTATCTTCCGATTGACAAAATACCGGCATATGTGAAGAATGCATTCATCGCCATAGAGGACAACCGTTTTTATGAGCATAACGGCGTTGACCCGATTCGTATTTTCGGATCCTTAATTGTGGACATAAAAAGCGGCAGCATCGAGCAGGGGGCCAGCACCATCTCACAGCAGCTTGTCAAGCTCACAAGCCTTACCGGGGTGCAGACAATGTCCAGAAAGCTTCAGGAGGCTGTGATGGCCCTTGAACTGGAGCAGGTGTATACAAAGGATGAAATTCTCGAGATGTACCTCAACTATATTTATTTCGGCAATGGCGCACATGGTATCGAAGCGGCTGCAAAAACATACTTTGGCGTGCACACCGACGAGTTGACGCTGGCGCAGGCCGCATTGCTGGCCGGAGTTATTAAAGGGCCGTCGCACTATGCGCCACATCTCAATCTGGATAAATCGGTTAAACGGCGCAATCTTGTTTTGACAGAAATGCAGAAGCTGGGCTACATCACGGAAAAACAAATGGAGCAGGCACAGTCAGAAAAGGTTGTTTTGTCCGAAAAAACCGAGGCCAAATATGGTTATTATATCGATATGGTACTCAGCCAGGCTGAAAATATACTGTCGCTGGGCAGTGAAGACCTGCTTTCGAGCGGCTACCGCATATATACCACTCTGGATCAGGACATTCAAAAACAGTTGGAGACGCTCTATGAGGATAATGCCGCATTTCCGCCCAACGCGAAGGACGGTGATCCCTGCCAGTCTGCTTTCTGTGTGCTGGACAGCAAAACGAGCGAGATACGGGCGATTGTGGGGGGGCGGACGTATGAAACGCGACGCGGCTTAAACAGGGTACTGGATATCAAACGGCAGCCGGGTTCCGCCATAAAACCGGTCATCGTGTATGCACCGGCAATGGAAAAGCTGGGACTCTCGCCGACCACTCTGGTGCTGGACGAAAAAGAGGACTTCAACGGCTATATACCCAAGAATTTCTCGGACAGCTATGCCGGTTGGGTGACGATGAGGGAGGCAGTCGCCAAATCTCTGAACTTGCCGGCGGTCCGTGTGTTTGAAAAGCTGGGCGTATCCGTCGGCAAACTGTACGCTTCGAGTGTCGGTATTCCTTTTGAAACAAAAGATGTCGGACTGACGCTGGCTTTAGGCGGGTTTACAACGGGCGTTTCACCGCTGACACTGTGCAACTCCTTTACGCCGTTTGCAAATGGCGGTTTTTACTCACTTTCCAGCTGTATTTCCAAAATAGAAGATAGCCGGGGCAAGGTTGTTTATGAAAAACCCAACACTAAAGCGGCTGTACTCTCTAAAGAATCTGCTTTTCTGATGACTTCCATGCTGGAAACGGCAGCACAGTCAGGGACGGCGCGCAGGGTCAGTGTGGAAGGCGTACCGATCGCAGCAAAAACAGGTACGTCCGGGAGTACTGAGACGGAAGGGAATAAGGATGCGTGGACAGTCGCCTATAATCCGGAGTATACGATGTGCTGCTGGATGGGGTTCGATTCGACGGATGAGTCGCACAGCCTCCCCGCCGATGTGACCGGAGGAACATATCCGGCCGGGTTGATCAGTCACCTTTTCAGTTACATCTATCGAAGCGGCGGCGCGCCTCAATTTACAGTTCCGGATACCATTGTTGAGGCCCGTATCGATCTAAACTCGCTGAAAAGCGGCAGCGAACCAATGTTGGCCAGCGCTTTCACACCGGAGGAAGACACCTCACTGGAGTATTTCGTGAAGGATAAGGCCCCCACTGTTTTCACTGATTACTGGGCTGTCCCCGAACCACCGGACGATCTTCAGGTCGTCAACGGCAGCGGCGGATATCCGCGGGTTACGTTTTCAACCAAACAGGACTATGTGGTTTACCGTTTGTTCCGTACGGATCTGGATGAGAAGCAAAAAGTGCTGATAGATGAGTACCAAGGCGGTAAGCCCGTCGATATCGTAGATTTTTCAGCACAGTATGGCCACTGGTACGAGTATCAGGTAATCCCCGTTCATCCGGAAATAAAAATAAACGGAGAGCCGCTTACCGGGCCGCCCTCCGTCGGTGTCAATATTGAAGTGCTGGCCGAAGAGGCTTACCGGCCTTAGATCATGGTTCCGGTTCCGGTTCGACAGGGGTATACAGCGACACGAGCATTACCGTCAGTTGCCTGAGTTCTTCCGTCTTCTGTTCAATGGCTGCTACCGTTGATGAAGCGTTGCTGATCAGAGATAACAGCTCATTAATTTTGTCGTTCAAACGCTGACGGTCATTCATCGACATCGCATACTGCGGATCAGTCAGTACCCCATTGGAGGCGCTGATCTGGCCTTTGGCCGCATCTATCGCATTATCTCGCAATACCTGATCGTTATACCACTTCTCGGTATGAATGTCGCAATAGTAGTCGTAGTATTCAGCCATGGTTTGATCCAAATCCGAAATGGACAAGCCATCCGGTAGTGCCGGCAGCGCCCCCGGAAGATACTTATTCCGCTGATTGTCTGTCAGCTTCCAGTAAATCGAATCGCTCGGAAGCAGCAGGAGGCTCTTCATCACAATATTGTTCTCGGTGTCAGGGCAGTATGTGGTTGCAATTTTTCCGCTTGTCAGGCAGATGGGATTCAGCTCGTGCCAGTCACAGGTTTCCGTGGGTACGCTGTCCGCAGGGAAATATGCGGTCACCGGCTTATGACCACTCAGGTCTTCTTTGCAAGCGTCGGTCGCGATCTTACCGGACACAGAACATACGGACACCTTGACAAGCCCGAGCTCCTCCGCCGTTTTGCCGATAATGGGTTTATCTTCTTTGCCTTCCACCAATTGCGCCATGATATACTGCCAGAGGGGAGCGGCCGAACTGGATGCGTATACATCCTTATCCAGAGGCTTGTAGTTGTCGTGGCCGATCCATAATGTCATCGTATAGTAAGGCGTGATGCCGGCGAAATAGATGCCGAGCGCGTCCTGATTGGTGCCCGTTTTGCCGCCAACGGTCATGCCTTTTATTCTGGCTTCTTTCCCTGTGCCATTGTTGACGGCATCCACCAGCATATCTGTTACAGTCCATGCGGTAGTGTCTTTGAACACCTGCCGCTTGTCCCGTATCTCGTTGGCATCCAGTATCATGTTGCCGTCCTTGTCCACCACCTTGGTAAAGGAGAGCGGCTCAAGGTACACGCCGCTGTTGGCGATAGTCGCATAGGCACCTGCCATCTCGATGGGGGTGATTCCCGATGTTCCCAAAGCGAGACCCGCACCGGTTTTGCTGATGTGCGCCGGGTTGATGCCCATCTGCAGCAGATAATTGTATGAATCATCAAGACCGACCAGATTCATCAGCGCATAGGCAGTGGCACTGTTCAGAGAATTCACCAGTCCGCTTCGAAGCGTCACGGGGCCGTATTTCGAATTGCCCCCTGCCGGATATCCTTTTTCCGAATCCCATCCTTCAATGGGGAGCGGCAGATTGGGCACGACCGTACCGTCAGAGTTTCCCTTGTCAATCGCCGGTGCGTACACGGCGATGGGTTTGATGGAGGAACCGACAGGCATTGTCGTCTGGTAAACACGGTTCAAAGTTTTTTTGGCCTTGGGTGTGTTCCGTCCGCCAACCACAGCTTTCAGATCTCCGGTCAGCTGATCCACCACCACAGCGGCAGCCTGAGGCTGTACGATCTCGGTCACCGAACCGTCGCTGTTCTCATATCGGATCACGGAGTTGCTTTCATCCTCAAGCTTGGGGTAATCTTCCCACTCTTCCAGGCTTCGTTCCACGGTTTTCTGAACAGCGGGGTCCACCGTGGTATATATCCTGTATCCGTTGGTCCGAAGCTCCGTCTCCAACTGGGCGCGGTTCTGGTTGTTATCCTGCATGTTGCGCTGCTTGAGCAGATGGGTGATCACATCGTAGACAGCGTATTCCACGAAATACGGCATCTCGTACATCTCATTGACCCGGGATTTTTCGAGCACATACACGGTATCATGCAGGGCGGTCTGATAAGCATCGTAGTCGATATATCCGGCTTTGTACATTTGATACAGCACGTTATCGGTTCGCTTGTTGATCAGTTCCGGCGTTTTCGTTTCGTAGAAACAACGCCTCGGATTATACAGGTATGGGTATCGCGTGATGCCTGCAATCATGGCACATTCGCGCAACGAGAGCTGGTCAAGGCTTTTTCCAAAGTAGTCCATCGCGGCGGCTTTCACGCCGTAATTGGATGCCCCGAGATGCATGGTGTTCATATAGGCTTCCAATATGTCTTCTTTGTCATATTCTTTTTCCAGTTGTAACGCGAGATAGGCTTCCTGTATTTTTCTTTTGTATGTTCTTTCGGTGCTGAGCAGGCGGTTTTTGATGAGCTGCTGCGTAATAGTACTGCCGCCCTGCACGCTGCTGTTCATCAGGTTGCTGACGAATGCGCCGACCAGCCTTTTGACGTCGACGCCGGAATGGTAGTAAAAACGGACGTCTTCAATGGCTACAACAGCCTGCTGCAACTGAAGCGGTATTTCTTCTATCGTTGCCCAGTCGCGGTTTTCCGAACCGGTATAGACGGTAATCAGATCACCATTAGCGTCATAAATATAGGAAGTCTGCGATTGGTCTTCTATCTTTCCGGTATCGAGCGTCGGCGTTGTCTCCATATAAGCTTTCGCGACGCCGACAAGCACACCGGCACCCGCAGCGCCGATCATGAACATGGCGACGAGCAGCAGCTTGAAAGATGTCAGTATGACGCTGATGACCACGCCGGGCTCATTGCGGCGCGTGTGGAACATGTTGATGTGTTCCTTTCCTTCGCCGGAGAGGTGTTCTTTAGAAATATGGGGGATTGTACGGTACTTATCTGAATATACTGATTTTCGTGTTTCGGCTGGTTTGCTCGAAACCGCTTCGCTGATATTGTCAAATATCTGAGTCTCATGCATGCTGCGATGTTCGCCGTTATGCACCTTCTTCCCAAAGAGCGTAAAAAGAGCATAACGAATTTTAGTAAATGCCAGAACCAAATATTGAGGGATGCGTTTAAAAAAGGCTCTAACGCTGTATATCAGTTTGCCGAAGCCGGATTTTCCCGTCGTTTTTTTTTCTTTAATATCATCAGGTCTTTCGTGAAGCATGTTTCAACCCTTTGGATTTTTAATGTATTATAGCATGTTTTATTTCAGTTGGCAGTATTCTCGTGTTTTTTTTACATTTACCGCACCGGGTGTTAACGGAATAATATGAAGCATAGCTTAGTTTAGAGGGTGATGGCGATGGCAGCACGGCGCAGAATAAAAATATCGAAACTGTTGATTGTGATCGTGTTGATTGCTTTATTGATTGTCGGCTATACGCTGATCGACAATGCAATAAGACCGACAATACTGAGTCTGTCAGAAGCGAAGCTCCGGGCTATTGCTGTTCAGGCGATGAATGACGCCGTTCGCGAAACGGTGGGCAGCGACGTAAGCTATTCCGACTTGATCAATATAGAAAAGGACTCCGATGGAAAAATTGTTCTGGTCTCTGCAAACGCCGTTAAAATGAACCAGCTTGCCGCATCTACCGCCATTGCGGCGCAGGACAAGATACTGAATCTGGGTGAGCAGGGAATTGGAATACCGATCGGCACTATCCTCGGCGGTCAACTGATGACCGGCAGAGGGCCCCAGGTTAAGGTAAAGTTTGAGCCTGTCGGCTCTGTCACCACGGATTTTATGACGGAGTTTGAAGATGCGGGTATCAATCAGACGCGGCATAAAGTGTACCTTGTTTTTAACGCAACTGTGAGAATATTGATCGGGAACGCTTCGCAAACCGTGGAAATTTCAAATCAGGTTCTGATCGCAGATACCATCATCATCGGCGACGTCCCGCAGAATTATTTTCAGGGAACGCAAGATCAGCTGCTAAACCTTCTGCCGGGTAATTCATAAGCCTTAAAACAATTGAACAGATGAAAAATATGTGATATGATATGCGTCGAACTAAACAATTGAGGTGACGTATGTCCGGACATTCCAAATGGTCTACAATTAAAAGAAAGAAAGAAAAGACCGATTCCAAACGCGGCAAAATATTTACCAAGATAGGCCGCGAGTTGGCTGTGGCTGTCAAGGAAGGCGGAGCCGATCCCAACAGCAACTCTCGCCTTAAAGACATTATCGCTAAAGCCAAGGCAAACAATATGCCCTCGGATACCATCAGCCGGTCCATCAAGAAAGCGGCTGGTGAGGCGGGCAGCATTAACTACGAATCCATCGTATACGAAGGATATGGGCCCGGCGGCGTCGCCGTTATCGTGGAAGCTCTGACTGACAACCGCAACCGAACCGCCGGCGAAGTCCGCCACTGCTTTGACAAGAACGGCGGGTCAATGGGCGCTACCGGCTGCGTTGCCTGGATGTTTGAACGCAAGGGCATTGTGATCGTGGAGAACTCAGAAAAAGTTGACGAGGAAGAGCTTATCATGACGGCGCTGGAAGCAGGCGCGGACGACGTGGGGGAGGATGACGGCGATCTGGAGATTACTACCACGCCTGCATCATTCACCGCAGTGTACGAGGCTCTTGAAAGCGCCGGCTACACCATCGCGATGGCAGAGGTGCAAATGGTTCCGTCCAATACCGTCAGCATAACGGAAGAGGTTGAGGAAAGCATTCAAAAGATGCTGGATATGCTCGACGACTCCGACGACGTTCAGAACGTTTACCACAACGCTGACTTATCGGATGAAGAATAACGCTGACAGAATTGCAGAAAATACCCTTGTAAAACAGACGGGGGTATTTTTTATTGCGGAAATCATCTAAAAGGCTGTTATTCTTCTTCATATCTCTGTTGTTTGTCCTTCTGTGCGGCGCCATTGGCTACACTCTGGCCCTGCAGGAGCCCCGTATCGTTGAGGCTGAGCCGTCGCCCGATTCGGCTGAGGCGGAGGCCAACAACTCACGCATAGCAACGGGAGCGGCCATAACATGGATTTACGAATATGATATGTGCCGGCATACGGATACCGTAACGGACATTGCTGATAAATCGCTGATAGGTCTGAGTTTCACACAGCTGCAGCAGAAATATCCCGATGTTCGAATCGTCTCCTTCGAACCGGATGCCGTGGTGCTTGAAAAAGATATGTTATGCTATTGCCCGCTGCATTACATTTTAAAAATTAAGGACGGCTCGCTTTCCGTGTTCAGAACGAGGGCGGGTACAGATGAAAGTGAAAAGCTGCGTGATTTTAATATAGCGGTCGACGACATCGATAAAAATGAGCGGATTATTCTGGAGGCCGGACGCGTATTTGCGGATATGTCGGATGTGGAACGGTACGTCTATAAACTGATGCAGGCACGATAATTGTCATTGACGAAACCCTGGAGTTGATGTATCATTATTTTATAAATTTTATACAGGTATATCTTCGGGGTGGGGCGAAATTCCCCTACCGGCGGTGACAGTCCGCGAGCGCAAGCTGATACGGTGAGATTCCGTAACCGACAGTACAGTCTGGATGAGAGAAGAAGTGCATTTATTGATGCATCATTGGCTCTGAAGAAATACTTCAGGGCCTTTACTATTTTGGGAGTAATGGCTCTGGGAAAGGAGAAAAATATGACCCAAAGATCTGTCGCTTCAAAAAGACTGCTCCTCATTGTGACTGCCGGTGTTCTCGCGGCTATTTCAACCATCCTTCGCTTTCTGGAAATCCCATTGCCTCTGCTGCCGACATTCCTGAAGCTGGACTTCAGCAACGTGCCTGCACTGATAGGCGGATTGGCGCTGGGGCCTGTAGCCGGTTCTGCGATACTGCTGGTCAAAAATTTGATCTATCTGCCGTTTTCCCAGACTCTGGGTGTCGGTGAATTTGCCGATTTCATTATCAGTCTGACCCTTGTGTTGACTGCTGCGCTGTTCTACAAACACAACAAGAGCCGCAAGGGCGCCATCATCGGCATGACGACAGGTTCTGCCATCATGTCCTTCGTGGCTGGCCCGCTGATGAATTATTTCGTGCTGATACCATTCTACGCGGCCGTCTATTTTGGCTCATCAGTGGATGCGATCATTCAACTGGCTGCCACAGCCAACCCGGGTATCGACAGCCTCTGGGCATATATTCTCTATGCTGTTGTACCCTTCAACATCGTGAAGTGTCTGGCGGTATGTGTGGTCACAGGCCTGCTCTATAAACCGCTTTCGCCGCTGCTTCATAAATACCGCTGAAAGGGCGGCAAGAAATCAGGTGCGTTTATTGCTTTATGAGCGTTTTTCAGGTATACTTCATAGTCAGCCGGAATTTTAAACCAAACGGTGCGATAAGGAGAAAACGCTTTGTATACAAAGCATGCTGCTGCCGATGTACAGGATACGATGGCGCTGGGGCGTAAGCTGGGCGAAATGCTGAGACCCGGTGACATCGTAGCACTGTATGGCGGTCTCGGTGCGGGCAAGACCGTTTTTGTGAAGGGTATTGCCAGCGGCCTCGGCATATTTGAAGAGATCACCAGCCCGACATTCACGCTGATGCGCCAATATCAGGCGGCATCCACGCTGTGTCATTTCGACCTGTATCGCATTGAAGACGAGCAGGAACTCGAGCACATCGGCTTCTACGATTATCTGGGGGGCGACTGCATCTGCGTGGTGGAATGGGCCGGTCACGCTCCCGGCCTGCATCCGGACTTCAGTGTGCACATCGACGGCTCGGGCGATGAAGAGCGTATCATCGAGATCAGCCACAAAGGGGACTCGAATGAATATTTTGGCGGTTGATACATCGGGCGGTGTCTGTACGGCAGCGGTGCTGAGAGACGACGCCCTTTTATCCGAAGTTTTTATGAACGGCAGACGCACCCACTCAGAAACGCTGGGTGTCATGGTTGACGAGTGCATTCAGTTGGCGGAGCTGTCTGTCCGTGAAATCGATCTATTTGCATGTGCGACAGGCCCCGGTTCTTTCACCGGATTACGCATCGGAACGGGGTTTATCAAAGGCCTGGCGCACGCGTCGTCCCGTCCTGCTATCGGCATCAACACACTGGACGCTCTGGCAAGGAACGCTGAGGGTGCAGACGGTATCATTTGTCCGATCATTGATGCACGGCGCGAGGAGGTCTATACTGCCACCTATTCCAACGGATCGCGCACCTCGGGCTACCGCGCGCTGCCTCTTAAAGCGTTGCTCACTGAGTTGACCGGACAAAAAACGCTTTTTCTGGGTGATGCCGCACTAAAATACCGGGAAATAATCTGCACATTCAACTCAGGCTTCTCAGTCGCCCATACCGGAGTTGCTTTGCAGCGCGCATCCTCTGTTGGGCTCTGCGCACACGATTTACATATGGCGGGCAGCGATATGTCCGCATATTCTCTGGAGCCTTTTTATCTGAGAGAAACCCAGGCGGAGAGAGTCTGGGCGGAGAAGCACGAGGGATAAAAATGAATTATCGTCTGGCTTCCTGTGAGGACGCGGCCGCAATCCACGCTATTGAAACGGTCAGCTTCAAAACGCCGTGGTCCTTCGAGTCCATTCAATCGGACATCTGTTTGAACGAATACGCGTACTATTTTATCGCTGAAGATGCTGGAAACATCGTGGGCTTCTGCGGCGTGCATATCGTGCTGGATGAAGGACACATCATGAACGTGGCGGTGCTGCCGGAATACAGGGGCCGGGGCATCGGCGAATCGCTTTTACTCACGATGATGTCGTACACAAATCTTGATTACTATACGCTGGAAGTCAGAGTATCCAATAAATCTGCCATATCGCTCTACAAACGGCTCGGTTTTTTGGCTGCGGGCAAGAGGCCCAACTATTACATCGACGAGGACGCCCTCATCATGTGGCGCGATAAAACTGCGCCGGAAGCACACTCGTTAACAGACACGTCGGAAAACATGCCTTGATAGTTCGCTTCAATAAATGTATAATCACTTTTGACAAACATAGTTATTGAAGTGAGTATGGAAATTCAAATAGACGGCATAAAAATCAATTATGAGCAGCATGGTTCGGGCGAAGACGTCCTTGTGCTGCACGGATGGGGCGCAAGCATGCAGACAATGCGCCCTGTTATTGATGTGCTGAAAGACGCTTACCGTGTCACCGCGCTGGACTTTCCCGGCTTTGGCAGTAGCGATTTTCCGCCTGACAGCTATGGCGTTCCGGAATATACCGATCTCACACGCGAGTTCATGAATAAACTGGGCATCAAAAAAGCCCACATCATCTGCCACTCTTTCGGCGGCCGCGTGACGATACTGCTGGCGTCGCAGAACCCCGAAATGGTGCGCAAGATTGTGTTTACCGACGCTGCGGGCGTCCGCAAGCCGCGAACGCTCAAATACTACATCCGTACATATTCGTATAAGCTTGCCAAGCGTATCAGCCGCGGCCGCGCCGTCAAGAAACTGCTTCTGGCGCTGGGCGTGGATGTTGACAAACGCGTCAAAAACGCAGGGTCGTCCGACTACCGCGCATTGCCCGAGACCATGCGCCGCGTATTTGTGCGCGTTGTCAATCTGGACCTGAAAAAGCATCTGTCCACCATCAAGAGCCCGTCGTTGCTCATCTGGGGTGAGAACGATCAGGACACGCCGCTGGAATACGCTAAGATCATGGAGAAGCGTATTCCGGACGCCGGTCTAGTGGTGTTCCCCGGCGCGGGCCATTATTCGTTTCTGGACTGCTTCGGGCAGTACATCAAAATCGTCAGAACATTTTTTGGAGGATAACGCATGCCGGTATCGACATACGTCCAAATCGCGCTGTACGCCCTGGCTGCTGCCGGTATGACGGCGGCTTCGGTGCATCTGGTGCATATATTGCAGCTGGAAGGTTACAAGAACAAAAACTTAAGCCGCTGGGTGGGTGCGAACCGCTCCGGCGTGTTAGTTACGCCGATGATTGCGTCCGCTGTCGGACTGTTGTTGGCTCTGCTGGCAAACCTGCTTTTTCCCGCGCAGTCCGTGGCACGCATCATTGCGTCCGGGGTATTGTCGCTGATATACGCCGCTACCATGCTGGGCTACGCCCAAAAAACGCGAGTCAAAAACGCCAAGAAGCCGCTGGTGATGACCAGCCGCGTCAAGCGCCTGTTTGCGGCCATTGCGCTGGTTTATGTCGTCATATGCGGCGCGCTGTGGACGCTGGACGTCTTTGTGCTGCGTGAGACGGTGCTGTCCGGTTTGCCGCTCCTTCTACTGCTGTTGCTTGTGGCGACTGGCATACAGATTGCCAACGCGCTGGCCGCGCCGGTCGAAAAGGCGGTTCAGCGCTGGTATCTGAACGACGCGCGGCGCATACTGGAGGAGCGAGACGACCTGATCAAGATCGGCATCACGGGCAGCTACGGCAAAACGAGCTGCAAGTTCATATTGGGCACGATACTGGCGGAGAAATACAACGTACTGGTGCCGCCGTCCAGCTACAACACGCCGATGGGCGTAACGCGCGTGGTGCGCGAACAGCTCAAAAACGCCCATGAGGTGATGATTGCCGAAATGGGCGCGCGCAACGTGGGGGATATCCGCGAGCTGTGCGAGCTGGTACATCCGCAATACGGCCTGCTGACCTCGGTGGGGCCGCAGCATCTGGAGACGTTCGGCACCATCGAAAACATTGCCAAAACCAAATACGAGCTAATCGAGGGGCTGCCGCCTTACGGATGTTCCTTCTTCCCGGCGGACAACGAGATTTGCCGCGGGCTATATGAAAAAACCAACATAGAGAAATACCTGTTCGCCGTAGATTACGACGGCCCGGCGGAAGCGCGGGCGGAAAACGTACGCTGCGGCAGCTTCGGCAGCCGGTTCGAGCTGGTCATCGGCGGTGAGCGCATTGAATGCGAAACGCGCCTTCTTGGCAAGCACAACATTGCTAACATCGTGGGGTGCGCGTGTGTAGCGCACCGCCTCGGGCTCACGCCCACGCAGATACGCATTGGCATACGCAAGATACAGCCGGTGGAACACCGCCTGCAGCTGCTGCCCACCTCGGGCGGTGTGGCGGTCATCGACGACGCGTTTAACGCCAACCCGTCGGGCGTGCGTGCCGCGATGGAGGTGTTGTCCGCGTTCGAAGGGCGCAAGATCGTGGTCACGCCGGGCATGGTGGAACTGGGGGACAGGGAAGCCGAAGAGAACCATGCGTTCGGTAAGGTGATGTCGGACGTCGCGGACGTCGTTTTTCTCATCGGGCCCAAGCACACGAAGCCTATATACGACGGGCTGATGGAAGCCGGGTTCAGCCCGGACGCGGTGCAGGTGTTTGGGTCGCTCAGCGAGGCTTCGGAAGAGCTCTGGAAACTGGCACGCCCCGGCGACGTGGTGATATTCGAGAACGACCTGCCTGATAACTACAACGAGTAAACTTGAAAGGGACATAGAAGCGATGAAGAAAAACCTTGCGGTTACCTTCGGGGGACGGACGGTGGAGCACGACATCTCCATCATCACGGCGAACCAGCTGATGCACAGCGCCGACAAAAGCAAATACAACATCATACCGATATATATTGACCGGGACGGCAAATGGTACACCGGCAAAAGGCTGCTGGACGTGGGCTATTTCAAGAAGTTTGACCCTTCCGCCAAAGGCGTGCAGCGTGTGTTTCTGTCCTGCGCAGCGGACCCCACGCTGTATGAATATGGCAAAAAGCAGCGCCCCGTCTGCACCATCGACGTGGCGATACCGGCGATGCACGGCCTGCACGGCGAGGACGGCACGATTCAGGG
>JAEWWC010000182.1 GCA_023396555.1 Bacillota bacterium
GATTGCTGCGCGGCAGCATAGATGCGGTTTTCGAGCCCCTCGGACACATCGGGCAGTTGCGCTATGTACTCCGGCCCGCGCAGCCGTAGCGTGTGTAACAGCGCGGCGTCGAACGCGTCCGCATACATAGGCGACAAACCGGCGGTGAACGCCCCGCGCACGATATCGGAGCAGCCGGGCGGCATCGCGGCCAAAGCGTCAGCGGTTTTTCCGTCCGCCAATGCGCGGCGAATGGCGGTGGCGCTGGGCAGGTGAGCGGCGATATCCTGTGAATGATAGCCGGCGCCCTCACGTTTAACCACATGGGGCGTTATATGTGACGCGAATTTCCCGATGGCTTTGATGTATTCGACGCCGAGTATTGCGCCCGGCATAGAGGCGACGTTCGGCGCGTCTGCGGCCAGCGCGCGCGCACGTGCGTAGCTGCTTCCTCTTGCGAGTTGAGCCTTCAGCCGGTCGCTGAAATCCCCGTCCTCATCCGCGACAGTTTGCGCGATGGCGGACAGAAGATTGAGATCGTCCGTTTCGCAGCCAAAACACAGATCTGTCGAGCCCGCGGCGGCCAAAATCTTCACGCCGCCCGCCGAAAAACCCTCGGCGCTCTGTATGGCATAAAGAAGCGGCAGCTCAATCACCGCGTCCGCGCCGCCGGCTATCGCGCATGCGGCCCGCGTCCATTTATCCAATATCGCGGGTTCGCCTCTCTGAACAAAGCTGCCACTCATGGCGCATACAATAACGTCTGCGCCGCTCTCGCGGCGGGAAAGGTCAATGTGGTGGGCGTGGCCCAAATGGAATGGGTTATACTCAGCGACGATGCCGCAAATGCGCATAATTTCTCCTTTTCAAACGTGTCAAAATTATATATAATAGCATTTGGTTTGATTATAGCATTACAATGCAGTATTGTTAAAATAAAAAATTGCTATATTGAAGGGAGTACATGGGGAACAATGGGACTAATGGACGAGATCAAGAGTAAGGCACGCGCCGATCTCAAACGGATCGTGCTGCCTGAAGGGGCGGAGGAGAGAACGGTCAAAGCGGCCGGGATCATCGCCAAGGAGGGCCTGGCCAAGGTCATACTGGTGGGCAGCCCCGGGGAGATCAAAAAGCAAGCGCCCGACATCAACAGCCTGGACAACATTACTATCATCGATCCGGCAGCATCGGATAAACTCGGCGCATATGCTGACACCTTCTACGAGCTGCGCAAGAGCAAAGGCATCACACAGGAAGCGGCGCTCAAGGCAGTGACGGACCCACTCTACTACGCATGTATGATGATCAAAATGGGCGATGCGGACGGCATGGTAGCCGGCGCCATCAACACAACGGCGAACACGCTCCGCCCGGCACTTCAGATAATCAAAACCTCACCCGGCATTTCAGTGGTTTCCAGTTGCTTTATCATGATACTGAAAAACGAAGATTACGGCCATAACGGCGTAATGGTATTTGGCGACTGCGCGGTGAACCCAAATCCCGACGCGGAGCAGCTTGCGGCTATCGCTGTGTCCACCGCCAAAACGGCGGCTCAGTTGACGGGCATGGATCCCAAGGTTGCGATGCTGTCGTTCTCCACCAAGGGCAGCGCCAAGCACGAATTGGTGGACAAGGTCGCTTTAGCCACGGCGCGCGTGAAGGAACTGAATCCGTCGCTGATGGTGGATGGCGAGCTGCAGGCAGACGCCGCGCTGGTCGCTTCCGTCGGTCAGCTCAAGTCGCCCGGCAGCCCGGTCGCGGGCCACGCCAACGTGCTGATATTCCCCGACCTGCAGGCAGGCAACATCGGGTATAAGCTGGTGCAGCGCCTCGCCGGGGCGGAAGCCGTCGGCCCGATCTGTCAGGGACTTGCCGCGCCCGTCAACGACCTGTCGCGCGGGTGCAGTGTGGATGATATCGTATCTGTGGTGGCTATTACGGCTGTACAGGCTCAAGGTTAATAAGGAGAATGAAAATGAATATACTGGTTATCAACGCAGGAAGTTCGTCGCTTAAATATCAGCTGATCGAGATGGTCAAGCAGGAGGTCGTCGCCAAGGGCGCTGTGGAGCGTATCGGCATCGAAGGCTCCATACTGACGCACAAGCCCGAAGGCAAGGATAAGGTCGTCATCAAACAGGAGATGCCGGACCACAAGGTGGCGATACAGCTGGTACTGCACGCGCTGACCGACAAGGAGCACGGCGTGCTAGCGAGCATGGACGAGATCAGCGCGGTGGGACACCGTGTGGTGCACGGTGCTGAGTTCTTTTCGGGCAGCGTTGTCATTACCGACGAAGTGATCGCGGCGTTAAAAGAATGTTCTGAACTCGCCCCGCTGCACAACCCGGCTAACCTGATGGGCATCGAGGCGTGCCGCAGCATCATGCCAAACGTGCCGATGGTGGGTGTGTTCGATACGGCCTTTCATCAGACGATGCCCAAGCACGCTTATCTTTACGGCCTGTCGTACGAAGCCTACAGCAAATACCGCATCCGCCGTTACGGTTTCCATGGTACATCACATAAATTTGTCGCCAATCGTTACGCAGAGCTGGTCGGTAAGGACATTAAGGATCTGAAGATCATCACCTGCCACTTGGGTAACGGTTCCAGCATCACCGCGGTGGATGGCGGAAAATCCGTGGATACCACGATGGGTTTCACCCCTCTTGAAGGGTTGGTTATGGGTACGCGTTCGGGCGATATCGACCCGGCGATTGTGCCCTACCTGATGAACAAAATGAGCATGAGCCTGGAACAAGCCATTACATACCTCAATAAGGAATGCGGCGTATACGGTATATCCGGTGCTTCCAGCGACTTCAGAGATCTTTGGGCCGCCTCCGAAGAGGGCAACGAGCGTGCGACGGTGGCGCTGCAGGTATTCTGCTACCGCGTGCGCAAGTTCATCGGCGCATATGCGGCGGCGATGGGTGGCGTGGATGCCATCATCTTCACGGCGGGCATCGGTGAAAACGACCATCTTGTCCGCGAGTGGAGCGTGGAGGGGCTTGAATTCCTGGGAGCTAAAATTGACAAAGCGTTGAATGATGAACACGCTCACG
>JAEWWC010000188.1 GCA_023396555.1 Bacillota bacterium
GCGGAAGGCACGCCGGTAGCGGGCGGCCTGTACGACATCGACTCGGCGGGTATCGCGGCGGGCATGGTGGACGAGACACTGTGGAACGTGATCGCCGGGACGTGGTGCAACAACCAGTTTGTGAGCCAAAAGCCGCTGCAAAATAAGGACTTTTTCAGCACCACGGTGTATTCCAAACCGGGCTACTGGCTGATGCTGGAGGGCAGCCCGACGTCTGCGAGCAACCTCGAATGGTTCGTGCGGGAGTTCCTGCAGGTGGAGAAGCAGCTCGCCAAAGCCAGCGGCACTTCCGTCTATGACATATGCAACGACGCGGTGCGGTGCACACAGCCCGAGGATGCGGAGATCGTGTTCGTGCCGTTCCTCTACGGCAGCAACGCGGGGCGCAAGGCCAAGGCGGTGTTCGTGGGGCTGGAGGGCTGGCACAAGCGGGAACACATGGTCCGCGCGATATACGAGGGCATCTGCTTCTCGCACCGGCACCATATCGAGAAGATACTGGCGGTGCAGAAGCCGCCGCAGGCGGTGCGCATTGCGGGCGGCGCGGCGCGCTCGGACGTATGGGTGCAGATGTTCGCGGATGTGCTGGGCATGCCGATGGAGGTGACTGCGGCGTCCGAGCTGGGCACGCTGGGCGCGGCGATGTGTGCCGGCGTGGGCGTGGGGCTGCTGCAGGGCTTCGACGCAGCCGCGCGCAGTATGGTGCGTGTGACCCATAGGGTGGAGCCGGACGCGTCCAAGGCGGACGTATACGCGGACAAATACAGGCTGTATAAAAAAGCGATCGGGAGCCTCGCGGGCTACTGGGAATAAGTCGCTTTAAAAGTATGGGAGGAATATCAGTGGAAAAGCATGAAGATCTAAAGGTGGTGTATTACGCGCCGCGGGACATCCGGGTGGAGCCGTTCGGCGACATACCGAAGCCGGGCGACGGTGAAGTGCTGATTAAGGTGGAGGCCTGCGCGATATGCGGCTCGGACCTCAAGACGTACCTGAACGGCAACCCGCGCATGCGTCCGCCGGCCATCATCGGGCACGAGTTCTGCGGCACCATCATCGAGACGGGTGCGGGCGTGATGGGCTACCATGTCGGCCAGCGCGTGACGATGGCGACGACGATGGGCTGCGGCGAGTGCGTCTACTGCCGTGAGGGCAAGACCAATATCTGCAAGAACCTCAAGGCGATGGGCTTCCATTGCAACGGCGCGATGGCGGCGTATACCGTGGTGCCCGCCGGCGCGGTGAGCATGGGCAACATCGTGGACGTGGGCGATCTGGACGCCGAGATCGCGGCGCTGTCCGAGCCGATGTCCTGCGCGATCAACGGCCTCGGGCGGCTGCCCAAGGGTGCGGTCAAGTCCGCGCTGATCATCGGCATCGGTGCGCTAGGCATGATGCACGCGCTGGCGCTGCAGGAATATGGCGTAGAAACAATCGTCTGCGTCAGCGGCCCCGGCGTGAAGAAAGACATCATGACGGGCCTTGGTTTCAGCGTAATCGGACGCGATGAGGTGGATGAGAAGTATCTGGAGCTGTCGGGCGGAGACGGCTTCGACCTTGTGGTGATCACCGCGCCGTCCAATCCGGTGCAGGCCGAGGCGATCAAGTATGCCCGCAAGGGCGGCTATGTGTCGTACTTCGCAAGCCTGCCGCCGGGCAGCGAGATGATACTGCTGAACAGCCGCACGCTGCACTACAACGAGCTGGTGCTGTTCGGCACTTCCGATTCCACCGCGGAGCACGTGAAGCAGGCGCAGGTGATACTGAACGCCCGCAAAGACGCGTTTAAGAAGATCATCACCACGCTGCCTCTGAAGGACTTCCAGAAGGGCGTCGACGGCCTTCTGGACAAATCTCTCGCCAAAGTGGTGCTGATACCGTGATTATAAAGGTCTAAGACCGTGGAGGCGCTGCCTCCACGCCTCCGCTAAAGGGGCGTGCCCCTTTAGAATCCCATCAAAAAAATGCCTTTTGCGAAAGGCATTTTTCATTTTTTATTACACTTATTTATTAACAAAAATCAGGAGATCGGGGCTGAAGTGAAATCGCTTGACATCGTGCAGTGCCCGTCCGTGAATGGCGGGCTTTTTGTTGCGGATGTTTCGAATGCTATGCGGCAGGCGAAGCGGATTTCTTGTATATGCATCCGCCGATGATGTAAAGAACGGGCAGTACGGCGCCGACGATGGTCAGTATTCCCGTTGGGATACTCAGGCTGGTCATATTAAAGCTGCCGCACGCGAGACTCAGCGCCAGGCTGACAAGAGACAGCGCGCAGAGAACGATGCCGGCGGCAATGAAAAATCCGCCATTTGCCGGGTCTTTGCACTTTTTCAGCCCGATGCAGCCAAGAATCAGCTCCAGCGCGCTGGAAACAAAAATCAGTATCATCGTCACAATGAGGATGCTCGCCCATTCAACGAAGAGGGAAACGTCGATTGCAGGGTCGTACACTCCGATAAAGGAATAGATCAGCCCGAACACAGAAATAACCGTTGAAATAGCCCCAAATACGATCAGCAAGATGCTGCCTGTCTTCAATAATCTTTTGTCCGGCATGTTCATAAACAACCTCCAAAATACAATTTCGCCATGATACCTTGGAATGTTCCAGATAAATAGTAACATCCCAAAACCACTTGTTCAATGAGGAACAAGCCAGCATTCAGCCAGTTTATTCAGATCATCACAGGGTATGGTGTCAGTTTCATCGAACAGGGAACAGGCTAAAATTGCACACACTCCGGGCTGTGAATATTCGCACCAATTCTGCGCCTCTTACGTAGTATAGATTAGCTTTGAAAAAGCGGTCCAAATCATTATTTTTCAGGAGGATCTTCATATGGGTAACGGATGCGGAGGCTTCGGCGGATTTGGTGGCAGCTGTTGTTGGATTATAATCCTGCTAATTTGCTGCTGCGGTAACGGATTTGGTTTTGGCGGTGTTGGCTGCGGTGACAACGTTGGCGGCGTTGGCGGCTTCTTTGGCAACGGCTGTGAGATTATCATTCTGATACTGATTATCTGCTGCTGCTGCGGTAACCACGGCTTTGGAGGAGTTGGCTGCTAATACTTAAACACCGGCCGGGCATAAGCGGCATCTTATGACCACGCACATAAGACTTCAAGAATTACATGAGGGGGAGGCGTTCTTGAAAGGGCGCTTCTCTTTTTATGTCGAATGCCATAAAAAAAGAGCGGCTCCGGTATTTTACGCCGGGTCCGCTAACGCCATACGACTTAATCCATTACATACATCACTTTATTGAAGAAGGTTTGGCGCTGTGCCATCATCTGTATGGGAGCCACGCCGTCCTCCAGACGCACCCGGTGGGACACCAGCGGCGCGACGTCGATGGTTTTGGACGATATCAGCTCGGCGACCGTCTTCCATTCGTTCTTGGGCAGGTTGCTGTATACCGAGTTCCATGTGCCGGTCAGCGTCAGCTGGCGGCGCAGTATCGCCTCATAGGCCTGTATGGACAGCGTCATCGCCTTGTGCGGCGTGCCCACTGCGATCACGCGTCCGAACTTGCGTGTGGCGAGCAGGCAGCTTTCGAGGCTGGCAGACGCGCCTGCGGCCTCCAGCGCTATATCCACGCCCATGCCGTTTGTCTGTTCCTTTATCCATGCCGGCAGATCCACCTTGAGGCTGTTGACGGCACGCTCAAAGCCCATCTGCTTGGCGAAATCCACCTTGCTTTGGTCCACGTCGATCATCAGCACCTTGCAGCACCGCGTGTTTTTGGCGATCAGGCCCATCAGTACGCCGATGGGGCCGCAGCCGAACACCGCAACGGTGTCCAGTATGTCCGGATTGGCGAGACGGACGGCGTGCATTGCGATGCCGGTGGGCTCGCACAGCGCCAGCTCCTCGTATGTCACGTCTCCGCGGGGGGCCAGCACCAGATTGGGAACGGGCACCACCACGTATTCGGCGAAAGCGCCGTTACGGCGGGAACCCAGATAATCGTAGTCCTCGCACTGCGCGTACTGGCCTATCTGGCAGCTGTCGCACTTCAGACAGGGGATCAGCGGAAACACCGCCGCCTTTTTGCCCGCGAGCGCAACATCTGCGCCAGGGCCGGCTTCCACGATCTGCCCGGCGAACTCATGGCCGGGTATCAGCGGAAAGCTGTAGGTGCCCTTTTCCAGCACACGGGGGATATCGCTGCCGCAGATGCCCGCGGCTTTCACCTTCATCAGAACTTCATTGGGGCCTGGAACGGGCTTTTGGACCTGTTCGAATCTTAAATCGCCCACGGCGTGCAGTACAAGCGCTTTCATCGTCGTCACCTCATTCGCCCATCTGCACGACGGCTTTCATGCCCTTGCCGGATGCCGCGTAGTCGAAAGCCTGCTGTATCTGATCGAGGCTGAATATGCCCGTCGCGAGATCCTTGAGGCTGATCTTGCCGGACGACGCGATGCGCATCGCCTGATAGAAGTCGAGTATGCTGGAGCCGGTGGTCGCCACCACCTGCAGTTCCTTGTAGTGTATTAGGTTGGTGTTGAGCGGTACGATTTCCTTGCCTTGCGGCATGCCGCCGAAGAAGTTGATGCGTCCGCAGCGTGCCGCCATCTCCAGCGCAAGCGCCTGTATCTCGGGCACGGAACACGCGGTGATGATCACGTCCGCACCGATGCCGTCCGTGAGGTCCAGCACCGCCTGCTTTAAGTCCGTGGTTGCCGAATTGATGACCACGTCCGCGCCGAACTTCTGTATCTCGGCGAGACGCGCGTCGGATATGTCCGCCACGATGATCTTGCCCGCGCCCGCGATGCGGCTGATCATCACATGGCACGCGCCAATGGGGCCCGCACCCACAATCAGCACGATGTCGCCCGGGGCAGTGTGCAGAGATTCGTACGCGTTGTATGTGCAGGACAGTGGCTCGGTGAGCGCCGCTTCGATATAGGACAGCGAATCGGGTATCTTGATGGCGTTGCCCCGCTCGATGGCGCGGCCCGGCACCAGCATGTATTCCTGGAAGCCGCCGTCGTAGCTGATGCCGAACGCTTCATAGTCCGGGCAGAGCTGGTTTAAGCCCTTGAGGCACCACGGGCAGTGCCCGCAGCCCACGTTGGGCGGCGTTGCGATGCGGTCTCCCACGCTGTAACCGGAGACGTTTTTGCCCACTTCCACCACCTCGCCGGCGATCTCATGGCTCAGCACGCGCTTTGTGCCCTGCGGTATTTTGAAATGGCCGGATTTGTAGATGCGCAGGTCGGTGCCGCACACAGCCGCGGCCCGCACTTTAATCAGAAGGTCGTTACCGCCGATCTTGGGGACGGGGACTTCTTCCACGCGCAGGTCGCCGATGCCATAGTAGTAAGCTGCTTTCATGTGAGATTTCCTTTCATATATAAAATTTAAGTGTTTTCGCGTGTATGGGTAATGGTGCCGCGTGTATCGGCCAGGTGCTTTTTGATGCGGTTCTCGTTGCGGGATACATACATGCCGTACAGCACGTCGATCACCAGCAGCTGCGATATCTTGGACGACGTATTCTCCCACTGGTCCACCCCAATGCCGGGGAGGTTGTTGGAGGAGAACAGCGGTATGTCCGCGGTGCGTGCCAGCTGGGAATCGGGAAAGCCCGTGATGCCGATGGTTGTGACGCCGTGTTCCCGTGCGAAGCGGATGCCGTTGACAACTGCGGTCGTTGAACCGGAGTTGCTGATGCCGATCAGCACATCCTTTTTCCCGAGTATGGCGGAAGCCATCAGCTGCGTACTGCTGTCCCGGAAAAACATGCACTTTTTGCCGGCGCTCGTAAAACGCTGCACCGCCTCTTCCGCAGCGATAGAGGATGAACCGATGCACAGAAAAGCCAGCAGGTTGGCCTGCTCGATGGCGTGTGCCGCAGCTTCGTATTGCTCCGTATCGAGCAGCAGCCGCGTTTCGCTGAGCATGCTGACATTGCGGTGAATCAGCTTGTCGAATATCGCATCCACCGAATCGGCGGAGGTTATGTTTTCGTAGACATGAGGCGTTGTGGTTACCGCACGGTTTTTCTGGTTGACCACCGATTCGGCGATCATGATCTTGAGCTGCGCGAAGTTCGCAAACCCCAGCTCGCGCACAAACCGCGTGACGGTGGATTCCGCGACGCTGCACTCCACGCTCAGGTCGTGGATCGTCATCGACTTGGCCCGGTCCGGGTTGTCGGATATAAAACGGGATATGCGCTGCAGAGCCGGATTCATGTGCGCCACCTTCCGGTTGATCAGCGTCAGCACGTCCGCGGCAGCGCTGTAATCT
>JAEWWC010000226.1 GCA_023396555.1 Bacillota bacterium
CAATATCGGAGCTTAATTTTGAGAGAGTAAGCTTTGCAAAAACGATAAGGGATTGAAGTGCTGCTGCAGCTTATCATACAGGCTTAATACTTTAACTCTCACGGATTTGCAAAATCATTCGGAAGAGCTTAAAATGGTGCGTGAAAAGGCGGAATATGAAAACCAGTCATTATCATCATCAATTAACTTTCGGAGGTTTAAATTGAGAGCAGCAGTTTTGGAAGATTACAACAGAATGGTTGTCAAGGAAGTGCCGACGCCTGAGGTGGATCAGGACAGCGTTCTTGTCCGTGTCAAGGCGTGCGCGGTATGCGGTTCCGACATCCGGATATACCACAGCGGCAACAGCCGCGTGCATATGCCGCAGACCATCGGCCACGAAATCTCCGGACAGGTGGTAAAAGCCGGAAGCAACGTGACGAAGTTCAAAGAAGGCGACAGAGTGGCCATCGGTGCGGATGTGCCGTGCGGCGAATGCGCGTTCTGCGAAGCGGGTATCGGCAACAACTGCCAGATCAATTACGCGATGGGATACCAATTTGCGGGAGGGTTTGCGGAATATGTGCTGCTGAACCGCATTGTCGTTAATTTCGGGCCGGTGCACAAGGTTCCCGACCATGTATCATACGATGAAGCGGCGATGGCTGAACCGCTCGGCTGCGTACTCAATGCGCTGGAACTATCCAACATCCGGCTGGGAGATACCGTCGTCATCATCGGGGCGGGGCCGATTGGCTGCATGATCATCGAGGTAGCCCGGCGTATGGGCGCATCGCGGGTCATCGTGGTGCAGCGGTCGAAAGCGCGGTTGGAATATGCGCGTCGTTTCGGCGCGGACGTATACGTACTTTCCTCTGAGGAAGACGCGGTGGCGCGTGTGCTGGAGGAGACGAAGGGACTGGGCGCTGATGTCGTGATCACGGCAAATCCGAGCCCGCAGGCGCAGGTAGACGCCATTCATATGGCAAAAAACCGCGCGCGAGTGAACTTCTTTGGCGGGCTGCCCAAGGATAAGTCTCTCGTCACTCTGGATACCAATATCATACACTACAAAGAACTGTTCGTGCATGGCGCACACGGCGCGCTGCCCATCCATCACGGAAAAGCGGTGGACCTGATCGCAGCAGGGACGATCAACGTCAAGAACTACATATCGCATCATTTCAGTCTGGATGATATCAGCGCCGCGTTTCAGGCCGCTGAAGGCCATGAAGGTATGCGCGTAGTTGTCAATCCATAATCGGAGGGTGATATGGCGGGAAAGATAGCAGCTTCCTTGATGTGTATTGATTTTTCGGACATCAGAGGCAGCATTAATAAGCTGGAACAGGCGAATATCGATTATCTCCACATAGACATCATGGACGGCAGGTTTGTACCGAACTTTACGCTGGGGCCGGACTTTGTTAGGAAAATCAGAAAAATGACGGACATACCGTGCGATATCCACATGATGGTCTGTGAACCCGAACGGCACATCGGCTTGTTTGAGCCGCGGAAAGGCGATATCATCAGCGTGCATGCGGAGGCCACTGTCCATCTGCAGAGGACGCTTCAGAGTATCAACGATACGGGTGCAACAGCCGCTGTGGCGCTGAATCCGGCAACGCCGATTGATGTCCTCCGTTATGTGCTGGACGATATCGGCGTGGTGCTGGTGATGACGGTGAATCCCGGCTTTGCCGGTCAGAAGCTGGTCCCGGCGACGCTGGACAAGATTTGCGATGTCCGGCAGCTGCTGAACGGACGCGATGCCGATATTATGGTGGACGGCAACGTCAGCATTGAGAATGCCAGAAAGATGCGCGCATCCGGCGCGGATATTTTTGTCGCCGGAACGTCCAGCCTGTTCATTGACGGACGAGATATTGTTGAATGTGCAGCCGAACTGCGTAAAGCTATCAGTGAAGGATAACTGTTTCAATAAAATGAAAAAGGAGATTCACTATGAAAGTCGGCATTAACCTTCTGTTGTGGACGGCGACTCCGGAGTTTGCGAAACATGGGCCAATACTTGACAAGCTGAAAGGATGGGGTTACGACGCATTTGAAATCGGCGTGGGTGGTCTGGACGCCAGAGAAGTAAGCCTTTTCGCCAAAAAGGCTGATGAGCTGGAGCTGACGCCTTGTGCGTTGGATGTATACGTAGCGTCGGATATGGACATCATCAGCGCTGACCCCGCCATGCGCCAAAAGGCAATCGGCTTTCTGAAAAGCTGCGTCAGCAAAGCCAGCGATCTGGGCGCTAAGGTGTTCAGTGGTCCGATGTTTCAAGGGCTGTGTAACACCACGCAGACGGGGCCTTCCGCCGATGAACGCAAGTATGCCGTGGAAGGGCTGCGCGAATGCGCTCTGTATGCCAGGGAGAAGGGCGTCAAGCTGGCTGCGGAACCCCTCAACCGCTTTGAGATGTATCTACTGAATTCCGTGGAGCAGGCATATGAGTTCTGCGAAGAAGTGGGCGTGGACACAATGGGCATACTGGCGGACACCCATCACAGCAACATTGAAGAATACAACACAGCCGAAGCGTGGGCACGCGTCATCGATAAGATTCACCATGTGCATATCTCGGAAAACAATAGGGGCATCCCCGGATACGGCCATGCGATTTCGCCTGAGGTTTTTGAAACGTTGAAAAAAGGCGGATACGAGGGATGCGTGGTGGTCGAGGCTTTCAATGCGAATGTTCCTGAAACGCTGCCGTTGCTGAGGCTGTGGCGTCCGTTTGTTAATGATACCGATGAAATAGCAGTCAAAGGGCTCGAATTTGTCCGAAAATATCTGTAAATACTATCAGTGACGTATATTCATAATGTCTAAAAGCATAAGTATTACTATTATAACAAGGGGGCTGTATAAGCCCCCTGACCATCGTAGGTTTATAGGTATAAGTTGAAAATAGAAATATTGCCACGAAAAAGGTTTAATTTATACGAATAAATCTTGACACGAAACAAGATATATGCAATAATGTGTACATAGAATTTAAACGTATAAATTAACTCCTTCAAAATCAAACGTATATAACCCAAGAAAAAATACAGAAGAGAATTAAATAAATATAGGAAAGGTCGACAAAGATTATGGCTAAGAGGAAGATAGCGATAATTGGTGCAGGCAGCATTATTTTCTGCAAGACGCTTATCCTGGATATACTCGCCACGCCGGGCATGGATGACACCGAATTTGCTTTGATGGCCCTCACCACGAAGAAAGCGACCCAGGTGGAGAAGTATATCAAAAAGGTCATCGCGCACAACGGACTCAAAGCATCCGTTTACGTCACGACGGACCGGGTGGATGCGATCAAAGACGCCAAGTTCATTATCACCACGTTCCAGGTGGGCGGCGTATCGGCATTCGAACTGGATTACCGGATACCTCTCAAATATGGCATAGACCAGTGCATCGGCGATTCAATGGGGCCGGGCGGTCTGTTCCGGGCGTTGCGCAGCATCCCCGTTATCGTGGATATCGCGGCTGAGGTTAAAAAGTATGGTGCGCCGGGCGCTCTGATACTCAACTACGTCAACCCGATGGCGATGGTGTGTTGGGCGCTGGGCACCACCGGCGTCGACTTCGTGGGGCTGTGCCACGGCGTGCAGACGACGCTGGATCTCATCTCCGGATATGTGAATGTCCCCAAGCACGAGATCGACTTCCTGTGTGCGGGCATCAACCACATGGCGTGGTTCCTGGAAATTAAAAAGGACGGCAACGACTTGTACCCGCTGCTCAAGGAACGGTTCGAGCTGCCGGGATACTATGTGAACGAGAAGGTCCGGGGCGAGGCGATGCGCCAGTTCGGCTATTTTATGACCGAGTCCACCGGACATCTTTCCGAATATCTGCCCTGGTTCCGTTCCAGCAAGCGGGCTTTGGAGCTTTATTGCGACGAGCCGGCATTCGGCGGGGAGAGCGGCGCCTATTACAACTGGTGCGCCCATGTAGCCCACAAGTATGAAAGCGAGCTGGCGCTGGAGAACGAACCGCTGGAACTGCCGTCGCGCAGCATTGAATATGGCTCATACATTGTGGAAGCGGTGGAGACGGGCAAGTTGTTCAAGCTGAACGGCAACATCCGCAACAATGGCATCATATCCAACCTGCCGTATGACTGCTGCGCGGAAGGCCCAATCTATGTGGACGCGCTTGGGCTGCACCCGGTCAGGGTTGGAGACTTGCCTCCGCAGTGCGCCGCGCTCAATATGACCAATATCAACGTGCAGGGGCTGGGCGTCAAAGCGGCGATGGAGAGCGATACGGAGCTGATCGTGGCGGCGGCTGCGCTGGACCCGCTGACCTCGACGCAATGCACGCTGAATGAGGTGCGGGAGATGTGCATTGAGATGCTGGAAGCACAGCGGCAATGGCTGCCCGCCTTGGAAGGAAAGACAATCAAGAAGACACCCGTTATCAGCATTCCCAAAGATGTGAGGCGCGCCGATGTGCCGGTGGACCCGGCGTTGGCTATCATGGCGCGGTTCGGTGAACTCGGAAAATAGTTACATCCCTTAAACATTTTTAAAAAAGGATAAGGAGTGGTTGCTATGAAAAAAGTATCAATCGGCAGTTGGGCGTATACTTTCGGAGAATATGCAAAAAACCCAATTCAGCTGGACGACTTGTGCCAGAGACTTAATAAGCTGGGGTTTGATGGTATCAGCATGGGCGGGTTCAAGCCGCACGCACATCCGGACGACTGGGGCACGCCTGAAAAGATGGCGGAGCTGAAGAGCATACTGGCGGACAACAAGCTGGAGGTGGCCGACTTCGCCGCTGACATGTGGAGCGTCAATGCTTTAAAACAGGGGCAGGAATACTTGGATATTTTCAAAAAGAACGTTGATTTCTGCGGCAAGATGGGCTTTGGCATCATCCGCGTGGATTCCGACGCGCCGCCTGTGCTGCCTGAGGGCATGACATATGACGAAGTAAAGGCCTATTTCGTAGACCTTTTCAAGAAATGCGCGAAGATCGCAGCGGAGAAGAATCTGCTGGTGGTCTGGGAGTTTGAGCCGGGCTTCATCATCAACGAGCCCAAAAACGTTGCCGAGGTTGTAAAAGCGGTGGGTGAACCCAACTTCAAGATACTGTTTGACACCTGCCACGCGCACATGGGCGCGGTGGAAGGCGCAAACCATATCGAAGAGGGTTGCAAACTGGAAGGCGGCATCGCCGAGTATTGTGAGCTGCTGGATGGCATGATCGGCGTAGTGCACGTGATCGATTCAGACGGTTCACTCAATGAGCAGAACACCAGCACGCATGCGCCGTTTGGCATCGGCAAGATCAACTTTGACGAAGTGATTCCAGCTCTGCTTGAGAAAGCCCACTACACGGGAGACTGGTGGGCGATTGATCTGTGCGAATGGGGCGATGCATGGGAAGTGACGGCACAGTGCAAGGACTTTGTTGACAAAGAGATCAACGAGAAATTCTGTAAATAGAGGGAGGGCGATTTCAATGGAAGGCAAAATGAGGGCGCAGGTATTTTATGAGCCCGAAGTCATGAAACTGGAAACGATCGATATCCCCAAAATTGCGGACAACGAA
>JAEWWC010000230.1 GCA_023396555.1 Bacillota bacterium
CATACACTATATTGTTGCCCCTGTCGTAATTTTGCCCATGTTATTGTAGCGTGCGCCTTTTTTGTGTATAATAATACGGTGAATACCTCAAAATTCGGCGCGTCACTGCGCCCGCTGGAAGACAACAGAATACGAGAGCTTTCACCCATCGCGCTGGCTTACATTGGAGACACCATATTCGACCTGTATGTCCGCGCGTATCTGGTGAAAAATAATATGGGTAAGATCGAGGCATTGCACAAACAGGCGTCCGGCGTGGTAAACGCGCGCGCGCAGGCGCAGGTCGCGCTGCTGCTGAGGCCACTGCTGACGCCGCGCGAGCTGGAAATATTCCAGCTGGGCAAAAACGCCAAGTCCACACCGCCCAAAAACGCGAGCTATGAGGACTACTCACTCGCCACCGCGGCGGAGGCCGTGATCGGGTATCTGCACCTCACGGGCCAGACGGCGCGAACGGACGAGCTGTTTGCCGTCATCATATCACATTTTTTCGAGGGGGGCCAACATGCCTGAGGCCGCACAAAACGTCAAGCTGCTGCACTACCCGCCGGAGGCCGAGAAGCTGGCGGCGATGGCCGCGAAGCTATGCTACAGCCCAGCGCATATAGACGATATCGCGGACGATCTCACGCCAGAAAAGTCGGCCGCGTTTTTGCAGAAAATCGTGGACCTCGGGCACCTGTCCACGGTAGAGCACGCATCCTTCACGTTCGGCATCGAGGGCGTGTCGCGCACGCTGCTCGCTCAAATCACGCGGCACCGCATCGCGAGCTTTTCGGTGCAGTCCCAGCGCTATGTGAGCTATTCGGATGGCGGCTTCGGCTACATCGTCCCGCCTGCTATACGTGAATTGGGTGAAGATGCGGTGCAGGAATATGAGGCGCAGATGTCCCAGATGCAGCGCTGGTACGACGGCTGGCGTGAGCGGCTGGGCGAGGGCGAAAAGTCCAACGAGGATGCCCGGTTCGTGCTGCCTGGGGCTTGCGAAACGCGGCTGATGCTGACGATGAACGCGCGCGAGTTAATGAACTTCTTTTCTCTGCGCTGCTGCAACCGCGCCCAGTGGGAAATACGCGAACTGGCATGGCGCATGCTATCCCTCGTGTGCGAAGCGGCCCCTGCTCTGTTTGCCAATGCCGGCCCGGCGTGTGTACGCGGTGCGTGCAGCGAGGGCAAGATGACGTGCGGCAAAGCATCTGAGATCAGAAAATACCACAAAGGAATTGTGAAAGGCGGCATTTAGATGGATATCATATACGGCAGAAACGCGGTAAAGGCCGCGATACGCTCCGGACGGTCAATCGATAAGCTCATCGCATCCAAGGAGCTGTCCGACCCCAGTGTACGCGAGATACTCACGCTCGCGGCGCAACACCACATCCCCATCGTCCGGGCGGATCGGCGCAAGCTAGACAGCATGACGATGCCCTTCGGCTTCGGCGGCAAGCCGGCCAACCATCAGGGCGTGCTGGCCGTTGCGCCCGCGCGGGACTACGACAGCATTGAGGACATATTCGCACTCGCGGAAAAGCGCGGCGAACCGCCCTTCATCGTACTGTTGGACGGCATCACCGACGAGGGGAACTTAGGCTCCATCATTCGCAGCGCGGAGGTGCTGGGCGCGCACGGAGTGATACTCGGCAAGCACCGCAGCGCGTCGCTCTCCGCCGTCGCTTCCAAGGCTTCGTCGGGCGCGGCGGACCTCATTCCCATCGTCAAGGTCACAAACATCACCACCACGCTCGAAGAGCTGAAGGCGAAAAACGTCTGGACGGTCGCAGCGGATATGGAAGGTCAGAGCGCGACTGCCATCGATATGAAGGGCGCAATCGCCATCGTGGTGGGTTCCGAGGGTGAAGGGCTCTCCCGGCTGGTGTTGGAAAAGTGCGACTTTAAGGCCCGCATACCGATGAAGGGGCAGACGGGTTCACTCAACGCCGCAGTGGCCGCCGCGGTTCTGATGTACGAAAAGGTCCGGCAGGACGGCGTTAAATGATCGTCGATGGATACAATGTAATACATGCATGGAATATCGACACCGCCAATCTGGAGGGTGCCCGCACCGGACTGCTCAATACGCTGGACGATTACGCGGGGTTCACCGGCGAGGACATCACGGTGGTATTCGACGGATACCGCACGCGCGAAGCCATGCGCGAAGAGCATCACGGCCTGCTGACCGTAGTCTATACAGGCCACGGTGTCACCGCTGATACGCATATCCAACGCGTCGCCCGTCAGCGCGGCGCGATGCTTAAAGTGGTCACGGCGGATTTTCTGGAACAGCTCTCCGTCTTCGGCTCCGGCGCGGTGCGCGTCACGCCGGATGAGTTGAAAATATTGGTGCGGCAGGCGCGGGAAAGGCATATTTCTCTGCTGCACCGCAGCACGCTGACCGGAGATGAACTCAAAAAGCGCCTGTCGATTGACTCAATCACCGAATCCTGAAAATATATCAAAATATTGTATCAGTTCCCTACACACGGCGGCTTGACTGTCCACATACCAGCAGATATAATAAAATACTAGCAACGGTCGGTTGACAGGAGGACAGGCATTGACCACGTACAATAAGTCTTCATTGGAAGAAACATATTTAAACTACGAGGACTTAACCGATGAAGCCGTTGCAGAGCTTGCGCGCGGCTACGACGGCGATGCGCTCGAGTATCTGCTCAATAAGTACAAGAATTTTGTACGCGCAAAAGCGCGTTCCTACTTTCTCATCGGTGCGGACAGGGAGGATATCGTTCAGGAGGGCATGATCGGCCTGTATAAAGCCGTTCGTGATTTTCGTTCCTCCAAGCTGACGTCCTTCCGCGCCTTTGCCGAGCTGTGCATCACGCGGCAAATCATTACCGCCATCAAAACGGCCACACGCCAGAAGCACCGCCCGCTCAACTCGTACGTGTCACTCAACAAACCGGCCTACGACGAGGAGTCGGACCGCATGCTGATTGACGTGATATCCAGTTCCAAGGTCTCAAACCCGGAAGATATCATCATCGGCCGGGAAGACTATTCCAACATCGAATCCAAAATGGGCAAGCTGCTCTCTCCGCTGGAGATGCAGGTGCTGAAAAAATACATCGAAGGCAAGTCCTATTTCGAGGTAGCCGACGAGCTGAACCGCAGCGTCAAGTCGGTGGACAACGCGCTTCAGCGGGTGAAAAACAAGCTGGAGAAGCTCATTTCCGACAACGAATAATCCATTTTGCCTATGAACGACTCAGATAAAGCCCTTGCTGCCCGCATGCTGTCGCTGGAAGAAGCGCTGCTGCAGACTGAAGTCCGGCAATGTGCCGAAAAGATCGAATCGCTGCTCTCCGGCGATTTTTTCGAATTCGGGAGTTCGTGACGGGTATTCCGCTATATAACGGGGATACCTTCCCGCCCGTTGCCGGTTATACTATCGCCGATTTTCATGTAGCCGAATTGTTCCCGGAGTGCGTGCTGGCCACATACAGCATTACGCTGGGCCAAGACAAGGAATCAAAGCGATCACTGCGAAGCACCGTATGGAAAAAGATTGACGGCCAGTGGAAAGCCCTATTCCATCAGGGTACGCCAGCCCTATAAACGGCGTCCCATCTCCCACGTATTCATTGGGCCAGCCGGCCCCCGGCGATGCCCCGCGTATCGCATCATTATAAACAGGAGGTAACAATATGTCGGCCCAGCTGGAAAAGATCATGGACCTGAGCGGCCTGAAGCGGTACGGAGATATCGCCTACGGCAGCAGAAACGGCATCTACGTCAATGTCGTTTACAACGCGATGTCCTCCAGCGCCTTTGTTCACTTCTTCATCGGACGTGAGAGCGGCGTCAGCATCGAGGAGATCAACCTTTTCTTAAAGGAGAACCGCAAAAAGTATCGCGCGAAAACGGCGCAGCTGAACGGCAGCGCCGTGTCCGTGATGCTCAACAGCGAGATCAAGCGCATCAAGGCGGAGGATGTCGCGGTGTTTTTGGATGAAGCCACAGCATTTCTGGCCGAAAAAGGCTACCGTTCGGGCTGTGCGGTCTGCGGTCAGGACAGCGGCGAAGGCTATACCCTGCAGGGCGGTTTTGTCCAGCAGATGTGCGCCCCCTGCCACGAAAAGCTGACCGCGGCCACCACGGAGATCAAGCGTGAGCGCGCAGAGACAGGCAGCTACCTCACCGGACTCTTGGGCGCTGTGCTGGGCGGCATCATTGGCATCATCCCGTGGGTGCTCATCGGCATGCTGGGCTATATCGCGGGGATCAGCGGCTTTATCATGGCGTTCCTGTCTTACAAGGGCTATCTGCTGCTCCGCGGCAAGCGCGGCCCCGGCATGACCTGGATAATGATAATTGTTCTGGTCGTGTTCACCTATATCGCCGTACTCACCAGCCAAGGTATTGTGGAGTATCAGTTCTTTACCGATCAGGGATATGATGTCGATGTCTTCGAACTGGCCAAGATGATGATTATCGCACCCTTCCTGCCGGAATATTTTGAAACCGGCCCGCTCTGGGGCAGCATCGCGCTCGGCTGGCTCTTTGCCGGGCTGGGCAGCTTTACCTTCCTCCGTAGAATGAACAAGGAAGCCGTGGGCAAGGACCTCGCAATCACACGCGTCAGCAACGACCTGAATCAGTAAGTACCACTGTATCCATTGCAAACGCCGTACGGTGTAGATATCCGTACGGCGTTTTATTTCCCGTTGCACCGCCACCCATATTACTGCATACAAATAATATTTAGGCGCCTTGCTATCCCCTTCCCCTTGTGATAATATGCTTTTTAGTTAGGTACCGAACTAAATTCGGAAAGGTTATAAGATACTATGAGCCGTCAAAAGGATAAAGAGCGCTGCCCGCTGTGCGATAAGCACTGCCCATTGAAATCGCCTCACTGCCGGAAGGGCGAAAAATATGCCCGCAGCCTGCAAAAAGAGGATCCCCCGCAGCCGGAGCCTTCCATCGCCCCCGTTCTGCTGAGCATCGACGATACGCTGCTGATGCAGTTGCAGCTTATCAGCCGAAACCCGTTGCTCCAAACACAGGACGGCAGCAGCCGTTACCGCATATTGTCCCTGCTTGCTGAACACGAAAGGATCGGCCAGCAGGAGATCAAAGGCCTGCTCGGCATCAAGTCCGGCTCGTTGAGCGAACTGCTCGCCAAGCTGGAGAAGAAGGGCCTGATACGGCGTAAAAAGAACGATGCCGACAAGCGTAACCGGGATATCGTGATGACGGAAGAAGGCCGCCACTGGCTTCGCGATCATGCGCCGGAAGACCCTGACGCCAGCCAGTTGTTTTCGGTGCTGTCCGAGGATGAGAAAATGCAACTGTCCACGCTGTTGGGCAGGCTTCTGGCATCGGAAGTGCAAAACCCTCCCGCCAATCCGGAAGTGGATACGCAGCCGGTATTCGAAGTTGAACGCGATGTGAAGCCGGAAGCCGATGCGTCTGTCACAGAAGAGGAAGCTCCCCTCAGCGATGAACCGACTGTCGACGAATCAAGCTCTGAAAATGAATCCGTATTGGAAGCCGGCAACCCGCCGGCCGGGTTATGAAAGACAACCGCATTATGCGCGGCTGCGTCATATCACAAAACCGCCATTAACCCCCAGCACCTGACCCGTCACGAAAGCGGCCCTGTCGGACGCGAGGTAATATATCGCTTCGGCTACATCGCGCGGGGAGCCGATCACACCCAACGGCGTTTCGTCCTTGAGCACGGCGATGGCGTCTTCGTCCAGATGGGCGGTCATCGCCGTAGCGATCACGCCGGGCGTTACGCAGTTCACGCGCACGCCGGACGGCCCCACCTCCTTCGCGAGCGCCCTGGTCAGCCCGATCACGGCGGCCTTCGCGGCGCTGTAGTGCACTTCGCACGACGCACCCGCCTCACCCCACATCGAGGATACGTTCACGATGCATCCCGCCTTGCGCGATATCATGCCGGGCAGCACCGCCTGACAGCAGTGGAACACGCCCTTCACGTTCACGTCGAACATATCGTCCCACTCCCGCGCGGAGATGTCGGTGAACAGCTTCTGCTGCGCGATGCCCGCGTTATTGATCAGCGCGTCGATACGGGTGAATGCACGGCACACCTTCTCTGCCATTGCCTTCACGGCGTATGGGTCGCGCACGTCCGCCTGCACCTTTATCGCGCTCGCGTGGCGGGCTTTGAGCTCGTCCACCAGCGACTGCGCGGCGGCTTCGCTCCGGTTATAATGCACCGCCACATTCCAGCCCTCTGCGGCAAAACGCTTGGCAGTCTCGCGGCCGATGCCCGTGGCCGCTCCGGTGATCAGCGCCGTCCGGCTCATGCGCTTCATCCTTTCAGTTCAGCTCGTCCAGCGTCAGCTCGAAGCTGGGCACGAACGTCTTCATGAAGTAGTCCACCTCGGGGCGTTTCATATCGTCTATCGTCTTCTTCAGCGCCTTCTTGGCCTTGGCAAACTCGGTGTTGCCCGCGGACAGCTCCTCCACGCACTTGAGGTACGCGCAGATCTTGTCCGCTGCCTTCACGATGGCATGCGCCTCATCATCGTCCCGCTGCTTCACCAGCGGCGCGTAGGCCTCGCGCAGCTCGTCGGGCAGCATGCCTAAAAGCTTGTCCTCTGCCACGCGCTCGATCTGCTTGTACGCATTGTTGATCTCGGGGTTGAAATACTTGATGGGCGTCGCGAGATCACCCGTGATCACCTCTCCCGCCTCGTGGTATACCGCCAGCGCCATCACGCGCTCCGCGTCCACGCTGCCGCCGAAGCGCGCGTTCTTGATCACCGCCAGCGCATGCGCAATCATCGCAGCCTGCAGCGAATGCTCCTGTATGTTCTCGTCGCGCGTGTTGCGCATCAGCCCCCACCGCTTGATGTGCTTCATCCGCGCCATATATCCGAAAAAGTGGTACATGCCCTCGCCTCCTGTCCCAACCATTTTAATACACGGCGGCAGGCTTTGACAATGTTTCCCCGCAAATTCCGCCAGCGCTACGGGCTGATGAGCGAGTTTACACTTATTTCACTTGTTGTAACACCATACATCCGGTATAAAGGTTATAATGATAGTAGTCAAAACACAGCCTTTTCATGCCTGTCATATATCGGAATCGGCGGCATGGGTTTATTTCTTCGGGCTTTGGCAATAATGCGGGAAAGGAGATGGACGTACAATGGATATACTCAGCAGCATCAATATCGTCACTTTGGCCATGGCCTGCCTGTTTGCAGTCCCGATTCTGGCAGGCATCATCTTTCCGCTGACCCACGACTGCGTACGCCGCTCCTTCTCTTCGCTGCTGAACAGCGTTATACTGCTGGCAGCCATACTCTTGTCGGCATGGCTGACCAAGCTGCTGCTCTCCAGCCAGCCGGTGCTGGACTGGATGTATCAGCTCATTCCGGACCTGCGGGGCATGCTGGAGTTCCACGCTTTCTGGGTATACCTCGGTTTCTTCCTGATGCTGGCGTTTCTCATCGGCGCACTGCTCCACCTGTTGGCGCTGCCCTTCACCATATTCGCGCTGACTCCGGTGTCCAACGCCATCGCGTCCGCGGTCTGCTCCTTGCGGGGCCCCGCCCGGCGGGTCGTGAGCGCGCTGTGGAAGCTGCCCAAAGCCGTTTGGCTGGTATTGCTTTTCACCATACTGCTGAACTTCTACACCAGCTATTTCAACAGCCCGCTCATATCGACATACGCCAGCCAGTCCGCGCCGTATCAGGTTGTCCGGCAAAACGTCGTTCAGCCTCTGCTGAACAACAACACGGTCAAAAATATAAAGGTATTGTTCAGCGATTCGTTCAAGACTGCGGAAACCGATGTTAATGATCTGGCCGGCAAATACCTTGTCCGATATTTCAACGGCATGACGCTGAGCGAAGCGGTTCAGTCAAACGACGAAATCGACGCCGCCGCCCGGGAGATCGTCGGCTCTGAAACGGACGACCGACAGAAATCTTATCTGATCTACATGTGGATCTGCGAGAACCTTACATACGACAACGAAAAAGCCGCCATGATCACACAGGATCCCTCGCGGGTGTCTTCGGGTGCCATCGTTGCGTTCAACACCCGCACCGGTGTCTGTTTCGACTTCGCCTGCCTGTATGTGGCGATGTGCCGCGCGGTGGATGTCCATGTCCGGTTCCTCACCGGCCTTGGATACACCGGCACCAAATGGGGCGACCATGCATGGAATCAGGCTTACGTCTCCGGCGAAGACGTTTGGGTCAACGTAGATACCACCTTCGGCAGCTCGGGCGTCAATTATTTCGACACTCGGCACTTTTACCTTGATCACACGGACGGAATCGTTCAAGGCGAATGGTGACCGCCGAGGACAACCTCTTCCCCATCCGCCACAAGCCGGACAATAACTGAAACTGTTCCGAAGAGCCCGGTCTTTTTAGCAAAACCCTCCCATATGCTTGACGCCTGTTCCATTTATTTGTACTATGGTTATACATTTAACATCAGCTCATATGGTATTTTCGCTTATCGGTTACAATAGCAAACATTATTCTGGAGGGGGCAAGCATGAGAAGAGTACTCATTTTCGGAATGATATTGGCCACAGCCACCGTCCTTTGCAGCTGCTACAGGACAGCACAACCTCCGGAGCAAGCGTCCACTGCCCAACCCACAGAAAAGGCGCAGCACGAGAGCCCTCTGCCGGAGAATTCTGCAGCGGACAGCTCCGTTTACAGCTTTGCGCACGCGGCTGAAATCTATGCAAACCCCGACGCGTACAAGGGGAAGGAATTCTCCAGCCCTTTCATGATCGTCAGCGAGCGTCAGCAGACGGGTGATACGATCGTCTACTATGCCAACGGCTACAGCAACGGCAGCGAGTCCCCCGCTTATGCCGTCCTCGAATTTGCGGGCGGGAACATACCGGATCTCCAAAACGGGAGCGCCGTGTATGTGCGCGGCACCATCCAGGGCGCGGGCACGCTCTCCGACGACAAAGGCAATGCCGTCAGCATGCTTTGGCTGACCGTTACGCAGATGGAAACGGATGCGGGCACAGCGGACATCATGACGCCGGACGCGCAGTTCCGCTTCGGGTCTGGCGAGTATAAGGCTGTTCAGGGGCCGTTATCCATCGAAGTCACGTTGCTGAGCTTTACGGAAGACGGCCTGATGCTCTCCACCAAGACCACCGACAGTTCCGTCAAGGGCTATCAGACATATTACTTCGACATCATCGTTCATCAGGGCGGGCATTTCGCCTGGTACCACAACTGCAATTTCTGGATTAACGGCGGCTCGGCAGGCTATGACAACGTTCCTTTTTCGCTGCTCAGCAGCAAGGAGGACATCTCTATTGAGTTCGTGCCGTTCGGCAAAGACGGGGAACTGCTGTACGAGCCGCTTGTCATCGATATACCTCTCAGTCAGATGAATACGTCTGTTACCGGCTAAATGCAACCGTTGGTTGACAGGCTGCCGTGCAATCATGGTGGAGAACTGCCGCTCCCGGAGCTATAATGATAAAAAATCATCAGGAGTGTTCACGAGATGTCCATAGGAGAAAGAATACAACTGCTGCGCAAAGCAGCCGGTCTGTCACAGGAGCAGCTGGCGGAAATCGTCGGCGTTTCCCGCCAGGCCGTGTCTAAGTGGGAGACGGAGCAGTCTTCGCCCGACATTGAAAATATACTCGCGCTCAGCAAAGCCTTTGCGATCTCTACGGATGAACTGCTGGGCAACGCGGCTGCGCTGCCGGAAGGTGGTTCCGGAACCCCCGTGTCTGCCGAGTCGTATATGGATATCATTCTAAAGCTGAATACAAAAAAACGGCTGTTTACTGCGGGCTGGGTATCGGCGATGGCGGGCCTGCTGTTGCTCATCATTGAGTTTTTCATGCTTCTTATGCTACAACGCAACGATATGGTGATTAAAGGCGAATGGTACACCAACGCTATGGATTACGCCAATCAACCGCCCATGCCCACAATATTCTTTATCACAGCGGTCGTCATCGCTGCGGGCGTCTGCTTAACGGCAGCCGGACTTAAAAAGAAATGAGTGCCTCCTGCATACAGTATGAAATGCATCATACAGCCTTGACTTTTCCGCCCGGAGAGCGGTATAATGCAGACAGCCGCTGGGGGTGCCATATTTGGCTGAGATGCGCTGAGCGCAAAACCCTTTGAACCTGTTGGGTCATTCCAACGTAGGGAAGCAAGATTCACGTCTTACGAGACCTGTGCGGTGCATGGGTCTTTGCTTTTTTAAAGGGGATATACGCGGGTATGTCCTTTTTTAATAAGCGGGCGTCTTCTCTCCTTCAGATTAAGCCTCATGCGGACAATACTATTGACGAGGTGTTTTTTATGGAGAACTACGAAACATTCAGCGAGAACTTCGGGGCATTTTTGGACGCCAACCGTGCATGGATACTCATCGTTGCCGCCGCGATATTGGTGATCGGCGCGCTGGTGCTGGTATCCGTGCTGCGCAAGCGCCGTGACGCGCACAGCAGCTGGACGGTGCGCGAACTGTCCCTTGCCGCGATGTGCCTGGCGCTCGCGTTCCTGCTGTCGTTCATCAAGGTGTTCGAGCTGCCGCAGGGCGGTTCCATCACGCCCGCGAGCATGCTGCCCATCATGCTGTTCGCCTACATCTACGGCACGCCCAAGGGGCTGCTGGTGGGGCTGGCCTACAGCCTGCTGCAGTGCCTGCAGGACTTCTATGTGGTGCACTGGGCGCAGTTCCTGCTGGACTACACCATCGCTTTCACGGTGCTGGGCCTCGCGGGGCTGTTTAAAAAGAGCATCGTTCCCGGCATGGTGATCGCGGGTGTGCTCCGTTTCATCGCGCATACCATATCCGGCGTGGTGTTCTTCGGCGAATACGCAGGCGCAGGTCAGACCGCGTTGGCCTACTCCGTGGGCTACAATTCCTTCGCGCTGGTGGACCTCGCTATCTGCGTCGTCATCGCGGCGATACCGCCCGTACACCGCATGATCCGCGACATGAAAACGCGGCTGGGCAGCAAACCCGCCGCCACGTAAACGCTCATCAGAAAAATGCCATCGTCTGTGGTGGCATTTTTTATTTTCAAAAATAACCCATTGGCAAGTCCCGCCACCCCATTATTTTGGATATAGGCATTATGAAATTTATTTGCCCGATCTCTATATCTGTGATATTTTGTAATGATATTTACATGCGAAGGGGGCAACATGGAATACGAACGTTTCATGAAAATCGCGATCGAAGAAGCCGAAATCAGCCTTCGGGAAGGCAATAACGGCTTTGGCGCTGTTATCGTAAAAGACGGAGTGCTTATCGCCGCCTCACACGACAGAGACAGTAGTGAAGGCGATCCCACATCTCACGCGGAACTCAATGTTATCAGAGAAGCCAGCAAGAAGCTGGGTAGGAAACTTCGGGGCTGCATTCTGATAAGTACCCATGAGCCGTGCCCGATGTGTGCCTCTGCCGCGGTTTGGTCGGAAATTACGGCTATCGTTTATGGCTGTTCTATTAAGGAGACCCTTATGCAGGGTAGAAAGCGGATAAACATCCCCTGTACGAATGTTTTTCACAAATCGGCAGCCAAAATCAGTGTCATTGATGGAATTCTTAAAGCCGAATGCTCAGTCTTGTACCGGGAAGATGTCCGAAACGAAATCATCCGGCTGCGGAATGCAGACGACAATGTACTTCGTGAATTAAACCAGGATTCTGTCAGCAGAAGAACGGCATGGTTTCAGAAAAACAGAGCAAGCTTCGGATTCATATCTCCGGACCTGCTTGAATCGGGTTACCGGCTTTTACTGGAACGCTTCCGGATCATGCCCGACGAAGCGCCCATCGTGCATAAATCCAAGGACAGAGTCATATTTCATTCCAGAAATTTCTGTCCGACTCTGGAGGCATGCAGGATACTCGGCCTTGATACCAGACAAGTCTGTCGTTTAATCAATGAAAATTCCACAGATATATTATTGAAGCAAATAGACAGCAGGCTTTGTTTTTCGAGAAACTACGAAAAGTTGAGGCCGTATGAAGCATACTGTGAAGAAATGATAAGCATCTCGGATAAATCTGATATGATACGCCCCCACTCCCTGCGATGATTGCTTGATCGTAAGCAGGCATGACGGAAGAAACATAGGGTACCAAAAAGCTGCTCCTGATGCGGAACAGCTCTGAACAGTTTTGTGTATGGGCTCCTTTGTCAAATATTTTCCCAAGAGGCTATGTATCAATGACTATTTATCCCTTTTTCCTCCCAAAGCCGTATGCGTTCTTCAAAACTTACTTCCCTATGTATCTGATGAAGCATCCATACGTAACCGAAAGTATCCATAAATATGGCGTTTGACGCTCCAAAATCAGGCATCTCTGCCACCGGCTGCACCTCGGTACAGCCCGCACTGATAGCTTTTGAAAATGTTTCACTTATATCAGGGACGAGGATATTATACCAAATCGACTTGGGTGCATCCGGAGTTGGTGCATTCAACTGGAATTCCGGGTTTTCATCCAGCATGTGAAAGCGGACGCCGTGCAGGGTAAAAACGACTTCATTTTGACCTTTTGGGAAGTTTGTAACCTCAACCCGTTCGATATCAAACACTTTTTCATATAATTCAAGGGCTTTCAGGCTGTCAGTCACAACCATATCAATCTCTACTCCGACCATTTGAACACATTCCTTCCTGGTTTTGTTCTGCAGACACCGAATGTCTTCCGCGTCCTCTGCCGCAATATCTTTAGATTAGGACCAATACCTTCTCCCTTATACCTTATATTTTACAAATAATCCTTTACAGCCACGGCAACAGCACTTTCCCGTTGTACGCCGTCCACTTCTCACCGAATATCTTCGCCAGCAGCTGCTCCTCCTCAGGCGAGAACAGCCGCGAGCCGATGTACACGATGATACCGATCAGCGCGCCCAGCCATGTGTTCAGCAGAAAGCCCACCCACGGCAGCACCAGCAGTGCCACACCGGTATACAGGGGATGCTTCATCAGCGCGTACGGGCCGGTGGTGATCAGCTCCTTCTTAGGTATCTTCGTCAGTATCAGCGCGACCGACCAGAACCACAGAATGATACCGGGAATCAGCAGCACGATGGATGCCACCATCAGCCAAAGCGGCGGACCGCCCACAGCAAAGACAGACGGAAACAGTATGTTGAGCGCCACACCGGCCACCAGAAACGGCAAAACAAGAGCGCCGATCTTTTTCCCGTTGCCCACCAGAACCTTCAGCTTCATAGTTCTTACCGCCTTTTTGGATATTTGACATACTGTGCTGATACTAATGCTGCGGCTGCGCCTGCACGGCTTTCAGCGCCTGCAGCACCGACACCGTGAGGTCCGTCTTGTACTGATATCCCGTTGCGTCCAGCAACGTCAACAGCTCGCCCTTTTTGGTGGTCACGTAATGTGAATCCAGCTGCTGGTTGAGTATGATCGCGCAGGCATCCAGAAAGCACATCTCGCATTGGCACATATCGAAGTCCTTCATCGTCTCGCGCACCTTTTTCCTGACGAGCTGTTCCGTGATGTTAACCAGTACGTAATCGTTGCGTTTTTCCATGTCCGGCACCCCCGATGTTGGTTTGATTTAATAATGTATGTCGGGTATATCCAGACTCAACATATCATGTTTTTGTGATAATATCAACGTAATTCCGTTTGCGGCCCGCTATAAACAAAAAGAGCCATCGTCCATAAAATGATGGCTCTCTATGGACAATATGAACAAACGATACCCGGCTATCTCGCCCTGCCTCTGCTTATCAGATTGATGATCGCCAGCAGCACCACCGAGCCAAGAAGAGCGATTAAAAAGCTGCTCAGGTTAAATCCGGTGATATCCTGCCCTCCCAACAAATTCATGATAAAACCGCCAATCAATGCACCGACAATACCGACGATAATATTCGCGATAATGCCCATGGAGGCGTTGCGTCTCATGATAATGCTCGCAACCCATCCCGCAAGTCCGCCTAAAACCAACCATGAAAGCAGTCCCATAATAATACCTCCATTTTGTTTATTCGATGACCAGAGACATGTCCTTGGCGGGGCGAGAGTCCAGCTCCGCCTTCTTCTGCTCAAAACCCGCCTTGCCCATCAACGCGAACGTGGCCTTCTTGCCCTCCTCCACGCCGGGTTGGTCGAACGCGTCGATGTCCAGCATCTCGCCCGCGTAAGCCGTCGCCATCTCGAAGAAATGCAGCAATGCGCCGATAGTGTAAGCCGATACCTCCGGCAGCGTGATGGTGAGGTTGGCGCGGCCCGCCTTGCACAGCGCGTATTCCGTCGCGCTCCGTTCCGCCTCCAGCAGTTGCCCGAACGTCTTGCCCGCGAGGAACTGCAGGTCCTCAATGTAGCCGAACGCCGCCGGTATCGCGAGGTCGTTGCCGAACTTCTCCACCTTGAGGAATGTGATGATCTTGTCGAACGGCCCCTCGGTATACAGCTGTATCTGCGAGTGCTGATCCGTCACACCCAGGGCCTTCACCGGCGTCTGGCCCGCGTAAACGTCCTTGCCGTTTCTTCCGTAGCGCTTGCCGAGGGATTCCGCCCACAGCTGCGCGTACCAGTCGGACATGTACTTCAAGCTGTCAGCATACGGCAGCATCACACTGATGTCAAAGCCCTTGCGCATACCCAGAACATGAAACAGCGCGAACATCAGCGCGGGATTGTTCGTCTCCTGCATGCACAGCTCGTCCATATACGCCGCGCCTTCCAGCAGCGCGCGGATGTCGATGCCGCACACCGCCGCGGGCAGCAGTCCCACCGGCGTCAGCTCGGAGAACCGCCCGCCCACATCTCCGGGGATGATGAACGTCTTGAGCCCTTCCTCTTTGGCGATACGGCACAGGTCTCCGTTTTTCTCGTCCGTCGTCGCGATCACATGGGCCGACATAGGCAGCCCCGCTTCTTCGAGCGCTCCAGCCACATACATCAGCTGCGCCATCGTCTCCGAAGTCTTGCCCGACTTGGTGACTACGTTGAACATCGTTCGCTTCAGGTCCAGCCCGCCGAACACGCGCTTAAGGCGCACCGGGTCCACATTATCCTCCACATACAGCTTAACCTTCTCTTCACCGGTGGAGAGCGCCTGATGCACCGCGATGGGACCCAGCGCTGAGCCGCCGATGCCCAGCACCACAAAGTTGTCGAAGCTCCCGCTTATGTCCTGCGCCGTCGCTATGATATCGTCCAGCAGCGCCGCCTGACCCTTGGGCAGCCTCCGAAAGCCCAGCGGCTTGTTGCCCAACGCGCACCACGCGTTTTTCATCATATCAGCAGACTGTGCCAGCTCCGCTTTTGTGAAGCCGCCTCCGCCTGTCATCTCCGCCAGCATATTATTGAAATCAAACTTTAAACGGCTCATTTATCCCTCTCCTTTGGTTAAATCTTGTATTGGCGTTATTATATCCGTTTTCGTACGCTTTCGCTACGGTTATTTAAATGATTATTTTGCACACTCGAAGCGCATATACATAGCCTTGAGGTGAAGAAAATGGAGAAACGTAAGGATAGGCATACGCTCGCTGCGGCAGCAGGCATCTGCCTGCTGCTGGTTATCGGCGCCGTGGTACTGGCTGCCACGCTCACGCCGTCAACCGTGGCAGTGTTTGGCACTGCAGCTACCGCCGATACGGCACAGCTCACGCTGCGTGTATTGGAAGGGTATAACGAATCCCCCATCGCCGGCGCGAAGGTGGTGGTATTGGAAACGGGCCAGACATACGAAACGGACCAGGACGGCATGACCGAGGTCATCAAGGTGCCGGTGGTCCGCGATACGCGTTATGATTCAATACTGGAAAAGCCGTGGGGAGAGGTATCTCTGATCATCTACAAGGATGGCTTTGTCCCCTACGCGCTGTTCTACCTGCAGGTCATCGGCGGGCAAACGCGCGAGGGTGTTAAAATACTGCTCTTTGAGCAGGGCAGCACGGACAGCAAGGAGCCGTTCTCCATCATCGAAGGGCCGAACCGCGCCTGGGTGAACCAGCTCGTCGAGATGTACCGGCCTTAAACGCCCGTCAGTATCTGTTGGGCCCGAGGCTTTTGATCCTCCTGATGGGAATATTGGCGGTCAGCCTCGTGGCACCGCTGCTTTGTATGTCAGACGAATTCCTGATTTCCACGTCGAAATCGGATTCCACCACCTCGAAATACTTCGAAATGACGGCAAATATCTCTTTACGAAGCATTTCCATCACATTGCTGGAAGGTGATGTTCCCGCGCGGTCGTGGATCAGTACAAGCTTCAGACGTTCTCTCGCCACGTTGCTGGAACTGACTTTTTTACCGAATGCCATAACTACCCCCCTTATTTGCCTCCAAACAGTCTTTTCAGCTTGGCTCCGAAACCGCCGTCTTCCTCCAGATCCAGAAGCGGCACCTTCTCACCGAGTATACGCCGAACGATGTTGCGGTAAGCTTTGCCGGCAAGTGATTTTTCCGCCAGCACGATTGGCTCACCTACGTTGGACGACCGGATGATCTTCTCATCCTCCGGCACCACGCCAATGAGGCTTATGCCCAGAATATCCAGTGTATCGTCCAGCCCGAGCATGTCTCCACGCTTGACCATATCCGGACGCATACGGTTCACCAGCAGCCGCGCGTCGTCGATACCGGCAGCGGATAAAAGGCCGATGATCCGGTCGGCGTCGCGCACGGCGGACACCTCAGGCACTGTCACCACGATGGCGGATTTTGCGCCGGCCACCGCATTTTTAAAGCCCTGTTCGATGCCGGCCGGGCAATCGATCAATATATAGTCGAACTCCTGCTCCAGCTCAGCCACCAGCTTCACCATCTGTTCGGGGTTCACCGCCATTTTATCCCGCGTCTGCGCGGCAGGCAGCAGATAAAGCCCGTCAAAACGCTTGTCCTTGATCAGCGCCTGTTTGATGCGGCAGGTGCCTTCCACGACATCGACGAGATCATAGACGATGCGGTTCTCCAAGCCCAGCACCACATCAAGATTCCGCAGTCCTATATCCGTATCGATCAATACTACTTTTTTCCCCGTATTCGCCAGACCCGAGCCCAAATTGGCTACAGTGGTCGTTTTACCGACGCCGCCCTTACCTGATGTCACCACGATGACATTCTGCATACAAACCAGCCCTCCAAAATTGTTTTCGATATTACTCCGCTCTCAATGCAGCCTTTTTCTGCAGCTTCATCGGCCGTATGACAATGCTGCCTTCCTTGAATTCCGCAATTTCCGGTACGTCACCCGGCCTGTCCGATGGGAACACGGCAATCTTACCGCTGATGCGCAACTGTTTGGGCCCCAAAATGCTGGCCGCTACCACCACGTCGCTGCGTCCCGTCGCGCCCGCATGCGCCAGCCCGCGCAGCGCGCCCATCACGGCGATACTGCCTCCGGCGATTACCTCGGCGCCGTCGTTAACGTCTCCCAGCACAACAACATCGCCCTCACATTCCACACGCTGACCGCTGCGCAGCGTATGTGATACGAAGACGCTTTTCGCATTAAAATACTCTCTGGAAACAAGCGATACGCGGCTCGAATTTTCAGCCGGTGCGTCATTTGAGGTGACGGTTCCGACTTCCACCAGGCTTTCAGGCACCTCGTCCGCATACGTTACATTTTTAATATCATAATCCATCAGAAGCATGCGCCTGAGTTCCTGCTTCTGGGCGCGGGAAAGCGTTTTACCGGAAAACAGAACCTTAACATCGGTGCCGGTAAAGAAATCCTTGTTTTTTGAAAGCTTATCGCTGATGGCCAGTTTGATGTCCGAATACGACGCAAGCGGCTGCATCGAAATCTCCAGCACACCGCCTGATTTCCCTTTGATGGTGATGCCCATATTCCCCCCACACTTGTCCCCAATAATATATATCGGTCATTTTTCTACAAATATGAGCATTATTCCTGCCTGACCGCTCAAATTGTTTGTCTGAACGGCTGTCTAATAGACCAGAGCGTTGGAATCGGGTATCGTTTGCTCCGCCACAATCTGCTTCTGATCCATATAATACTGGATAATGTCCTGCGCCACATATGACGACAGACCGCCTTTGTAACCGTGCGGCACATAAACCACCACCGCGATTTCCGGATTGTTGAAAGGCGCGAAGCTCACAAACCAACTGTTGTTCTCCAAATCGATCTTCGACACCTGCGCCGTACCTGTCTTTCCACCGATATCGTCACGGTAATCAAATCCATCGAAATAGTCAATGGCCGTGCCTTCTTCTTCGTTTACCACGCCCCGCATGCCCTCCATGATTTTCTCGAGAAACACCGGCGGCGCGTCCAGCGTATCAAATACCTCCGGCTGCTTGTCCAGCACCACCGTGCCGTCCTGCGCCACCACCTTGTCTACGATGTTCGCCTGATAGACGGTGCCGCCGTTGACAATGGCTGCCACATACCGCGCCACCGCGATGGGCGTCACCGCGGTGATGCCCTGGCCGATGCCCGTCGCCACCGTCTGGGTGGTTGTCCACTGCAGCTCCGTCAGTACGCCGGAGATCTGTGACGACAGATTGCCCGACACCTTTTTGGATATAGCCAGCTTGTCGAACAATATATCACGGATGTGCTGGCCGATAGACACGCCGGCCTCGTCCTCTGTGATAGTGATATTACCCGATTTTTTTGCTTCCCATTTGATTCCCATCAACTTGACGATCTCATTGGCCGCGTCCAGCACCTGCTCGTCAGTATAGGTGACACCCACGCCTTTCGCATATTCCTTGATCTGGTTGGTCACGGAAAACTGGCCCGTTTCCATCACCAGCTTGGGCAGCGCCGAAGCCTGATGGTTGATGTCCTTGCTCGGATCATAGAGCAACTTCTGCCCGCCGATCTGGCCAACCAGCTCGCCAGGCAGCTCGATGCCGGTGGACGAGGTCAGCCCGAACTTGTCGCCCCACTTGCCCAGCAGGTCGATGCCCATGCGGTATGCCAGCGTATAGAAGTAATAGTTGCAGCTGTGCTCAAGGCCTTTCACGATGTCCTGATTTCCATGTTTCGCCTCGTTGTTGCTCTTCAGCCAGCACTCCGGCGCGTTCTTGGTATCGAGTATGCCCTCGGTATATACCTTGTGACAGGTGATGAGGTCGTCCAGCGTCGTTCCTTTGCTTGGGTCGTTCTGGCCTTCCATCAGCGCGCCGAGGCCCGTCACCATCTTGAATATGGAACCCGGCGTCGCGCGGCTGGCAATCGCCTTGTTGAACAGCGGCGTGGCCGGATCCTTGCGCAGAGCCTGATAGATATCGTCGTCGATGCCGCCCGTAAACAGGTTCAGGTCAAACGACGGATAGCTTGCCATCGCCAGCACCTCACCCGTGTCCACCTTCATGACCACCGCTGCGCCCGACTCGGCCAGGTCCAGCTCACTGATATCCTTTATATCCTTGTATTTCTGACTCTTTTCCGGTTTGAGCCTGTCCGCCTCAAAATCATCCACCTGCGCTTGATGAATCTTGGGTATGTTGTCCGCGAGAGACTTCTCCACCGCCAGCTGCAGCGGAATATCCAGCGTCAGCATTACGTTGTAGCCCTGAGACGGCTCGGTGGACGACAGCACGTTCTGCACCACCGCCATGTTGTCGATCTCCACTTGCTGCTTGCCCTGCCGTTCGGAATAGTTCCCTGTGAGATAAGCTTCCATCGACTTCTCAACGCCTTCCACGCCGATCAGGTCGTCCACGCCGTAGCCCATCGCCAGCAAGCCCCCGGAAGCCAGGCCTTTCTTGGCTTCCTTCTTTTTCTCCGCCACTGTCTGCATCATGGCATTTATCTGTTCATCGTTGTAACCGAAATCTTTAAGGCTTTTTTTAGTTTCCGTACCCGCCTTGGCATCCGCCGCAATGCCGTAGTCATCCAGCGTGTCCTCCGTAATGCGTCCCAGATAACCGATGATATGAGCCGCAACGGCGTCGCGCGGATAGACGCGCACCGTGCTGTCCTCAATGCTCATGCCTTCCAGCTCCACACTCTGCGTTTCGATCTGCGCTACCGTCTGTATATCCACGTTATACGCCACATCCACCGGTTTGTACGCCACCCATGACGACAGCTGCACATCCTGCCAGATGGAGAGTATCTTCCGGGCTTCCTCATAGCCCATCTCCGTGGGGATTTTATATTTGTTGCGCAGGAACAGGTAAATTTGCTCCACCGTTTTCAGGCTGTCGCTGGTCACGTACATGTTCTTGCGCCATTCCGCTTCGCGACTCTGTACGTTTTTCGGGTCCGTGATGCCAAAATCGAAATAGTACTCGCCCGTTTTATCGTTTCGTTTGATCGCGAACGTGTCTACCGTCTTGCCACCGTTATTCTCCACAATGTCGATGGTCTTCATGATAATGGACGTGTAATAGGCCCGGTCGGTTTCTGTATTCTTGGCGGGATCGCGGTAAAACTGGACGTTATACGCTTTTTCATCGTACGCCAAAGGCAGGCCGCTGCGGTCCAGTATGCTGCCCCGCGCGCCTGAGACGGTGATCTCGCGCTTGTCCAGCGCCGACGCGGCCGCTGCATACTCTTCTCCCTTTACCAGTGTCAAGTGGATCAGTTGGACAAAAAGTACAACAAACAGCCCCAACGTCACAATGCCGAAAACGATAAATCTGTTACGGATATTAACGTTCATTCTCTATCTAAACTCTCCGAAGACTAATATTCACCACAACCAACCTTAAGCATTATACCACATAATTGTGCTGTTCAAGGAAAGTGACTAAAGAATTTGCAATTTATTTAAAAAGTGTTGCAATGGATACTCATCGTATGCTATGTTTACATATATTGAAACTTGGATGACAACGATGTCAAAATGGCTTTTCAGCCGTTTGACATCTTTTTTTATAAGGGTTGAACAAAATTATCATCCGAGGCTGCCGATAAGTTGGTGAATGCTAGTATAAAAAATACAGCAAATAGGATCCGGTCTTAAGATTATTTAGTTTTTCTTATTCGGTAAAAGAGGGTATAATTGTATTCGACAAGTAATCAGCAATGTTTAATAAACGGCAAAGGAGTTTTTGAAATGGCAAAGAAGTTCACAAACAAAGATGTTCTCAAGCTGGTGGAAGAGAATGACGTCAAGTTCGTTCGCCTTCAGTTTACCGATGTTTTCGGTATACTGAAGAATGTGGCGATCACGTCAAAACAGCTCCCCAGAGTGTTGGAAGAAGGCTGCATGTTCGACGGTTCATCGATAGACGGATTCGTTCGCATCGAGGAATCGGATATGCTTTTAAAACCTGATACAGATTCGTTCGCGATCTTCCCATGGCGTCCCCAACAGGGCAAAGTGGCGCGCCTCATCTGCGACGTTTACACCACCGACGGGGAACCGTACGGCGGGTGCCCGAGAAACGTCCTGAAAAAGACGCTGGCTGCGGCTGCCGATATGGGCTACATGATGAACGTGGGTCCCGAGTGCGAATTCTTCCTGTTCCAGACGGACGGCGAAGGCAATCCCACCACAATCACGCAGGACGACGGCGGATATTTCGACCTCGCGCCCATCGACAAGGGCGAAGACGCCCGCCGCGACATGTGCCTCACGCTGGAGGACATGGGCTTTGAGATAGAGGCTTCGCATCATGAGGTGGCCGAAGGCCAGCATGAGATCGACTTCAAATACGGCGACGCGCTGACCGCGGCGGACAATATCATGACATTCAAGATCGTCGTCAAAAGCATCGCGGCGCGGCACGGGCTGTATGCCACGTTCATGCCCAAGCCGATATTCGGCATCAACGGCAGCGGCATGCACACCAACCAGTCCCTGTGTACGAAGGACGGCAACGCCTTCTTCGACAAGAACGGCCCGCTGCAGCTGTCCTCCATTGCCTACAACTACATCGCAGGCATCATGAAGCATATACACTCGATCGCCGCGGTCACCAACCCGACGGTCAACTCATACAAGCGCTTGGTCCCCGGCTATGAAGCGCCCTGCTACGTAGCCTGGTCTGCCCAGAACAGAAGCCCCCTGATCCGCATCCCGGCTTCCAGAGGCGCAGGCACGCGCGTGGAGCTGCGCAGCCCCGACCCGTCCTGCAACCCGTATCTCGCGGTGGCGCTGCAGCTGGCCGCAGGCCTCGATGGCATCAAAAACAATCTGACGCCGCCGCCGTCGGTGGACCGCAACATATTCAGGATGACAGAGGCCGAAATGGCGGAGAACGGCGTGACCAGCCTGCCAGGCAACCTGTACGACGCGCTTCAGTTGTTCCAGTCCAGCAGCCTCGTCAAAGAAACGCTGGGCGACCATATTTTCAAGATGTACTACGAATTCAAGATCAAGGAATGGGACGCTTTCCGCACGGCGGTCCATCCGTGGGAGATCGACCAGTATCTCACCCGCTACTGATAACCAGTTTTAAAAGTGGCTCTATGCCCTTTTAAAAGATAAACTTCTTTGTCTGGCTTTTTGTTTCGGGGCGTGCGGGCGTCCCGAAACAACTAAGCCGAAAGGCTCTGTGAGCACAAAAAACAGGGGCGCAGTTTGCGCCCTTTTTGATTTCTTCGCATGTCCGTTACTAGGCTGGCCTATTCGTCCATAACCGCGGCCATGGCCGCCGTGCACAGACCGCTTGCCTTTTTCCAAATCAGCTGGAAGAAGTCCCTCTCGTTCACCGGCAGTACGCCACCCGACGCGGGCGCGATTCTGATCTGCAGCGCGGGGCGCAAAAACGCGTCGCGGAACCACGTCTCGAAGCTGGCCGCGAATATGCCGGGATTATCCGCCACCGGCAGCAGCGCATAATCCGAAGTGTCCGCGAGACGGCGGGCCAGTTCCTGAGCCTCCGGCGTCTTTTCAGCTGTCGCCGTATCCGCGAAAGCGATGGATTCACCCTTAGCGTAGAAGGACAGCGCCGCACGGAAAGCGTGGCTGCGGCAGAGGCGCATCACCGCCTTCACCTCCGGCTCCGTACCCGGCAGGCTGCCGCTGTATAGTTCGGATGCGGGCGCGTCGATGGGCATGTAACGCTGGTCCCACAGCGCCGGATAATGCCGGTTCAAGTCCACGCCGTTCACGTTGGCCTTCCACTCGCAGTACGACGGACGCACCAGTGTCATCTTCTCCACGTTCTCCGGCTGCTGCACCGCTTTTAAGCCCCCTTGAACCAGCGTAGCGCCGTCCGGATTCACCATCGGCATCACATAGAGCGAACATGCCGACAGCAGTTCCTCCATATCATACGATCCAAAACGTTTATGGACAGCGGCAGTATGGGCATATATGTTGACGACATACATCAGATACGCGCTGGTGATGTATTCCCGCGCATGGTGCGCGCCGCAGCACAGCAGGCTCGCGCGTCCCGTGCCCAGTCGGATCAGCGGCAACGCCCGCCCTTCCGCCGAATACCCCGCGTCTTCGAACTGTATAAGCTCAGGATAAACGTTTTGTAGCGCGTACACGTCGCGCATCAGTTGGTCGTGTGAATATGGCGCAGTCGGCGAAACGATCATTTCTTTCATTTCAGGTCCCTCCCGGATCAGCATGATTAAGTATATGCCGTTCCGGTTTGTCCTGATTCAACCGAATCTGTCCCAAAAACAGTACAGCCTTACGAATAATATGAACATATATTCTTGTTTCGGGAGGCTCTTATGTGGGAGAGGATGATGGATGCCGGTTTGCTGGTCGCGGGAGCGGTCGCATTGTTTGCAATCTTTACAACGATATTGTTTGTGTATGAACGGC
>JAEWWC010000265.1 GCA_023396555.1 Bacillota bacterium
GGCCGATAAACGGCGAGTTCTTACCCTTGGAGACGATATCCTCTTCTTTCACCGTGTACTCAGCATTCATGTCCGCGATCGTGATGTCTGCGGGCACGCCTTCCATGATAACACCGCCGGTCAGGCCGAGTATGCCTGCGGGGCCCACCGACATCAGCCGGGCCAGCGTATCCGCGTCGTCTGTCAGATTCGTTACTGCCAGCGATAACGCCGTCTCGAAACCGGATATACCGAACGCCGCCAGCGTGAATTCGATGTTCTTTTCATCCCTGTGGTGCGGGGCGTGGTCCGTCGCGATACAGTCGATGGTGCCGTCCAGCAGGCCTTCCTTGACCGCCGCCACATCGTCCGCCGTGCGCAGCGGCGGGTTCACCTTGGTCCGCGCGTCGTAGCTCATGCAGAAGCTGTCGTCCGCTGAGAAGTAATGCGGTGCGGTTTCGCACGTCACGCGTACGCCGCGGCGCTTGGCCGCCCGTATCTGTTCGATGCCGGCGCGGGTTGACACGTGCTGTATGTGCACACGAAGATTATCCGTTTCCGCCAGTATCAGGTCCCGCGCGATCATCATTTCCTCCGCCGCGCGCGATATGCCGGGCAGCCCCAGTATCGTGGAGTTGTACCCCTCGTTCATCACGCCCTTGCCCCTGATGTCCAGCGCTTCCTCGTGCGCGAGTATGATTCGGTCAAAGCTCGACGCGTACTGCATCGCAGCGCGCATGATGCTGCCGTCCATGATGGGCCGTCCGTCGTCGGAGAACGCCACGCAGCCCATCTCCGCCAGCTCGCCCATCTCCGTCAGTTCCTTGCCTTCGAGGCCGCGCGTGGCCGCGCCCACCGGATACACCTTCACTGCGGCATGCCGCGCCTTCTCCTTCACCAGCGCGCACACCGAAGCGTTATCCACCGGCGGCGTGGTGTTCGCCATGCAGCAGATGGCTGTGAAGCCGCCCTTCGCCGCTGACTTCGCTCCGGATGCGATGTCCTCTTTATACTCCTGCCCCGGCTCGCGCAGGTGGCAGTGCATGTCTATGAAGCCCGGAAACACCGTCTTGCCCGCCGCGTCGATCACCTTATCCGCTTCGCCCACGTTCTGCCCGATGGCTTTGATGATGCCGTCCTCAATCAGTATATCCTGCAAACCCTTCTTGTCGCCCGCCGGGTTGGCCAGCGTGCCTCCGGTTATCTTTATCCTCATTTGTGGTCATCCTTCCTTGTCAGCAGATACAGTAGCGCCATACGTACCGCTACACCGTTCGTCACCTGTTCGTTGATCACCGATATGTCAGAATCCATCACGGAGCTGGATAACTCCACGCCGCGGTTGACAGGGCCGGGGTGCATGATCATCACGTCCTTCCCGCACATTTCCAGCGATTCGTCGTTGATGCCGAAGTACCGGTGGTATTCGCGCAGCGTGGACAGAAACGCGCCTTCCAGACGCTCCTTCTGTATGCGCAGGCCCATCACCACATCGGCGTCACGCAGCGCGTGCTCCAGGTTCGTCGTGACCGTCCCGCCCATCTGCTCAACGGCGAACGGCATCAGCGTCTGTGGTGCGCACAGCGTCACTTCCGCGCCCATCTTAGTGAGCCCCCACAGATTGCTGCGCGCCACGCGGCTGTGATATATATCTCCCACGATGGACACCTTCAAACCTTCCAAACGGCCGAAGTGTTCGCGCATCGTGAACATGTCCAGCAACGCCTGCGTGGGATGCTCGTGCATGCCGTCGCCCGCGTTGATCACGCTGCCTGAAAAGTTGTCGGCCAGAAACTTGGGCGCCCCCCCCAGCGGATGCCGGATGATGATGACGTCCGTGCCCATCGCTTCTATCGTTTTACCGGTGTCCAGCAGCGTCTCACCCTTTTTAACGCTGCTCGTGGACACGCCTAAGTTGCTCACCGTAGCGCCGAGGTACTTGCCTGCCAGCTCGAAACTAAGCCGCGTACGCGTGCTGTCCTCGTAGAACAGCGTCACAATGGACTTGCCCTGCAGATGGGGCATCTTCTTGGCGTTCTGCGCCAGCAGTTGCTTCATTGTAGACGCAGAGTCCAGTATCAGTCTGATTTCGTCCGCGCTCTTGTCGTATAACCCCAACATATCCTTACTTTGTAGTTTCATATTGCATTCTCCGATAGCATTTGTTTCTCCCTTGTCATTTCGTCACCTTGCTTGCTGCTTAAAAAAAGCCTTATCGTTTAGATAAGGCACTAAGGCAAATCATTGATGGCTACGTTGTCTGCTCCGTCGATCTCCTCCACGCGGACGCTGACGAATTCGTTTTTGGAAGTGGGGATATTCTTGCCCACATAGTCGGCACGAATGGGAAGCTCGCGATGCCCCCGGTCCACAATGACCGCGAGCTGTATGTAATTGGGGCGTCCCAGGTCCATCAGCGCGTCCAGCGCGGCGCGCGCCGTCCTGCCGGTATACAGCACGTCATCAACCAGCACCACGGTCTTCTTGTTGAGATCGAACGCGATATCCGTTCCCTTGTAAACCGGATGGTCGGCCAGCAGTGAAAGATCATCACGGTAGAACGTGATGTCCAGCGTACCGATCTCCGGCCGCACGCCCTCAAACTGCTCAATATAATCCGCGATGCGCTTGGCGATGGGCACGCCGCGGCGGTGAATGCCGATCAGCGCGAGTCCCTGTGCCCCCTTGTTTTTTTCCACGATCTCATGCGCGATGCGCTTGAGCGCTCTGTCCATCGCTTCTTTGTCCATGATCAATGCTTTATCCATTTACGCCTCCTATCGCAGAGTTTCACTGCATTAAAAAAGCCTCGCCGATATGGCAAGGCTTAAATACACTAAGAATCAATCACCTTGCCGGTCTCTCTGAACCGATTTAAAGGACTGCTTTGTTCTTATTTAAGATAGCACAAGCAATCGTGCTTGTCCAGTGCGATTTAACAAATAACTCAAGTTATTTGTCAATCCTTATCGCCGAGGCTCTTCTGATGGTGGCAAAGGGCGAAATAAGCCTTTTCGTCCACGTTCTGAATCATCATTTCGAGCTCATTGTCGCCATAGGTGGTGGTGCGACCCTCGGAAAACTCGCGGTCCACCACTTCTTTGACCTTTGCCACCAGCGGATCGTTCTTACTCAGCTTGGCGTCTTCCTTGAGTTTGAAGTGCGCGTTGGCCCAGTGGGCGATGCCTGCGAGTCCGGAATGGGAGCCGACCGCCACATGAACGGGACGTTTCAGTATCTTATCCGTGTTGAAGATGTTGTATATCTCCTCATCCTTTAGCAAGCCGTCCGCGTGGATGCCCGCACGGGTCGAGTTGAAGTTGCGTCCGACGAACGGCGTGCGCGGCCCGATGTCGGTACCCAGCTCGTTCTCGAAGTATTCAGCCATCTCGGTGATGACGGAGAGGTCCATGCCGTCCGTGGTTCCTTTGAGGCCGCAGTATTCCATCACCATCGCCTCGATCGGGCAGTTGCCGGTGCGCTCACCAATGCCGAGTATCGAGCAGTTGACGGACGACGCACCGTACAGCCAAGCCGTCGCTGCGTTGGTGACCACCTTGTAGAAGTCGTTGTGGCCGTGCCATTCCAGCAGCTCAGACGGGAAGCCCGAGTAGAAGTTGAGGCCATATACGATGCCCTGCACGCTCCGCGGCAGCGACGCGCCCGGATAGGTGATGCCATAACCCAAAGTATCGCACATGCGAATCTTGATGGGTATGCCGCTCTCCTTCATCAGCTTCATTAGCTCATCCGCGAACGGAATCACGAAGCCATAGAAGTCGGCGCGCGTGATGTCTTCAAAGTGACAGCGCGGACGGATGCCGAAATCCAACGCCATTTTGACGACGTCGAGGTACTGATCCATCGCCTGACGGCGCGTCATGTTCATCTTCTTGAATATGTGGTAGTCCGAGCAGCTCACCAGTATGCCCGTCTCCTTGATGCCAAAGGCTTTGACCAGCTCAAAATCCTTCCTGCTGGCGCGGATCCATGTGGTCACCTCAGGAAACTCGTACCCGAGATCCAGGCACGCCTGAATCGCTTCTTTGTCCTTCTGTGTGTACACGAAGAACTCGCTCTGGCGGATGATGCCCTTTGGCCCGCCCAGACGGTGCTCCATCTTGTAGAGGTCCACCACCTGCTGCACGGTGAACGGCGTTCTGGACTGTTGGCCATCACGGAACGTGGTGTCGGTGATCCAAATGTCTTCCGGCATGTTCATCGGAACAACACGGTGATTAAAGGTTATTTTGGGCACCGAGTCGTAATCGAACATGTCTCTGAACAGCTGCGGCTCATCAACATCCTGAAAAGAGAAATGATAATCGTTCTCCTGTAATAAATTCCATTTTTTACTTAACTCAGTCATTAAAGCAGCCCCCTATTTCAGCGCCTGCACGAATTCCCTGATACGTGCGAGGCCTTTCTCGATATTCTCGTCCTTGACAGCGTAGCTCAGTCGGACGTAATCATCCGCACCGAACGCCGCGCCCGGAACCACGGCTGTCAATGTGTGCTTCAGCAGAGCTTCGGAGAACTCCAGCGAACTGTTGATAGGCACACCGTCGTAATACTTACCCTTGATGCCCGAAATGTTCATCATCACATAGAACGCACCGCCGGGCATCTCGCATGAAAGCCCGTCTATGTCGTTGATCAGGCTGCACAGCAGCTTGCGCCGCCTGTCGAACGCCAGCTTCATGTTTGCGATGGCGTCCTGCGGGCCGTTCAGCGCCTCGATGCTGGCATACTGCGCGATGGAGTTCGGGTTGGATGCCGCGTGCGACTGGTATGCCCCCATCACCTTGGCAAGTTGTCGCGAGCTGGCCGTATAGCCAATCCGCCAGCCCGTCATCGCATACGTTTTGGACATGCCGTTGACGACAATAGTATTTTCTTTTATGGCCGGCCCCAGCGATGCAATGCTGACGTGTTCACCATCATATATGAGCTCATCATATATTTCATCCGACACAACAAATATCTGCGCATCCAATGCAACCGCCGCGATTTCTTCAAGCTCTTGGCGCGTATAAACTGTGCCGCATGGGTTGGAAGGCGTGTTGAGTATAAGCGCTTTTGTTTTGGATGTCAGTGCGCTGCGGATATCATCCGCCGTGGCCTTGAGTGACGGCCCCGTCTGCACGATTACCGGCACGCCATCCGACATGCGCACCAGTTCAGGATATGTCAACCAGTACGGCGCGGGGATGATCACCTCGTCGCCGGGGTTCAGTATGGCGGCGAATACGTTGAACAGCGAGTGCTTTGCGCCATTTGATACCACAATGTCCTCAGCATCATATTGCAGACCGCATTTGTTCAGCATCCGGGCAGCGATTGCGCTTTTGAGTTCCGGCATACCCGCTGCAGGCGTATACCGAGTCAATCCCATGTCCAGCGCTTTTTTGGCCGCGTCTTTAATGTTCTCCGGCGTACCAAAATCCGGTTCACCGGCGCCGAAGCCGACAACATCTCGCCCCTCTTTCTTGAGCTTCTTCGCCATGGCGTCAATGCTTAGTGTCATAGACGGCGTAATGCCGAGTGCTTTGTTCGATAGTTCCATCTCAGGCCTCCATTGGTCAAAGATATTTTGCATCATAATCTTTTTAAAACTTCATTATGGGGTTATATTAACACATCATATGATCGAATACAACTGCATATCCATGATTTTTTGCATGTTATCAATAATAATATTGCATTCTCACCAGAAGCCTCGTCCCGTTTCACACCTCCTGCATGTTTTCAATATATTGATACCAAAGAGGTGGATCATATGAAAAATCTGATTGTGCTTTACGGAGACAACTGCGCATACTGCAAGAAAGCCAAGATGCTGCTTCACCGGGCGGTTGAAAAGAACCCCGAATATTCATCAATTGATATTAAATATATTAAGAACGACAGCCCTGAAGGCAAATCTCTGGCACACAAATATATACCTGCATTTTATATAGAAGAAAACAAGCTTTTTGAAGGAAACCCTCAGATGAATGACATCAAACGGATGCTCTCGGCTTGCCTTAATGAGTAGTGAATAAATGATACCAACAAAGGAATCGCTATGCAAATTGCTTATCTGTCCCAGATATTGTTATCATATGTTACGAAAGTAATAAATAGCGGCTTTTTTGCTTGATTATTGGCTATAATCATAATAGAATGACCAAAAAGAGGAGGACAAGCTTATGCAGAATTTTGTTATCGGAGCATGTTCCACATCTGATTTGCCGCGGGATTACGTTCAGAAAAACGAGATCGAAATCGTTAAGCTATCCTATATGATAGACCACAAGGAATACAAAGACGGCGACATGGATGCCAAAGTCTTTTTTAACATGGAACGGGAAGGCCATATGCCGACCACCTCGCAGGTAACTCCGGAAGAATACCTTCAGGCATTCGACAGAATTCTGTCCTCCGGTCAGGACCTCCTTTACATCGCTTTCTCATCCGGCCTCTCCGGCAGCTGCAACAGCGCCAAGATCGCCGCGGAGGAAATGCGGGCCAAGTATCCCGAGCGCAAGCTGTACGTTGTGGACTCGCTCTGCGCGTCGCTAGGTCAGGGGCTGCTGGTGGACTACGCTGTCAAGATGCGCGCAGACGGCAAGAGCATAGACGAAACCTATATGTGGGTGGAAGCCAACAAGCTGGGCATCAACCACTGGTTCACCGTGGACAGCTTAAACCATCTGAAGCGCGGCGGCCGCGTAACGGGCGCTGCCGCTTTCGTCGGCAACCTGCTGCACATCAAGCCGGTGCTCAACGTGGATTACGAAGGTCACCTCATTCCTCGGGAAAAGGAGCAGGGCCGTAAGAAGGCGCTCCGCTGCCTCGTCGATAAGATGAGCGAATACATATACAAGCCCGAGGGCCAGACCGTGTTCATCAGCCACGGCGACGACCTTGAAGCCGCCGAGAAGGTAGCCTCCATGGTCAAGGAACGCTTCCCGGAGATCGGCGAAGTGATGATCGGTATGCTGGGTACCGTGATCGGCGCACACTCCGGTCCCGGCACCATCGCGCTGTTCTTCATGGGAAAGACTCGCTGACGAGATAATTAACCACGCCATATCATTTAAGTTTTTGAGTACCAAAAGCCCCCATCTGTTCAAAGTTGGGGGCTTTTTCATATGGTAAACCACGATGTTTTCTATTACGGATTCAGCAAATACAGAGCGGGGCGGACACCAGCATAAGCGTTGCGGACATTGTAGCCATATACATTGACAGTACCATCGTCATAGACGTAAGCGGCATGGTTGCCGACGAATCCGGGCGAACGGAGCCACCACCGCCAGGCTTTTCCGGCATACGCCGCCGCCAAGGCTTCACTTCGGGGATAGTATGACGGGCCCCATGAGGGAATCTTCTTGATTTTTTCCGTATCCCAATAACCTGTATCCTCAGCGGTTACATCCGTTGTACGAAAATATTCCTTTACCTCGCTGATGCTGAGTAGAAAGATATGATCGTCTGTTGGGTTTCCGCCCTGCGTAACCCTGATATTGCCACCACGTGTCAGGTACTCGTTATTCGGATTATTGTTTCTGACCATCACAATCCGCTTCTTGTCCTCATCGCTGAAACGGTTGTAAAACTCGCCGTTTAAATATGTACGAAGAGCGGATATTTCCCACGTCACGTCTTTATACTCAGTGTGATACGCATGCTTTTCGATAATATCTTCAGTTATTATAAGTGTTGCATTTTGGCCGGTTTCAAGTACTATCCAGTTATAGCCGCCAAATATAATTATATCGCCGATTTTATATGGCATCTGCCGTGCATGATTGGCGATGGAATCATGATCCCCTTGAGCCCGCTGCGAAACTGCTCCCGACGGTTTGACGGAATTTTCAGAGTTGTTGTTAATATTCATAATGCCGTTTGCGCCCCCTCCGTTGAGTATACCACATAATACAATGCTTCTCTACTTTATCTAATACCGGTACCCGCCTTGCCACGGCGCTTTTCATATTCGCTCAACTTGTCTCATATAGATATGTATATTCTTTTTACGGAGGAATTCTGATGAGGTACGGACGAATGGCAACGAAACCGCCACAGAAAAAACGAAGATTTGGCAGCCTGATTGTTGTCGCCGTGATACTGGGCATCACCGCTTACTTTGTGGGTGCGGGCGCTGCAGGCGGCTGGCTGGCCGAAAATGTGATCAACCCTGTTTTCAACAGCGGTATTGGAAAAGCGGAGGCGCCTTCCCCGACAATCCCTGCGGACGTGTCCCCCGCTGCTACGGTGGAGTCTACCAAACTGCCGGAAACGCCCGCCGGCGCACAGACGGAGGAGCAGATCACCGCCCAAAGCATCACGCTCTACACGCTGCAGGTGGGCGCTTTTTCCGATGAGGCCAACGCTAAGCAGGCGGCGCAGGAGGTCATTAACCGGGGCGGGGCGGGCTTTGTCGCATACGACGGAAGCCTTTACCGAGTACTGGTCGCCGGATACACGTCGGAAAACGACGCCAAATCCGTGAAAACCGACCTTGAATCGCAGGGCGTATCCACCACAGTGTTCAAGCTGGAATCGGGCGCACTCGAGTTCAAGATCGGGGCCGAGCAGCAGCAGATCGACACGATCAAGGCCTGCTTTGATGTCGTGCCCACCGCGGTATCCGAACTCCAGCAGATCATATACGCTTCGGACAAAGGAGAAAAGGTGGACGACCGGGTGGCTGCTTTGAAAACACAGGCGGATGAAGTCACGGCCAGCTTGAAATCTATTGTCTCCACAGAATCCGAAGCGATGTCCAGTCTGGTTACGTATATGGACGGCTTATGCGAAATGCTTGGCGGCATTCACAAATCCTCCGATGTAACAGGTGTGGCTTTTTCTTCCGAGTTGAAGTATAATCTGATCAGTGTGGTTGTCGATTATTCCACATTCTTTAAAGAATTAAGCAGCTGATTTCGGAGGTTACAATGACAATAGCCGAAGCCGCAGGCATCCTGGACTGTCAGGTGGTTTGCGGCAAAGAAAATTTGGACAAGCCCCTGATGTCCGCATGCGGTGCGGATTTGATGAGCGATGTTCTCGCGTTCGCAAAGGACAACTGCATCTTGCTGACCGGCATGGTCAACCCGCATGTGGTGCGTACCGCCGAGATGCTCGACGTTCCGTGCATCGTGTTTGTCCGTGGCAAAAAGCCGGCTGACGATGTGGTGGAACTGGCCAAACAGACGGGTGCCACTCTGATGACGTGCGACTGTACGCTCTACGAGGCCTGCGGCCGCCTATATACACAGGGCTTGCCGCCGTGCGGCCGGTAACCGCTTATGTCGAACGGTTTTAAAGAGGCGTTTGCTATCATAGCCAGTGATTTCGCATCGGCCGGAGAGGCATCTGCCAAAATCAAAAGCGTTTTGCGGATGATCGGTATCGATCCTGTATTGACGCGCCGCGTCACCATTGCCGCCTATGAGGCGGAGCTGAATATGATCATTCACAGCTTCGGCGGCGAGATGATACTGCAGATGGATACTGGCGCCATTCATCTTTTCTGCGAGGATACCGGCCCCGGCATTGCCGACATCGACATGGCCATGCAGGAAGGATATTCCACCGCATCGCTTGATATACGAATGATGGGTTTCGGCGCGGGCATGGGCCTCCCTAACATGAAAAAGAACAGCGACCATATGGATATCCGTTCCGATTCTGACGGGACTCGCCTGCACCTGCGTTTCGACATCAAATAAAGGCGGAACAACATGAACACTTATTTTCATTCGGTAAGGCTTGATCGTGATAAGTGTAAAGGCTGCACCAACTGCATCAAGCACTGCCCCACCGAGGCCATACGCGTGCGCGGCGGAAAAGCACAGATTATCGCTGAACGCTGCATCGACTGCGGCGAATGCATTCGTGTCTGTCCCTACCACGCCAAAATCGCCTATACGGATCCCTTTTCGGATATCGGTCGGTTCAAGTACAAGATAGCGCTGCCTGCGCCGTCACTGTACGGACAGTTCAAGAACCTGTCCAGCATCGACCGTGTGGTGATGGGGCTTAAGTTGATGGGTTTTGACGACGTGTACGAGGTGGCGCGCGGCGCGGATATCATCAGCTGCGCCATCCAGCAGCATATTCAATGCAAGGATAATCTGCCCGTCATATCTTCCGCCTGCCCTGCCATCGTCCGTCTTATTCAGGTCCGTTTCCCCAATCTCATAGACAACATCATTGATCTTCAGTCTCCTATGGAAATGGCAGCTATTGCCGCCAAGCGGGAATACGCGGAAAAGCATGGCGTCAATATTGCCGATATCGGAGCGTTCTTTATTACGCCCTGCCCCGCCAAGATGACCAGCATCAAGAACCCGTACGGCATTGACAAAAGCAATGTGGACGGCGCGTTCTCCGTGATCGATATATATGGTTTGCTCGCCGGGCAGCTCAAGAAGCCCGGCATCGTCGTCACCGAAGGAGCGACTGCCTCCGTTTACGGTGTGGGCTGGGCCAACTCGGGCGGTGAAGCCGCCGCGGCGGGCATCCAGAACTATCTGGCAGTGGACGGCATAGGCAATGTCATTAAGGTATTGGAAGAAATAGAGAACATGAAGCTCAATGACCTGCAGTTTTTCGAAGGCTTGGCGTGTCCCGGCGGCTGTGTGGGCGGTCCGCTCACCTTCGAGAACCCGTTTGTCGCGCGTTCGCGCATCAGGACACTGTCTTCAAAGATAAAGAATCAATATCCCTCGTGCGAGTATGCACAAAGCTACATTGACGACGGCTCCGTACTGTTCAGTCAGTCTATTCAAGCCCGTCCCGTCATGAAAATTGATGAGGATATGCTGACGGCAATGCGCAAGCTGGAGCAGATCGAAACGATTACGGCGCGGCTGCCGGGCCTTGACTGCGGATCATGCGGGTCTCCCTCATGTCACGCGATGGCGGAGGATATTGTGCGCGGCGATGCCAAGGAAATGGACTGCATATTTAAGCTGCGCGATAAGGTGACCAACCTGGCCGAGCAAATGGTGGAATTGACCGGACGTGATAAAAAGGAGCAAAAATGATGACAGTGCAACAGATGATTGAGAAAACCGGATGGAATGCCCTTACCGTCGTGCCGGATGCCGAAATAACGTCCGGCTATGTGTGCGATATGCTCAGTTGGGTGATGGCGCGCGCGCAATTCGGCACAGTCTGGATTACAGTTCAGGCGCATGTTAATGTCGTAGCAGTTGCCGCGCTGACAGGCTGTGCGTGTGTTGTCATTCCAGACAGCATCGCAATATCCGATGAAACGCTGGCAGCCGCCCGAGACAAAGACGTCTGCATTATCAGCGTTCCCTGTACATCATACGGCGCAGCGGCAAAGCTGCATGATCTGGGCGTCGGCGAAGTCGAGCGATGAGCGGCGGATACTACGATCTGCATATCCATTCCTGCCTGTCGCCGTGCGCATCGGACGATATGACGCCGTGCAACATCGCCGGAATGGCATCCATTAAGGGGCTGTCCCTCATCTCTTTGACCGATCATAATTCGGGCCGTAATCTGAAAGCCATGGACAATGCCGCTTCAGAATTCGGCCTTATTTTCATTCCGGGCATCGAAGTGACGACCGTCGAAGAAGTCCATGTTCTCACATACTTTAAGGATACTCATGTCGCTGTTGAATTTGGCGACATGCTGTACAACTCATTGCCGGACATCGCCAACCGCCCTGACATATTCGGAAAGCAGCTCATCACAGATGAAAACGATGAGCCTGCAGGCGAACTCGGCAAGCTGCTGCTGCAGGCGACGCCATATTCATTGGAAGAAATCGAGGGGCTAACGCGGGATGCCGGTGGCTGCGCTGTCCCCGCCCATATCAACAGGGATTCTTTTTCGGTATTTGCGAACCTCGGTTTTTTGCCGCCGGGCATTTTTCGCGCCGTGGAGGTATCGGCCGGTCTCCCCTGTCCGGCGCTGGATTCACCTGTTTACATTTTACATTCGTCCGACGCGCATAATCTTGGTGATATTTCAGAACCCGTTCACAAGCTTGGTTTCATCCATAATCCGTCAGAATTTATTGATTTTCTCAGCCATTTCGACAATATATGACATTTTTAAGCATCGATCATACAATTTCCGAACCATATAAAAAAGTTTATTATTTTTTTCACAAATAGTATGTGCATCAGTATTATTATGTGATAAAATATGCGCTGGATGTTTTGTTATTTTTTTATCAAAGTCTAATTTTAACCTGACAGGAGGGGAAGATTACATTATGACCACAGCGGTGGATGATAAGGCTTTGCGTGAAGAGCTCATAAGCTTTATCGAAGAGCAGAAGAAAAAACCAGGCCCGTTGATGCCCATCATGCAAAAAGCTCAGAGCCTTTATGGCGCACTCACAATTGATGTGCAGGAGCTTATTTCGGAGCAGCTGGGCATCCCCATGAGCGATGTGTACGGCGTCGCCACTTTTTATTCACAGTTTGCATTAGAACCGAAAGGAGAGCACATCGTCAGCGTCTGCATGGGCACAGCCTGTTACGTCCGGAACATTGAAAAAGTTCTTGACAGGCTGGCTGAAGAGCTGGGTGTGAACCCCGGTGAAACCACACCGGACAGAAAGTTTACGCTGGAGCCCACACGCTGCCTCGGATGCTGCGGCCTCGCCCCCGTCATCATGATTGACGATCAGGTGTATGGCCGGCTGACTCCATCCGATGTTCCCGACATACTGTCGAAATATAAGTAAGCCATGCGGGACATTTCTTTGCACATACTCGATATCGCCGAAAACTCACTCCGCGCTGGCGCAAGCCTGATCCGGATCGATATTACGGCAGATATCCCGGCAGACAAGCTTACCGTAATGATTGAAGACAACGGCTGCGGTATGAGCAAGGAAATGCTGGAGCGTGTCAGAAGTCCGTTCACCACCACGCGCACAACGCGCAAGGTGGGGCTCGGCATCCCGCTGCTATCAGCCGGATGCGAGTGTACGGGCGGATACCTGGACATTGAATCGGCCCCCGGCGAGGGCACGAAAGTGACCGCCGTATATGGCTTTGGTCACATCGATAGGCCGCCGCTGGGCAGCATTGCGGAAACGATTGCCGCGCTGGTGCTGGCAAACCCGGAAATTGATTTTGTCTTCAGGGCAAAGAAGGACGACGCTTTCGAGTTTGACACCCGGGCAATCAAGGCCACGCTGGATGGAGTGGCCATAACAGAACCCGCTGTGATGTCTTTTATCCAGGAATATTTAGAGGAAGGAACCATGCAGGTTTTTGGAGGACAGGATATATGAAATCGTTAAAAGAATTGGAAGAGATCAGAAATAAGACTTTGGCTCAGATAGATATCCGCAAAAAGGGTGCAGGCACCCGTATTGTGGTGGGCATGGCCACCTGCGGCATCGCCGCGGGAGCGCGCCCCGTTCTCTCCGCGTTTGTGGAAGAAGTCGCCAAGCGCAACCTCTCCGATGTCACCGTTTCGCAGACGGGCTGCATCGGCGCATGCCGTTTGGAACCGATGGTTGAGGTCTTCACGCCCAGTAACGACAAGGTGACGTACGTGAAGGTGGACCCCGGTATGGTGAGCCGTATTGTCGCCGAGCACATCGTGAACGGCAATCCGGTAACGGAATACACCATCGGCTACAGCGAAGAGAACAATAAGTAATTAGGAGGAACGCATTATCATGGATATTTTCCGTTCTCATGTCCTGATTTGCGGCGGTACGGGCTGTACATCGTCCGACTCGCCGAAGATCATGGAGAAAATGAATGAAGAAATCAGTAAAGCCGGCTTGGATAAAGAAGTCAAGGTCGTCCGTACCGGCTGCTTTGGTCTTTGCGAAGCGGGCCCGATCGTGATCGTATATCCCGAAGGCAGCTTCTATTCGCGCGTCCAGGTTTCGGATGTTCCCGAAATCGTCAGCGAGCACCTGCTTAAGGGCCGCATCGTCCACCGTCTGCTGCATAAGGAAGACACCGGCGATGTGGAGATGTCTCTGGACAACATAGGCTTTTACAGAAAGCAAAAGCGCGTCGCGCTGCGCAACTGCGGCGTGATCGATCCCGAACGCATTGAAGAGTATATCGCTTTTGACGGCTACAAGGCTCTGGGCACCTGCCTTGGCGAGTATACGCCCGAACAGGTCATCGAGACCATCAAGGCGAGCGGACTACGCGGCAGAGGCGGCGGCGGCTTCCCCACCGGCATGAAGTGGCAGTTCTGCGCCAAGGAGACAAGCGACCAGAAATATGTAATCTGCAACGCGGACGAAGGCGATCCGGGCGCGTTCATGGACAGAAGCGTGCTCGAGGGCGACCCGCACGCAGTGCTGGAAGCGATGGCCATCGCGGGTTACGCGATCGGCGCGTCCATGGGTTACATCTACGTTCGTGCGGAATACCCCATCGCCGTAAAGCGGCTGGAGATCGCGATCGGACAGGCGCGCGAAATGGGTCTGCTGGGCAAGAATATATTCGAGTCCGGCTTCGACTTCGATATCGACATCCGCCTCGGCGCTGGCGCGTTCGTTTGCGGAGAAGAGATGGCGCTGATTCATTCCATCGAGGGCAACCGCGGCGAGCCGACGCCCAAGCCTCCGTTCCCGGCTCAGAAGGGCCTGTTCGGTAAGCCGACGATCATCAACAACGTTGAAACATTTGCGAATATTGCGCAGATAATACTGAATGGGCCCGAATGGTTCGCATCCATGGGTACCGAGAAGAGCAAAGGCACCAAGGTGTTCGCTCTTGGCGGCAAGATCAACAACACCGGCCTCGTCGAGATACCGATGGGCACCACGCTGCGCGAGATCATCTACGATATCGGCGGCGGCATACCGGGCGGCAAGGAGTTCAAAGCGGCTCAGACGGGTGGCCCGTCGGGCGGCTGCATTCCGGTCAGCCACCTCGACACCCCCATCGACTACGACTCGCTAACGGCCATCGGCTCGATGATGGGCAGCGGCGGCCTTATCGTCATGGACGAGGACAACTGCATGGTGGACGTGGCGCGCTTCTTCCTCGACTTTACCGTGGACGAATCGTGCGGCAAATGCCCGCCGTGCCGCATCGGCACCAAGCGCATGTTGGAGATACTGGAGCGCATCGTGTCAGGCCGCGGCGAAGAAGGAGATATCGAGAAGCTGCAAATGCTGGGCGAGAACATCAAGAACGCGGCTCTCTGCGGACTTGGCAAGACGGCTCCCAACCCGGTGCTGTCCACCATCAAGTATTTCCGCGACGAATACGAGGCTCACATCCGCGACAAAAAGTGTCCGGCCGGCCACTGCAAAGCGCTGCTCAACTACATCATCGATAAGTCGAAATGTATCGGCTGCGGCGCGTGCGCCAAGGTCTGCCCCACCAACGCGATATCCGGCAAGATCAAAGAACCCTTCGAGATCGACCAGAGCAAGTGCATCAAATGCGGCGCGTGCATGGCGCGCTGCAAGTTCAACGCGATCGAGAAGAAGTAAGAAAGGAGCAGACAGGTTATGGTATCTTTAACGATAGACGGAGTCATAGTGGAAGTGCCGAACGGTACATCAGTGCTGGAAGCCGCGCGCAGCGTCGGCGTCCGCATCCCCACATTGTGTTATTTAAAAGGCGTCAACGCCATCGGCGCTTGCCGCATGTGTCTGGTTGAGATGGTTGAAGGCGGCCGCGGCCTTCAGGCGGCCTGCGTGCTGCCCGCAGCCAACGGCATGGTGATATCGACGAATTCCAAGGCTGTTCAGGACGCTCGCCGCGTGAATCTGGAGCTTATACTTTCCAACCACGACAAGCGCTGCCTCTCCTGCGTGCGCAACCGCACCTGTGAGCTGCAGCAAATTTGCGAAGAACTCAACATTGAAGACGTCCCCTATGAAGGCGGTGGTTTCGACCGTCCGCTGGACACGGGTTCCGCCTCCGTCGTGCGCGACCCCAACAAATGCATACTATGCCGCCGCTGCGTCGCGGTTTGCGGCAACGTTCAGAAGATCGGCGCTGTGGGCGCCACCCAGCGTGGTTTCAAGACCATCGTTGAGCCGGTGTTCGGCAAGTCGCTGAAAGACGTGCCGTGCGTCAACTGCGGCCAGTGCATCACGGCTTGCCCCGTCGGCGCTTTGACGGAGCGCAGCGAGATCAATAATGTTTGGAACGCGCTGCATGACAAGTCCAAGCACGTCGTCGTCCAGACTGCGCCCGCCGTCCGCTTCGGCCTCGGCGAGGAGTTTGGCATCCCGGTGGGCAGCAGCGTCACCGGCAAGATGGCGACAGCGCTCAAGCGTCTCGGCTTCGACAAGATTTTCGACGTGGACTTCTCCGCCGACCTCACCATCATGGAGGAAGGCACGGAGCTGCTGGGCCGCATCAAGAGCGGCGGCAAGCTGCCGATGATCACGTCGTGCAGCCCTGGCTGGATCAAATACTGCGAGCACTTCTTCCCGGATTTCCTGGAGAATCTCTCCACGTGCAAATCCCCTCATCAGATGGGCGGCGCTATCATTAAGACGTATTACGCGGAGAAGTTCGGCATCGATCCGAAGAACATCTACGTGGTATCCATCATGCCGTGCACGGCGAAGAAGTTCGAGAAGGAACGCGACGAAATGGCTGTGAACGGCCTCCGCGATGTGGACGCCGTGCTGACCACGCGCGAACTGGCACGCATGATCAAGCAGGCCAACATCGACTTCGCGCGCCTGCCCGAGAGCGACTTTGACAAGGTGCTGGGCGAATCCACCGGCGCGGCCGTCATATTCGGTGCAACGGGCGGCGTGATGGAAGCGGCTCTGAGAACCGTGGCCGACATACTCACCGGGCAGGATCTCAAAGATATCGATTACGAATGCGTCCGCGGCATCGATGGCGTTAAGGAAGCCACACTAAACATCGCGGGCATGGATATCAAGGTTGCGGTGGCCAGCGGAACGGGCAACGCCAAGAAGCTGCTGGAGGCTGTACGCTCCGGCGAGAAGTTCTATCACTTCATCGAAGTGATGGGCTGCCCCGGCGGCTGCGTGACGGGCGGCGGACAGCCGATCGTCTCAGCGCAGGATAAGCTGGATTATAATCCCTACGTACTGCGCGCAAAGGCGACCTACGCCGAAGACGCCGGCAAGCCCAAGCGTAAGTCTCATGAGAACGAGGAGATCAAACTGCTCTATAAGGAATTCCTCGGCGAGCCCAACGGACACAAGGCGCACGAGCTGCTGCATACGCACTACCACGCTCGACCCAAATATCAGTAGGCATGTTATGCAAAGCCTCGGGAAACCGGGGCTTTTCTTTTTGCATGTTGGTGTGTTATTCTCATAATCGAAGGAGTTAGTGAAAATGAATAATAAAGTAAACAATAGTTATTGTGGAAATACAACGGAAGCATCCCATGAATTATAATTTGTGCCCAGTATGTAATAAGCAAGGTACTCTTGTAGGGAACATTACAGTAAAGCACATGGTAATTAACGAATCAATACAAGAACCTGTTGATGCTTATGACTATTTTTTATGTATGAATGAAGATTGTGATATTACTTACTACAATCCAAAATCAAATGTCAAATTTAATAAGCAACAAATTATCGTTCCTATTTGGTTTAAAAAAGATGCAGATCCTAAATATTCTTGCTATTGTAGTAAGGTGACAGAAGAACAAGTCATAAATGCAGTAGTAAAAAATGGTGCTGCTAATATGAGGGAAGTCTTAAAAATTACTGGAGCAATGAGCAACTCGAATTGCTTAAAGAATAATCCATTAGGCAAGTGTTGTCATCAAATAATCCAAGATGCAATAGACAAAGGGCTATCTTTGAAATAATAATAGTTTTCTTAATACGAGTTTATAGGTAAACCTAACGGCCACAAGGCGCACGAGCTGCTGCATAC
>JAEWWC010000035.1 GCA_023396555.1 Bacillota bacterium
ATGACGGACCGGTATGCGGTTAAGCTGTTTCGCGAAATCTATGTGCCGAAAGGCTGGGAGAAATATTAGTGGCCCGATATGATGACGTCTGGTTGTCGGAGCTTTACGCAAAGAACGACATCGTGGACGTGATTTCCTCATATACAACGCTTTCCGAGCGAGGCGGGCGGTATTGGGGGCTGTGTCCGTTTCATAATGAAAAGACGCCGTCCTTTTCTGTGAGCCGCGACCGCCAACTATACTATTGCTTCGGCTGCAAGCAGGGAGGCAACGTCACCAACTTTATCATGAAGGTGGACAGCCTCACGTTCGGCGAGTCGGTGGAGGTGTTGGCACGGCGCGTGGGCATGACGGTACCGCAGGCGGTGGACGACAGGGAATTCCGCGAGATCAAGGAAAAAAAGAAAAAGATCGCCGATATGCATAAGGTGGCGGCCCGCTACTATTTCGACACGCTGCACGCTCCGACGGGCACGCGGGCGCTGGAATACTTAAAACGCCGCGGCATCGGTGAGGAGGCCATACGCCGTTTCGGGTTGGGGTTCGCGCCGGACGGCTGGGACAACGTGGCCCGGCTGCTGTCAGACAACGGCTTTTCGCACGACCTGATTGCCGAGAGCGGACTGGTGTCGGTGAAGAACGGCAAGAGCTTTGATTCGTTCCGCAGCCGCGTGATGTTTCCCATCATCAACGTGTTCGGCGAGGTGATTGCGTTCGGCGGACGTGTTATCGGCGATGGGGAGCCCAAATACCTCAACACGCGTGACACGCTGCTGTTCAACAAGCGGCGCAACCTGTACGGTATCGATAATATTAAGAAGCAGCGGAACATCAAGAGTGCTGTCATCGTCGAAGGGTATATGGATGTGGTGTCGCTGTGCGCGCACGGCGTAAAAGCGGCGGTCGCGTCGCTGGGCACCGCGCTCACAAAAGAACAGGCAGCACTGCTCAAGCGCTACACCGAAAACGTATTTCTGGCGTACGATGGTGACGAAGCGGGTGAAATCGCGACGCAGAAGGCGCTGGGCATACTGGAGTCGGAAGGGCTCAATATCCGTGTGATCCGGTTTGAAGAGGGAATGGACCCGGACGACTTTATACGCAAACAGGGGCTTAAAGGCTTTGCAGGCAAGGTGAAGACGGCGCTGTCTCCCGATAGCTATCGGCTTGAGGTGAAAAAGCGGGCGTTTGACCTGTCTACTGAGGATGGACGCGAGGGTTATGCGGAAGAGGCGTCGAAGATCATCGCGCGTATTGAAAGCGAAATACGGCGCGAGCGGTACGCGGAGCAGGTGTCCAAGGAGACGGGTTACAGCACGGGTTCGATATTGGGGCAGCTGCAAAGATTGGAACGTGACAAGAATACTAATACCAATAATAGGTATAATAGTATAGAAAAAAGCGCTCAGGATGATGCGGAAGAGACTTTTCTGGCTTACGCAATGGCTAACACGCCGCTGATGAAAGAACTGAATGGCGAGTTGAGTCCGGAATTATTCGAACATGGTCCGCATAAAATTATTTTTTCTGCATTATATGACAGCGCAAAAAAAGGAATTCAGCCAACGTATGCCGAACTATTATCCGAAATTGAGGAAGAACAAGCCAGAAGTGAGGCGGCAAGGCTGGCCGGGCTGCAGACAGTTGCTGAGGATCCGCAGGTCTGCATGCAGGATTGTCTGAACAGCATCGGGATCAGACGGCTGGAGAAGAAGCGTCAGTCGCTCATGGATGAGTTGCGAGGCGCACAGGGAGATCAAAAGCGTAAGTTGCTCGCTGAGATCAGCGGGTTGAATAAAGAATTGAAACAATAATAAGGGATATTGAATAAGGGTGATTGAATTTTGAACAAGAAAACGGTTGCCGAGCCGAAGATGACAGGCAAACCTGCTGAAGGCATAATGCCCGAAAGTGAGATCCGGACTGGCACAAACGGGCGGCAATCAGAGAATGAAGACAGTGCGGTTGATATGACCCTCTCGAAAGAAAACCTTGCCAAAATACAGGCTTTGGGAATATTGTCGCAGAACGACAAGGAAGAAAAGATCAAAGATGTCATCGAGACGGGCAAGAAAAAGGGTGTATTAACCTACAAAGAGATCAACGACGCGCTGGACGGCGCTGAGATCGATGCCGAGAATCTTGACAAGCTGCTGGGTGCGCTTGAAGAGATGAAAATCGACGTGATCGATTCCGAGATGGACAAGGACCTCCTCGACGAAGAGGAGGATGTTGATGCGGATATCGATCTGTCTATTCCGGAAGGCGTCAGTATCGATGATCCTGTACGCATGTACTTAAAAGAGATCGGCAAGGTCAATCTGCTCTCCGCGGATGAAGAAGTGGAGCTGGCCAAGCTGATGGCTTTGGGAGACGACGCGGCCAAGCGCAAGCTGGCGGAAGCCAATCTGCGTCTGGTGGTCAGCATCGCCAAGCGTTACGTGGGGCGCGGTATGCTGTTCCTGGACCTGATACAGGAGGGCAATCTCGGCCTCATCAAGGCAGTCGAGAAGTTTGATTACACCAAGGGCTACAAGTTTTCTACATACGCGACGTGGTGGATTCGTCAGGCGATCACCCGCGCGATAGCTGATCAGGCGCGCACCATCCGCATTCCGGTGCACATGGTGGAGACAATCAATAAGCTGATCCGCGTGTCGCGGCAGTTGCTGCAGCAGTACGGGCGGGATCCGCTGCCGGAGGAAGTTGCCCGGGAAATGGATATCAGCGAGGACAAAGTGCGTGAGATTATCAAGATCGCACAGGAGCCGGTGTCCCTCGAAACGCCGATCGGCGAAGAAGAGGACAGCCACCTTGGTGACTTCATCCCGGACGACGATGCGCCAGCGCCCGCGGAAGCGGCGGCGTTCACGCTCCTGAAGGAGCAGCTGATGGATGTGCTGGATAC
>JAEWWC010000057.1 GCA_023396555.1 Bacillota bacterium
GAGCTTGCGAGGAATCCCCTCCTGCAAAACATTTGACAGGGGATCCACCTGTCACCCGAATGGGGTATCGCAAGATCAGGATAACTTGGGTATCTTGTTTTACCAATCCACGGAAAATGCCAAAGGCATTTTCCTGACGGGATTCTTAAGGGATACCCCTTAAGTGGTGGTGTGGAGGCAAAGCCTCCACGGTCTTAAACCTTTATCTATCTGTTAATGTAACTCCCGCTCTTGCCGCCGGACTTCTCCAGCAGGCGGATATCCGAGATCACCATGCCCTTGTCCAGCGCCTTGCACATGTCATATATCGTGAGCAACGCGACGGATACGCCCGTCATCGCTTCCATCTCCACCCCTGTTTTGCCGGACAGCTTCGCGGTGCAGGCCGCATCCACCGTCAGCGTTTCGGGGCGCAGCTCAAAATCCACCTTCACGCTGGTCAGCATCAGCGGATGGCACAGCGGTATCAGCTCCGCCGTGCGCTTGGCCGCCATGATCCCCGCCACGCGCGCCACGCCCAGCACATCGCCCTTTTCAGCAGTGCCGCTGCGTATCGCAGCAAATGCCGCTCCATTCATACGGATGCCGCCCATAGCTACGGCGGTGCGCTGCGTCTCCGCCTTATCCGTCACGTCCACCATCGCCGCGTTGCCGCTCTCGTCAAAATGCGTCAGGTTACCATCCATATGAGCCTCCTCACTTGCCGAACCCGCAGCCCGGGTACGTGCAGACCTCGCAGTTCAGGCACAGCCCGCCCTCGCCCAGCGTCGTCAAATCCTCCGTGGTCAGCCGCTCACCCGCCATGATGCGCGGCAGCACGAGGTCGAATATCGTGCGTTTGGCGTACATCACGCAGCCGGGCAGCCCCAGTATCGGTATGGTTCTGTCCCCGTCTTCAAAGTAGGCCAGTAAGAACATCGCGCCGGGGAGCACGGGTGCGCCGTACGTCACCAACGTTGCCCCTGTGTTCTTGATGGCGGTGGGCGTCGTGTCGTCCGGGTCCACGCTCATGCCGCCAGTGCAGACGATGAGGTCTGCGCCATTGTCAATGTGCTGGCGGATGGCGTCCGTGATGCGTTCCGCGCTGTCGTCCATGTACGTTCTGCCCAGTATATCCACGTCGTATTCGGACAGCTTGGCCTCTATCACCGGCCCGAATGCGTCGGGTATTCGCTTGTGGTACACCTCGTTGCCCGTGATCACCAGCCCCGCGACCTTGTGCACAAAAGGCAGCACCCGCAGCAGGGGTTCGCTTCCCGCCGCGGTGACGGCCTTGTCCATCTTCTCCTGCGCGATCACCAGCGGTATCACGCGCATGCCCGCCAACTTGTCTCCCCGCTTCACCGGCGTGTTGCCGTGGCGCGTTGCGATAATGATCTCACCCAGCGCGTTAACGCGGTTCAGCCTCTGCGTATCCACCTTGAACAGCCCATTGATGTCGCTGAATAGATCAATCTTACCTTCGCTGGGTTCTGACGCTGTCATGTTTTCGCTCATGCAGATGCCGCGTAGTATCTCCGCAGCGTCATTCTCGTGCAGCATGCCCTCCTGCTTCTCCCACACGTACAGGTGGTCCTTGCCGAGCGACAGCAGCACGGGTATGTCCGCCTCTGTCACGATATGCCCCTTGCGGAACGCAACACCTTTTTTCACGTCTTTTATGATCTGCGTGATGTCGTGGCACAGCACATGCCCCACGGCCTCCGTCGTATCGATCAGCTTCATCAACGGCTCCTTATGTAAACGTCTGTTTATGCGGTTAAATCTGAACCTCAATATTTTTTGCGCAATTTCAAAAATTATTGTAACATCTGCCACGCAGATAGTATGTTGCCATAGCAACGTAATTATACGAATAAAAAAACCGTTCATGGTATCACTAACGGCGAATAATTATGCCACGAGGGTACAGGAGGGGATGAACCCGCCCTACAACGAACGCCGATTTTTATGCCGTTACAAATGTAGGGACGGGTCTCCGCGTTCGCCCGTGATAATGCCTTGAAGGTAGGGGCGACCTGTGGTCGCCCGCTGACGACGCAACAAAAAACAGCCTTCCTCTGACTCCCGCCCCATAAGCGGAGCAGACACCAGAGGAAGGCTGTATCACATCAGCTATACCCTATACCGTCGGCCACCTGGACTCGTTCTTCATGTCCGTCTTCGCCAGCACCGTAAGTATTTTCTCACGCGCGTTGTCGATCACGGCCTGCTCGTCCATTGTCAGTATCTCGCGGTCCTTCACGACGTACTTGCCGTCGATGATCACGTTGTCCACGTCGGAGCCCTTGGCGGAGTAGACCACCAGCGACACCGGGTTGGTGTTGGGCGCAAGCCGCGCGTTGTTGCAGTCGATCGTGATGAGGTCCGCCTTCTTGCCGACCTCCAGCGATCCCAGCTCGTTCTCCTTGCGCATCGCAATCGCCCCGTTGATGGTCGCCATCTCGAGGGCGGTCTCCGCGGGTACCACCAGCGGGTCCAGCAGCCGCCCCTTGTGGATGATAGCCGCCAGCCGCATTGCGTCAAACATGTCATAGGCGTTGTCGCAGGTCGGGCCGTCGGTGCCCAGCGCCACGTTCACGCCCTCCTCCATCAGCTCCGGCACGAGGCAGAAGCCGGACGCCAGCTTGGCGTTGCTGGCCGGACAGTGCACCACGGTGGAGCCGTTGCGGGCAAGCGCCTGCATATCCTCACGGGTCAGCCAGATGCCATGTGCCATCATCGTTCGGTCGGTCAGTATGCCCGCGGACTCCGCGAAGTCGCCCGGCTCCTGATTGTACTGGCCGCGCATCAGCGCCACGTCCTGCTTCACCTCGCAGAAGTGTATCGCGATGCCCATGTCGTGCTCGCGCGCCGTCTTGCCCACCTTCTCCAGCATCTGCTTGGTGGTAGAGCCCACGGGGCGCGGCCCCAGCCATATGTTCACGCGGCCGTCGCCGTCGTTCTCTCTGCGCTGTTTCCAATCAATGGCCTGCTGCAGGCACACATCGCCGTCCTCCACCATGCCCTCGCACATGATGTTGTCCCGGCTCGCATACGTCGCGATGTCCATCACCGACTTCGCCAGCACGCCGCGCATGCCGCTTTGCACCACTGCGTCCGTGATACCGTCCAAACCGTAGCGGGACAGCAGCAGCGTCTCCACGAACGTGGTGGTGCCGGACTTGATCATCTCAAGCAGGCATAGATCGGTACTCGCCCACGCTTCCACCTCGTTATAGCTGCCCATCAGCTTCCAGATGCGCTCCGCCAGAAAGTCGATCAGGCTCACGTCGTCGGCGCAGCCCTTGATCAGCGCCTGCGTCAGGTGCACGTGGCCGTTGATCAGGCCGGGCATCACGATGCGCCCCGACATGTCGTGGAACTCATAGTCCGGATACTGCGCTTTCAGTTCGTCCGTCTTGCCCACGGCTTCAATCAGCGTCCCGTTTACCGCCACCGCACCGTCACTCAAGATGCGCCTTTGCTTGTCCACCGTGATCACGGTCGCGTTGCCAACGATGAATCCCATATGAATACCCTCTCTTATCAGTTTTTATAATTTGTAAACAGAACCAAAGAATTTTTAGAGGCTGCTAGACCCCAAAAGCGAATGCTAACAGAAGGTGATCCTCACGTACCATGATAAGCAGCGCCGCTTACGCTTGATGGTTACAGCAGAATACTCTGTCAGTCCTTGCCGTTCTCTTTCACGTCGATGTAGTTGTACAGCGTAAACTTGGATATGCCGAAATATTTGGACACCTTGTCGCCCGACTTGGTGATCAGGAACGCGCCCTTGTCCTGCAAGAAGCGGATGGCTTTGATCTTGTCCTCGCGGTTCATCTGCGCCACCGGCTTGTTGACGAGCCGCACCGACTGGTCGATGAGGTCGTTCAAGAGGCCGTTCACACCCTTGGTGATCCGTTCGGGCTTCTCATCCTTGGTGCCGATGAAGCCTTTAAGCGCATAGTCCATCATCATGAAGTTGGTGATGTCGTAGTTGATGGCGAATATGCCGACCACCCTGTCGTCGTTGTCCCGGATGTAGATCGTCGTGGACTTGAGCATCCGCCCGTCCTCGGTCTGAGTCAGGTAGTTGATGCGGTCCTTCAATTCCTCCGGCTGCTTGTTGCGCGATTCCAGCACGATATGCGACGGCCCGTCGCCCACCTTGCGGCCTGTCACATGGCCGTTCTCGATGTAGATGATCGTATGCTCCTCATCCTCGGTGAGGTCATGGATCACCACTTCGCAGTTTTCACCAAAGTGACCGGTGATGCCTTTGGCGAGCTGAATCCAGAAAGGCCTGAAAAAAGCTTTGTCCATGAGTATACCTTCTTTATAAGCGTTCGATGCCATCTGCTGTTTCATATATCGTCCTGCTCGTCCCTATTATAGTATTTTGTATAGTGTATCACATATCTTGGTTTTCGTCGACGACGCTGTGACGAATGCGCTGGCTGATCTCCCGACCGGTCTTGGATGCCGCCACGCCGCCCTTCGCCGTCTCGCGCAGCTCGAACGGCAGCGCACGCCCAATCTCCTTCATCGCGTGAATCACCTCGTACAGCGGTATCACGCTAGTGATTCCCGCAAGCGCCATGTCCGCAGAAGTGATCGCATTCGCCACGCCCACCGCGTTGCGCTTGGAGCAGGGCACCTCCACCAGCCCGGCTACCGGGTCGCACACGAGGCCCAGCATGTTCTTCAGCGCTATAGCCGCCGCGCTTAGGCTCGCCTCCACGCTGCCCCCCGCCATCTCCACCATCGCGGATGCCGCCATCGCGGATGCGGAGCCGATCTCCGCCTGACAGCCGCCCTCCGCGCCGCTCACCGTCGCGCCGTTGGCAATCAGTATGCCGATGGCCGATGCATTGAACAGCGCCCGGACCAGCGCCTCGTCCGAAAGTCCGCGCTCCTCGCCCACCGCGATCAGGCAGGCCGGCACTACGCCGCACGCGCCCGCCGTGGGGCATGCGACAATGCGTTTCATGCGCGCGTTCTCCTCGGTGACCGCCAGCGCGTAAGCCGTTGCCCGCGCCATCAGCTCGCCCCCCAGTGGCTGCTGCTCCGCGGCGTAGGCGTACATCCGCGCCGCGTTCTGGCCGATCAGCCCGCCCACGGAAGGCCGGGTGGACTTTACGCCCGCACGCACGTTGCTTTTCATCACATCCAGCGTCAGCTTCATCTTGTCCGCGACCACGGCCACGTCCGTCTCGTCGCGCTCCGCCTCGTGCCGCATCGCCAGCTCGGATATGCTGATGCCAAACTGCGCCGTCAGCGCCTCGATGTCCCGCTGGCGCGCATACTGATACTGATACACGTTTGTCGCTCCTTTAATACAGCTTGGGTATATAGATCACGTACATATCATCCAGGCGCCGCAGCGATTTGAGCACGTCCGGCGCTATTTGTTCGTCCGTCTCCAGTATCATGTACGCCCGGTCGCGCTTGCCCTGGCGGTACATGTTCATGTTGGCGATGTTGACCCCGCTGTCCGCGAGTATCTTCGCGACGCTCAGCACCGCGCCCGGCTTATCCAGATGGTCAATGACCACCGTGTTGTACTTGAGGCTGATGTGCAGCGCGGTGTTGTTGATGCGCGTCACCACGATGTTGCCGCCGCCGATGGACGCGCCCGTCACGCTCATCTGTGCACCCTCGTCCGCATTGCTTATGTCGAAGCGCACAAGGTTGGGCTGCGAGCCCGTCTCCTCCTCCACCACGAAGCGATAACTGAAGCCCGCCTCCTTCGCGATCTGAAGCGCAAGCGTCAGCCGCTCGTCGTCCGGCATCAGCCCCATTAGCCCGCCCACCAGCGCCTTGTCGGTGCCGTGGCCGCGCAGCGTGGCCGCGAACGAACCGTACACGTGGATGGTGACGTCGGTGATCGGCTTGTTGAAGATAGCCCGCGCGGCGTTGGCCAGACGGCATGCGCCACCCGTATGCGAGCTGGAAGGCCCGATGATGATGGGCCCCACGATATCAAAAACGCTGAAATTGTTCTGCATTTTCCTTATATCCGATCCGCGTTTGTTTTATATTCCGCTTAAATGATATAATAAACCAAAAACGAAGGTACAAACATTGAAAAACATTGGATGCATACTGCTGGCCGCCGGAGCCGGAGCCCGTTTTGGAGGCGGCAAGCTGGGTGCGCTGCTGGGCGGCAGGCCGGTCGTCGAATATATACTGGACAGCCTGCTCGAAGCGCCTTTTGGCCGCCGCGTCATCGTCGCCGCCAACGAGCACATGCTGCACACCGCACAGGAGTACGGGTTCGACGGCGTCGTCAACGCCTGCCCCGACCTCGGCGTCAGCCTCAGCATTCGTCTGGGCCTTGAGCTGATGGGCGGTACGGACGCCTGCATGTTCTGCGTGGCGGACCAGCCGTTGCTCAAACCCAAAACGCTGTCCGGCATGCTGTCCGCTTACGAGCCAGGCACCATTCTGGTGTCGGCCCACAAAGACCAAAGCGGCAACCCCGTCATCTACCCAGAAATCCTGTACGGCGAGCTTAAATGCCTCGCCGGGGAGGAGTCGGGCAAAACGGTGGCGTGCCGCCACGATGCGTTGCTGCGCACGTTCCATGTCGCGGACGCGTCCCAGCTTGATGATATCGACACCCGGGAGGACCTTATCGCGATGGAAGCGCGCCTCGTCCACCCGGATGCCCGTTAATTTATTCTAGATACGCGGATACTTGCCGTACCACACCACGTCGCGGTAGTTCTTGGTATCCGTGTCCCCCTCGGTAGAGAACATGATCACGCGGGAGGATGCCTCCAGCCCGATCTCTGTCGCGAGGTCCGGGCGATTCCTCATGATCTCGTCCACGAGGCCTGTGCCCACCGCGCCGGATTCGCCTGCCACCACGCGCGGATCGTCCGCCAGCGGGTTGCCGAGTATGCGCATGCCGTTCGCCGTCAGCACATCATCGCAGGCAAAGAAGCCGTCCGCGAAGTTGCGGATGATCTCCCACGATATCGGGTTGGGCACGCCGCACGCAAGGCCCGCCATGATGCTGTCCATGTCGCCGTCCACGCTGCGCGCCTTGCCGTCGTTCGCCAGCCCTGAGTCAAAGTAGCATGCCGCCTGATGCGGCTCCACGATGTAGATCTTGGGGCACTTGTCGCCATAGTGGTTCACGAACACGCCCGCCATCGCCGCCGCCATCGAGCCCACGCCCGCCTGCAAAAACATGTGGGTAGGCAGCACGCTGCCCAGCTGATCGATCGCTTCCACGCCCATCGTGGCGTAGCCCTGCATCACCCATGTCGCCACCTGTGTGTCGCCTTCGCTGGCGGTGTCCAGCACCACTTCCCAGCCCTTTTCGACGGACAGGCGGTTCACCTCGCGCACGCACCAGTCGTAGTTGTCGTCCGACACCACCACCGTACCGCCGAACCGTTCGATCGCGTCGATGCGGTCCTGCACCGTGCCCTTGGGCATGTACACAATGGACTTCTGGTTGAACTCGTGCGCAGCCCACGCGACGGACTTGCCGTGGTTCCCGTCGGAGGCCGCCGCGAAAGTCAGGTCGCCCAGCTTCTGCTTTACTTCGTCGGATTTCAGATAAGTGAAGTCCACGTCTGCGATGCTGACGCCCAGCTTGAGGCAGATGCTGTTGGCCACGGCGTACGCGCCGCCCAACAGCTTGAAAGCCTTGAGGTTGCCCCGCTGGGACTCGTCCTTCACGCACAGGCTGCCCAGCCCCAAGGACGCGGCGAGCGCGTCCAAACGGGCCAGCGGTGTTTGATTATACTTGTCACCCATCGATTGGTGGAAACGGTAGACCTTCTCCACCTCTTCCTCGGAGAACAGCGCCGTCTCGTTGGTGTAGACGCTGTTCTTCATCGCATTGGGTATGTATTTGATCTGTTCCATGTATTTACGCCTCGGCCACCAGCTTGTTGAAGCTCTTGATCAGCTCATCCAACTCTTCGGTGTGCGTTACGATGTCCGTCCAGTAGCTGTCGTCTTCCCACTGCGCCAGTATCTCGTCGTACGTCTTGCCCTGCTGCTCCACCCAGGTGTAGTATTTCAGGTTGTGCACGGCCTTGCGGTCGTAGTAGTTCAGCTCCTTGAGGTAGTCAACATTGATGCCGTCGAAGTAACGGGCGTTCACAGCGTGCGCCGCAAAAGCGTCGAACGCGCCGCGCTCTTCCGTCAGTTCTTCCAGACGGCTGCCGTACATCGCGATGGAGTCGGTCAGTATCGTAACCACCACGTCGTCTTCCTTAAGCTCGAAGTACTTGGCGTACTTGATGGCCGCGACAAGGTTGGCCGCGCCGGAGATGCCCACCCAGCCAAGGCGGCTGATCACGTCTTCGGAAACGCCCTTATCACGCAACAGCTTGAGGCCTTCCGGCTCGTTGAACATGCGGATCCACTGCATTGGTATCTCATCGTCCACGGCCACCGCCACGTCGGTGTTCTTCACGTTGTGTATCCACGGTATGTGCTTGTCGCCGATACCCTCGATGCGGTGCGCGCCGAAGCCGTTGTTGTAGATGGTGGGGCACTGCAGCGCCTCGGATGCCACGATGCGGCTCTTGGGGAACAGCTTCTTCAGGTAGTCGCCCGCCGCGATGGTGCCCGCGGAGCCGGTGCAGCTCACATAGCCGTGCAGGTTGCCGCCGACGGCCTTGACGACTTCTTCAATCGCGCTGCCGGTCACTTCATGGTGCCATAGGTAGTTGCCGAACTCCTCGAACTGGTTGAATATCATTAAATCCTGTCCGGATTTTCGCAGCTCCCAGCACTTGTCGAATATCTCTTTCACGTTGCTCTCGGTGCCCGGGGTCTTGATGGTCTCGCCCGCTACCGTCTTCAGCCATTCGAAGCGCTCCTTGCTCATGCCCTCGGGCAGTATCGCGATGGAGTCGCAGCCGAGCAGCGCCGAGTCGTACGCGCCGCCGCGGCAGTAGTTGCCGGTGGACGGCCAAACGGCCTTCTGCGTGGTGGGGTCAAACTGACCCGTTACCAGACGGGGAACGAGGCACGCGAACGCCGCGCCTACCTTATGCGCGCCCGTGGGGAACCACTTGCCGCTGATCGCGACGATCTTCGCCTTCACGCCGGTGATCGCTTCGGGGAACTCGATGTAGTTGACGCCGCCGTAGCCGCCGCCCTTCTCCGTCGCTTCGTTATGCCAGTTGATGCGAAACAGGTTGAGCGGGTTGACATCCCATAGCCCCACGTTTTTCAGCTGGGCCTTGGTGCTCTCGTCGATCAGCGCCGGGTTCTTCATCTGCGCGAACGTCGGTATCTTGATATTGCGCTCTTTGGAGCGTTTCACCGCTCTGTTCAGGCGGGCCTGGTCCATCGTCAGGTCGATCAGTTTGTATTTGCTCATTGCTGTACTCCTTTATACTATAATTTTATTATTTTATTCTTAAACGCTGAGCATCGGTCTGCCGCGTTTGATAAACCGTCCTCGTCCCTTTTGACCGGCAAATTCATTATGCAAGGCGACCACATCCCCTCTGGATATGACGCAGTCGATACTGCCCTTCATTTCGATCCACTCATACGGCGTGTAATCCACGTTTTCATGCAGCCGGTCGTGCGTGATTGTGTATTGTTTGCCGGGATCGAGAATAACGATATCGGCGTCGCTGCCCGGACGGATGACACCCTTTTGGGGGTACATGCCGAACAGCTTGGCGGGGTTTGTGGAACAGAGTCTGGCGAACTCCACCACCGATATGTGTCCCTTCATCACGCCCTCCGAGAACATCAGCGGGAACCGCAGCTCCACGCCGGGCATGCCGTTGGGGCACTTGGTAAAATCGCCGCCGCCCAACTTTTGCTTAAGCGTATAGTCGAACGGGCAATGGTCGGTCGCTATGGTGTGGATATCGCCCTTTTTTATGTCCTCCCACAGCAGCGCGTTGTTGGCCTTGTGCCTGAGCGGCGGGCTTAAGACGTATTTCAGCCCGTCCTCCCGCTCGTAATACGAATCGTCCAGCAGCAGGTACTGCGGGCACGTCTCCGCAAACAAGTTCTTAAGTCCTTTCTGCTTTGCGAGGTTGATATATTGCATCCCCAAGTGGTTGGAGAGGTGCACGATGTACAGCGGGGCGTCGCCCGCCACGGCGGAGATGTGCGTCATGCGGCTGATGGCTTCAGCCTCGCACGGCTCCGGACGGCTGATGGCATGGTACTTGGGCGCGGTGTAGCCGCTTTCGGACAGCTCTTTGCGCCGCGTGTTCACCAGCCCGTCGTTCTCCGGATGCACCGTGATCATCACACCCAGCTCCTTCGCGCGCTTCAGCACCGCGTAGATGTCCTCGTCGTTCATCTTGAAGCCGTACGTCATGTATACCTTGTGGCTGGTGATGCCCTCGTCCGCCAGCGTCTCCATCATATTCAGCACGTCTTCGTCCACATGCTGCATCACGCCATGGAAGCTGTAGTCGATGACGGCGTTGCCCTTCGCCAGCGAGTGGTACAGCTTGATCTGGTGGTCCAGCGCACAGCCCGCGGGCCCGAAGCCCGGATGGTCCACGATGGTGGTGGTGCCGCCGCAAGCTGCCGCGATGGTGCCGGTATAGAAGTCGTCCTGCGCCACCGCGATGCCGACGTCCAGACACAGGTGCGTGTGCACGTCGATGCCGCCCGGCAGCACGTATTTGCCCGCCGCATCGATCTCCTCGCCGCCGGTGAGCCCGCCGCCGATCTCGGCGATCACGCCGTTCTCAATGCGCACGTCCGTTTCCCGCACGCCGTCTTCCAGCACCACAAGTCCATTTTTGATAATCACCGCGATATCACCTTACTTTCTGTATGCCGTTCCCTCAAGCGGCAGCTTGGTGCGATGCACCCCGTCCAGCTTGAAGTACGCTCCGGCCACCGCGGGTGCGGTGGGTATGGACGCGATCTCGCCGATGCCTTTCGCGCCGTAAGCAGGGTCCGCCTTCACCGGCGCGCATACGAACTTCACATCGATGTCCGGCACGGCGTTGGCACGGAACAGCCCCAGCTTGGCGTATTTCACCTGCGGCACGCAACCCTCCAGCGGATAATCCTCCGTCAGCGCGTACCCGAGGCTCATCACCACGCCCCCTTCCACCTGTCCTTCGGCGCTCTTGTGATTGATTACCTGTCCCGCGTCGTACACGGCATATACCTTCTCCACCTTGCCGCTCTCGTCCAGCGCCACCGCCTGCACACCGTACGTGTAAGCCGCGTGGCTGTACGGATGCTCCTTGTCGGTGGTGATGGGGTCGGTCACGCAGGTGAACTCGCCGTAGAACTCGCGGCCCTCCAAATCGGCCAGCGTATTGCCCTCGTCCAGCGCCTGCTTCAAATTCTCGCAGGCCTTGCGCACCGCCTGTCCGGTGAACATCGTCTGGCGGGACGCCGTCGTGGTGCCCGAGTTGGGCGTGCGCTTGGTGTCCGGCACCTCGATCACCATGTGGTCGGGCGTCATGTTCAGCGTATGGCAGGCCATCTGCAGCACCACGGTATCCAGGCCCTGCCCGATGCGCGCCGCACCGGTGCGCACGTGCACCTTGCCGTGCTCGACGGACACGATGCAGCGCCCCGTATCCGGCACACCCACGCCGAGGCCGGTGTTCTTTATGGAACCGGCAATGCCCGCAATGGCATGCCGCTCGTAATCTTCCTTGACGGCTTCGAGGCATTCCTTATACGCCGTCGTCTCGTCCGCAATCTGTCCGTTGGGCAGTATGCCGCCCGGCTCGATGGCATTGCGGTACCGTATCTCCCACGGCGATATGCCCACCAGCGAAGCTAGCTCCGTGAGGTTGCACTCCGTCGCGAATATGCTCTGCGTCACGCCGAAGCCGCGGTACGCGCCCGCGGGCGGGTTGTTGGTGTACACCGCCTTGCCCTCGATGTCCACACACGGATACTGGTACGGCCCCGCGGCGTGAGTGCAAGCCCGCTGCACCACCGGCCCGCCCAGCGACGCGTAAGCGCCGGTGTCCGCCAGTATGCGCGCCCGCATACCCGTCAGCATGCCGTTCTCGTCACAGGCGGTGGTCATTTCGATCTCCATCGCGTGGCGCTTGGGGTGCACGATGATACTCTCCTGCCGCGTGAACTTCACCTTCACGGTACGCCCGGTGACGTAGGACGCGAGGGCCGCGTGGTGCTGCACGCTCATGTCCTCCTTGCCGCCGAAGCCGCCGCCCACCAGCTTGCTGATGATGT
>JAEWWC010000064.1 GCA_023396555.1 Bacillota bacterium
CGGGTAGCAAGTAACAGCTTCTCGCGGGTGCCAGACCGTACCAACGCCCTTTAGGCGTAGCTAGTAATAAAGGGTTATACCCGATAAAGGAATACCCCCGGCTAGGCCGGGGGATCATTATTGTTGTTATGGGTCCCCGAATAGACGAAGGCTTTTTGGGTGTGGTTTACAGTGTCCCCGGCAAGTCGAAGATTTTCAGTCTATGGTTGAAACCCAGGTCGCCGGCGAATTGTGTCACCGGACTATTGAATTGTGGGAGGCGTTTGGTTACAATATGAGCATGAATGAGAAGCGAATAGTACTCGTGACAGGAGCGAGTTCCGGTATCGGCAAAGCGGCAGCGCAGCAGCTGGCAAAAGAGGGCTGCACGGTTTACGGCACGTCGCGGCGGGGAAAGTATGAAACAATGGGTCCTGAGGGGGCTTCCTTTACGCTGCTTCCGATGACGCTGGAAAATGAACAGACGATCCGCGATGCAGTGCAGCATATACTGGACCGCCACGGACGCATCGATGTGCTTGTCAATGCGGCGGGCAGCGGTATTGCCGGCGCTATCGAGGAAACAACGCCGGAGGAAGCGTACACCCAGTTTGACGTCTGTTTCTTCGGCATCGTGCGTACGCTGAACCATGTGCTGCCCGTTATGCGCGCGGCAGGGAGCGGCCTCGTCATCAATATCGGTTCGGTGGCTTCCTTTTTCACGCTGCCGTTCCAGGGCATGTACAGCGCAGCGAAATCAGCGTTGTATGCGATGACCTGTGCGCTGCGCATGGAATTGAAGCCTTTCGGCATTCATGTGTGCCAGATAGAGCCGGGCGATGTGAAAACCAACTTCACACAACAGCGTGTCATAACGGAGAAAGCTAAAAACACCTCCTATAAGGTGCCATTCAAACGGGCGGTCTATGAGATGGTGCGTTCGGAGATGGCGGGATATGCGCCGGAGCGCTGTGCGAAAACGGTGAGCCGAGCGGTTCGCATGAAAAGGCCGCCCGCGCGCCTGTGCGTGGATGTACAATATAAGCTGCTGGGCATCGTGTCCGCGTTGCTGCCATGGAGTTTTTGTGAAAAGATCATTATGTCGATGTATCTGAAAAACGATCCGCCGGATGGGTGGCGGATGGATCAGCCGCTGGGAGGGGAATGATAGTATGGAACCATTGAAGGCAATACTGGAAAGGCGCAGTTATCGGGTATATCAGGATAAACCCGTGTCGGAAGAGACGATAGAGACGCTGCTGAAGGCGGGTATGGTGGCGCCGTCGGCAATGAACTCGCAGCCATGGGAGTTTCTGGTGATGCAGGATCCGGAAAAGAAAGCGGCGGTTTCGGAGCTGGTTTCGTACTGGAGCATGCTCAAAAAAGCGCCGCTGGGCATACTGGTGATGGCCAACACCAATGGCTACCGCGCATCCACCTCGGAGTTTTTTGTACAGGACTGCGCGCTCAGCGCAGGGAATATATTGCTGGCGGCTCAGGCTATGGGCCTGGGCGGCGTGTATCTGGGGCTTTACCCCAAGCAGGCCATCATGAATAAGATACGGACGATATACGACATCCCCGAGCACATAATGCCGTTCGCGCTGCTGTCCATAGGCTATCCCGACAAGCCGCTGCAGCCCCATACCACATTTCACAAGCACAAGGTGCACCGGGATGTTTATTAAAAACCGGCTGCATTGACAATTTCTTATATAAAGCAAAATGGGGCGACAAAAATCGCCCCTGCGTTTTATACAGGCATTCTTAGATTCCGATGACGCCGAACAGCACAACACCGAGCGCGCCAGCGGATAGTATTACGATGATGGGCGATACTTTGAGTTTGATGATGGTGAAACCGGAAACCAGCGCAATGATGACGGACGGTATATCGATCCTTCCAAAAAGCGACGCCCATTGTATCCCTGCAACGCTCTCCACCCCCAGCAACGCGGGCAGCGCCATCGTGGCGGCTGCCGCGGCGATGAGTCCGGTGACCACGGGACGCAGGCCCCACATCGCACGCTTGACGATTATGTTGTCTTCAAACTTAAAAAAATAGCGCGCAAGCAGCGTGGCGATGATAAGCGACGACAGCACGACGGCTACGGTAGTCACCATGCCGCCGAAGATACCGCCTGTCTTCACACCGGCAAATGTGGCGGCATTGATGGCGAAAGGCCCGGGCGTGATCTGCGAGATGGCGACGATATCCGCTACCTCAGCTTGCGTCATCAGTCCGTAGGCTACCAGTTCGCTGTTGATGAGCGGCAGCATAGCGTAGCCGCCGCCGATGGAAAACAGGCCTATCTTAAAGAATATCCACAGCAGCTTGAGGTATATCATTAAGACTCGCCTCCGTCCGTTGTGGATTTTTTAATGCGTAATATGCCCAATATGATGCCAAAGATAATGCCGCCCAGTATGAGATAGATGCTGTTGATATCCAATATGAAGGACAAAAGGAACGCCAGCGCGAACGCTGCGACGGCCAGCGCGTCCTTATAAAAAGGCTTCATAAAACCGAGGAAAGCGGACACAAGCAACGCCACCACCGCCGCGCGAATGCCGCGCAGCGCTCCGGCAACATAGGCATTGTCGCGCACAGCCTGATACAGGTAGGTGACCACGGTCAGGATGATGAGAGAAGGAAGGACGCTGCCCGCAACAGCGGCGAGAGCGCCCTTGAACTTACGAAGTTTATATCCGACCAGTACACTGCAGTTGACGGCAATCGCGCCGGGCACAGACTGGGACAGCGCGATCATGTTGAGCATGTCTTCATCGGTGATCCAGCCATATCTGTTCACATACTCCGCGCGGAACAGCGGCACCATCGCGTAGCCGCCACCGAATGTGAGAGCGCCCACCTTGAACATCGTGATAAATATCCGCCATAGGCTGGCCGTATTTGTCATCAGTTTCCCTTCTTCGTATGGTTGAGCAGTCCGCCGTCCTTGAGCACTTCTTTAAGCCGACCCGATACATCCAGCCGCACTGCGAAGGAAAAGCCCTTTGTGGTGTCTGCGATCGTGAATTCGGTCGTGCCGTCCACCTTGCTGCGCGCATCCGCGATTTCCAGCGCGTCGCCCTGGTCGATACGGTCGTAGTCGGACTCATTTACGAACACCAGCGGCAGTATACCGGAGTTCACCAAATTCGCCATATGGATGCGGGCAAAGGATTTGGTGATGACGCCACGGATGCCGAGGTACAGCGGCACCAGCGCTGCGTGCTCACGCGAGGAACCCTGGCCATAGTTGTGACCTGCCACAAGGAAGCCGCCGCCCTTTTCCTTTGCGCGCGCGGGAAAGGCCGCGTCCACGGGGGCAAGGCAGTAGTCGGACAGGTACGGTATATTGGAGCGGTAGGGGAGCAGTTTCGCGCCGGACGGCATGATGTGGTCCGTCGTGATGTTGTCCTCCATCTTCAGCAGCACTTCACCCGTTACGGTGTCTTCCAATGCGCGGCCCAACGGAAACGGCTTGATGTTGGGCCCGCGAACGATGTCCGTTTCCCCGTTCACATCGGGGGCCGCCACCAGGTTGTCGTTGATCAGGAACTCATCCGGCATGGCGATGGTCAGTGAGTTTGCAGCAAGGCCGAGGTCGCGCGGGTCAGTCAATACGCCGGCGAGCGCGGTGGCCGCCGCCGCTTCCGGGCTGACGAGATATACACCAGCGCTGGCCGTGCCGGAGCGATTGTAGAAGTTGCGGTTGAACGTGCGCACCGATACGGCGTTGGTGCGCGGGGCCTGTCCCATGCCGATGCAAGGGCCGCAGCCGCATTCCAGTATGCGTGCGCCCGCGTCGATGATATCCGCCAGTGCGCCGTTTTCCGCCAGCATCGTCATCACCTGCTTGGAGCCGGGCGACAACGTGAGGCTGACCTCGGGCGCGATGCTCTTGCCCTTGAGTATGGCGGCGACGCGCATCAGGTCAAGATAGGACGCGTTGGTGCAGCTGCCGATACACACCTGATCCACCTTGATGGGGCCAATCTCGCGTATGGTTTTTACGCTGTCCGGGCTGTGCGGCATCGCTGCCATGGGCTCCAGTTTGGACAGGTCGATGGTAATTGTTTCGTCGTAGACGGCGTCCGGTTCCGCGGCCAGCGGTACGAAGTCCGCCTCGCGGCCCTGCGCTTTGAGAAATGCGCGCGTCACGTCGTCGCTGGGGAATATCGAAGTGGTCGCGCCCAGCTCCGCGCCCATGTTGGTGATGGTGGCGCGCTCGGGCACAGACAACGTAGCCACGCCTTCGCCGTAGTATTCCACGATCCGGCCCACGCCGCCCTTCACGCTGAGGCGGCGCAGCACTTCAAGTATGATGTCTTTAGCGGATACGCCGAATTGCAGCTGTCCGACAAGCTCTACGCCGAGTATTTTGGGCATGGGGATGTAGTATACACCGCCGCCCATTGCGACGGCCACGTCCAATCCGCCCGCGCCTATGGCGATCATGCCGATTCCGCCGCCCGTAGGCGTGTGGCTGTCCGAACCCAGCAGCGTCGCGCCCGGAACGCCGAAGCGCTCAAGGTTCACCTGATGGCAGATGCCGTTGCCCGGACGGCTGCAGTAAACGCCATGCTTCCTGGCGACGGTTTCGATATACTTATGGTCGTCCGCGTTTTCAAAGCCGGACTGCAGCATGTTATGGTCGATATAAGCGACGCTTCTTTTGGTCTTCACGCGCGGTACGCCCATCGCCTCAAACTGCAGATAGGCCATCGTACCCGTGGAATCCTGCGTCAGCGTATAGTCTATTTTGATGGAGATCTCTTCTCCGGCCTTCATCGACCCGGAGACAAGGTGGTCTTTCAGTATTTTCTCAGCCAGTGTGTTGCTCACAAAACGCCCCTCCGATTTTAAAGTTACTCTTAAGATTCTACCTTTAGAGACAAAAAAAATCAACTTGAATGCACAAAATCTGCGCAGTCAAGTTGATTTAGAAGCTCCTGAAGGCGCGCAGCGTCTCTTGGATGGTCTGTGGCCTTTATGATTTTCACTGAGCCATTTGCCGTCCCAGAAATGCCGCGGCAGATTCCGCCGCTTTCTGCTCTGCATCACCGATGGGGCCTGCACCGCGGGAGATGACGGCCACAGCGCCAATGGGCTGGCCCTCCATCGAAATGGGCGCGATGACCTGTGCGGTGGTGAGCCCGGTGTCTTCCCCGCTGACTAACGGGACAGTGTTCGGGCCTTCCTTACGCTGTACCGTCCGCGCGTTGATGATCTCCTCCAGCGCGCTGCTGACAGGCCTTTCGTAAAAATCGCGCTTGTTTTCGCCGCTGGCTGCCAGCACTGTGTCCCGGTCAGAAACGACCGCGGTAAGCCCCAGCGTCTGCGACAGCGCTTCCGCAAAATCCTGCGCGAATGCGGCCAGCTCGCCGATGGGGGAATATTTCTTCAATATGATGCCGCCTTCTCGATCCGTGTATATTTCGAGCGGGTCGCCTTCCCGGATACGGAGTGTTCGTCTGATTTCCTTTGGTATCACAATTCTGCCAAGCTCGTCGATGCGTCTGACGATACCTGTTGCTTTCATAAGCCGTCCTCCTTCAAGTTATGACTGGTTTTGCTGTTATTGTTTGTTAGAACGGTCAAATTATGCGCACGCCCCAAAAAATGAGATAAATCATAAAGGCAGGGTTCACAGCGCTGAAACCTGACTTTTGTAAGCATTTCAATTGTTTGTTGGGACATCTATTATTAAGAGAAAAGTCTATTCTTTTTCTGAGTGGTCGCGGGGACTGGTCGCTTTGATTTTCTTCTCCGCGAAGAACGAGGTGACGAAGGAGACAAGCAGCAAAGCGAGCGCAGGGATGATGAGCGGCAGGTTGTTATTGACTGGGCAGGTACCGGCGGGCAGGCCCACCCGTGCGCTGATAATGAAGTAAAGCGCAATGATACCCAGCAAAGCCCCCAGAGCAAATGATATGTTGGATATATATTTGAATATCTTCCCCTTTTTCATACGTCCCCCCAACCATTAGAAATTATCAAATCTATTATACCAATAAACGAAGCATCCCTCAAGGATGCATATGTACCGGATTTTATTGCGGCAAAATGAAAATTAATTCTATTGCGGGAAGTCTGGTCAATTGCCAGTAAAAAGTGATAGAATGTAAAAAACAGCTACTGGAGGTTATCAATATGTGCAATTGTTGTTCAGGTAAAATTACCGGTCTCGGACATATCGGCGTATTTGTGAAGGATATTGAGAAGTCCGTTGATTTTTACACGAATGTGCTTTGCTTCGACTGCTATCACCGCACGGAAGTCCCGGGTGATGATGGCACGACCTATATCGCTTTCGTGAAAAGCGGCACATGCGACATCGAGCTGGTGCAGTTTCCGGTAACGCCCGAGAAGAAGGATGGCCCGGTGGACCATATCGCGCTGGCGGTGGACGACATAGACGCCGTGCAGGCGCGCCTGACGGAAAAGGGCATCGCGTTTGAGACGGAGAGTCCGATTCATCTGCCGCAGGTGTTTGACGGCTGCCGGTATATATTCTTCCGTGGGCCGGACGGTGAGCATATTGAGCTCAACCAGTTGCTTTAATTAAGGAAAGCGACCTCATAGTTCAGGTATAACGCAAAGCAGAGCCAGATGAGATAGGGTACCAGCAGGTATGCCGCGGTTTTGCTTATCCTGAAAGCGTCCGCAATGAGCAGCGAAGCGGTGATGACCGTGATGATCAGCACGAACAGCGCGCCGGCGGGGTGTTCCAGCCTGAAAAAAGTATAGCTCCATAAAACATTCAGCACGCCGCTGGCGAGATAAAGCAGCAGCGTGCTTTTGTTTTTATTGTTCCACAACGGTATAAGGCTCTTTTTGACTGTATCGGATGGCGCCGGAGCCGG
>JAEWWC010000069.1 GCA_023396555.1 Bacillota bacterium
CAGGGATTGTGGTCGTGTTCATGAACTGGATCTCAATATTCTTGTTTTTGATACGCGTACGCACCACAAAAACCAGAACTCCACCCAGCACTATGAGCACCACCCCTATGATTATGAGTACCATAAGCTCAAAGTCCCCCCTTACGACAGCCCCAGTTCCTTTTTCAGGCGCTCCATCTCGCTTGCGGCAGCGCTGTCCTTTTCCATCTGCTTGAATGGATCGTTCTTCTCCGCGTCCATGCCGGAAATCTCATGCTGTGCGTCGGCTTTCGCTTCTTCCTCCATGATCTTCTTTTCCATCTTGTCCATCTTGGAGAACGCGCCGCTGCTGTCGATGCCACCCACAGCTTTGGCCACGCCCTGACGGGCCTCAGCCACCTGTGCCCGCGCTACCAGCATGGCCCTGGCGGGAACGCGCTTCCTCAAGCTTTGTTTTGAGCAGATTCACCTGTTCGCGCATGGTCTCAACCTGTTTCGCCAGTTCATCGTGCATCTGCTGATACTGAGTTACGTTGGCGTCGGTTTTCAGCTTGCTTTCCACAGCCTTTTGCGCCAATGCCTGATTGCCGGCTTTAAGCGCGGTTTTCGCCCGTTCCTCCCAAAGCGCGGAATCGGCCTTTGCCGCTTCCAGCTGCTTATTGGCCTGGCGCCCACTCGCCATGATCTGCCCCAGCCCCTGCGTCGCCTTCTGAAGCTGCTCTTCCATATCAATGATGATCTGCTTCAGCATCTTTTCCGGATCTTCAGCCTTGTCGATCAAATCGTTGATATTTGCCTTCAGCAGGTCAACCAAACGTGAAAAAATAGCCAATAAATTGCCCTCCTCAAGTATTTAGTAACGACCCCGGTTGCCGCCGGGATAAAAGTAATCAGATATTCGAGTGACTTTATATATATCGGCTGTTTGTTTTGGGTTAAAACAAAATGTTGTATATAATACTGTAATTTTTGGTACTAATAGTTTTTAGAATATTTTGAATTATTGTACCATATCCCATCTCTTTTTGGGACATTTCAGTATTCCGTTTTGCATATTTATTTTCTTAAGCAATCCTTTGTCTTCGTCCAATCTTCAGCGGAGGCCTTAATATGAGCAGGCTCAAGATATCCACATTGATGATTTTCTTCCTTTGCGCCGCCATTGTATTGGCTCTGGGTTCAAAGAATATATTTGGGGCCCAGCCGGCTTCGGGCAGTTCAGCTCTCTCCTCGAGCGTATATCTGTGGTACTACTTACCTCACGACCCCAACCAACCCCCGGAGCCCATAGAAAAAGCAAAATACCTGGGCAATTACGACGTGCTCTATATTGGCCCGACAGATGAAAAAGCGCTGTATCTGACGTTCGACGATTGTCCAAACAATGATAATATCTCAAAAATTCTGGACACGCTGAAGCAACATAACGCGCCCGCCGCTTTCTTCATGACAGAAGACTTCATCCGCCGCTGCCCTGAAATGATCCGGCGCGTCGTGGACGAAGGCAGCATTGTCTGCAATCACACATCGTCCCATGCCAGCGTAACAGGCATGAGCTTTGACAGGTTCAAGACGGAGCTGACAGGGGTGGAGGATGCTTACCGGGAGGTTACCGGGCAAGAGCTTCCCAAGTTCTTCCGTCCTCCCCAGGGCCGCTTTTCCGAAGTTACGCTGAACTATGCGGAGAAGCTGGGCTACACGACGGTATTCTGGTCGTTCAGATATGAGGACTGGAACAATTATCATCAGCCGTCCATGGAGCAGGCCTTTAAAACCATCATCTCTGAAACCCATCCCGGTGAAATACTGCTGCTCCACAGCCAGTCCAGCGCCAACGTCAAGATACTGGACCAGCTGATGGATGCATGGGAGGAGCAGGGATATATATTTAAGTCTTTAAGCGACATCCGTGGATGCAATACAGAGCACAGTAAATTAACACAATATTGAATCCCTGTATTTACAAGGATTATTCGTTGTTATAGTATATGATCATAAGCGCATTGACGTTTGCTGTCATGAAACACCTGTAGACAGTCGGCGCTAGCGCAACGGAGGCTTCAGATGAAGTGGACAAAAGCTCTTTGGCTGTTGGTTGCAGTTTTGGCACTTCTTCTTTCGGCGGGCTGTCAGTCTGCTGAATTTTCTTCTGATATGTTTATGGAGGATTACAACGATATGGATAAACAACAAAAAGCCTATGAGGCACTGGACTGGCTGAAAAATAACGATAACCCGTCGGCGTTGGCCAGTAATCGATTCAGCGATACCCAGGAAGCCATTGATTTTGTGCAAACGCTTTATAACAAGGGGGCACAACAGGTGAGTGTGACCAGCATCCTCGACGAACAGTGGCGCATCAACGATGAGGGTGGCCCATACGCCGATACGCTCATAGTGGAGCTTCCTATAGATTCAGCGCAACGCGAGGACTTACTGGAGCTTTACCGCCGAGAATGCGCAGAATATGAATGTAATTTCGGCGATGCTGAATCAGGCATCAGCGAGGATCGGGTAGCCCTTTGGTGGGACTAAGACCGTAGCTGGTTTGCGGAGGACGCTGACAGTAATACACAGACAACAATAATGATCCCCCGGCCTAGCCGGGGGTATTCCTTTATCGGGTATAACCCTTTATTACTAGCTACGCCTAAAGGGCGTTGGTACGGTCTGGCACCCGCGAGAAGCTGTTACTTGCTACCCG
>JAEWWC010000147.1 GCA_023396555.1 Bacillota bacterium
GCTCTGCATGACATCGTGGTACATGCTGTCACAATCGATATTTGTCGCAAGCTTTGCGCCCGCAATCAACGCGGGCTTTTTTGATGTTCGCATATTTTCCGCATGAACTCAGCGTTTCGCGCATATATGCATGACATGGGGCGACTCCAAACCTGCCCGTTTCGCCATATTATTTTTTTTGCGCGGCGCGGTTCTACAATATATCGACTGACAGTAACTATATAATATGCCCATCACAAAGATAAGGGTCTGGTGGGGTTGCAAAAGGTCTATGCCGAGCTGGTATTTCTGGACAATTTTACTGTCAATCTGCTGATTATACTGCTGGCCGGCCTGCTCACCCGGGCAACGAGGCGGTGGGGCCGGTATGCGCTGGCCGCTGCTCTGGGCGGCGTTTACGCGTGTATCGCGTTTGGCGTATCGGCGGTCGGCATGCTGCCTGTACGGGTGTGCGTTGGGGTGACGATGGGGTTCATTGCGTTTTGGGCACGGGGCGAGAGGGGTGCGTGGCGCAGTGTCTGCGCGTTCTGGGCGGCGTCGTTCATGCTTGCCGGCGCTATCTATGCGGTGTCGGCGGCGTTTGGGGAGACGGCAACAGCGGGCGGCGTGATGATCGTCCGCCCGCCCGCCCGGGCCATACTGCTGGGGCTGCTCACAGGCGCAGTAACGACGGCGGTGCTGGCGCATATACGGCGGCGCACACAGCAGCGGGCCCAAAGCACTGCTCTTGTCACACTGACCATGGGCAAACGGCATACACAGGTCAAAGCATTAATCGACACAGGAAATCTCGCGCGGGAACCGCTAACGGGGCTGAGCGTGATTTTTTTAAGCCATACGGCGGCGGCGGAGCTGCTGGAACCGCCTTTGCTGAAGCTGCTGGACGGAAACGGCATGCCGGAAACGGACCGGCTGCGCATCGTCCCGTGCGACACAGCTTCAGGCGGCGGCGTGTTCTGCGGCATCGAGATAGACAGCGCGGCGCTGAAAGGAGCGGCAAAAGGCGCGCGCGCCGTTGTTTGTCTCTCTCGGCGGCCTCTGCCCGACGGCTGCGGTGCGATCATAGGCGGCAATTTGATGGATGGGCTTGAGAAAGGAGCACAAAATGAAGACGGCAACGTGGATGCGCAAACTGGTAGCATGGGTGATGCTGCGGCTGAGGCTGAGCGGATGGACGGCGTACATCGGCGGCAGCGAGGCACTGCCCCCGCCGCTGACGCGCGAGGAGGAGGACACGCTGCTGAATCTGTTGGGCCGGGGCGACAAGACGGTGCGGCGCGCGCTGATTGAGCGCAACCTCAGACTCGTGGTCTACATCGCGCGCAAGTTCGAGAACACCGGCATCGGCATCGAGGACCTCGTCTCCATCGGCACCATCGGGCTCATCAAGGCGGTCAACACGTTTGACGTGGATAAGAATATCAAGCTGGCCACATACGCGTCGCGCTGCATCGAGAACGAGATTTTGATGTACCTGCGCCGCAACGCGCGGCTGCGCTTCGAGGTGTCGTTCGACGAGCCGCTCAACGTGGACTGGGACGGCAACGAGCTGCTGCTGTCCGACATACTCGGCACCGAGCCGGATGTGGTGTACACCGAGATCGAGGACGGCGTGGAAAAGGACCTGATGCAGGCGTGCATCTCGCGTCTGTGCGAGCGGGAGAAGACCATCATGGAGATGCGCTTCGGGTTGAATGGACAGAAGGAGCGCACGCAAAAGCAGGTGGCAGATTGCCTCGGCATATCGCAGTCGTACATATCGCGGCTGGAGAAGCGCATCATCAAGCAGCTGCGCATGGAAATCAGCAAAATCGTCTGAGCATATTGTAACAGCCCCGAACGGGGGGTATACTGAAAGGAAGTATTTCCCTATGGTTGGAGGCTGAATGTGGACAAGACTTTCTGGGAGGCCGTCAAAGGGCGGCGCAGCATCTATACGATCGACGATACGCCCGTTGTGCCGGAGGCGCGCATCGAGCGGATAGCGGCGGACGCGCTGAGAAACGTGCCGTCGCCGTACAATTCGCAGACCACGCGGCTGCAGCTGCTGTTCGGAACGGCGCACAAAGCGCTGTGGGACATGACGCTGGATGCGCTGCGCCCGGTGACCAAGCCGGAGCGCTTCGCCGCGACGGAGGAGAAGATCAACGACTGCTTCAAGGCGGGCTACGGCACGGTGCTGTATTATGTGGACAAGGATGCGGTGGCTGAGCTGATAGCGCAGTTTCCGCTTTACGCGGAGAAGTTCACGCTGTGGTCGCAGCATTCCTGCGCGATGCACCAGTTCGTGATATGGGCGGCGCTGGAGGCGGAGGGCCTCGGTGCGTCGCTGCAGCACTACAACCCGCTGATCGACAATGCGGTGAAGCAGCGGTGGAGCGTGCCGCAGAGCTGGGAGCTGGTGGCGCAGATGCCGTTCGGCAGGCCATTGGCAGCGCCGGAGCATAAGGATAAGCTGCCGGTACCCCCAAGGCTGATGGTGCGCCGGAATGCGGAGGGCGCGGTATGAGCGTGGTCAGAGGGATACTCGGCACGCTCATCGTGCTGCTGGTGCTGTGGGTGGTGCTGGGGCTGCTGCTGCGGCTGATGGCGGCGCTGTTCATATTGGTGGCGGTGCTGCTGGTGGGCGGCATTGTGGCGGCGGCGATATACGCGGCGGTGCGAAGGCGGTAGGAGAAGAAGCCATGCAGGGCGCACGACATTGACCGATAAACGAGCAAAGCGGCGGGCGAAAAAACGCCGCCCCGCTATGCGGTTAATATGGAAAGAGCTAAATTAATAGGTCATTCAAACAGATAATTTTACTACCTTTACTTTCATAATAACGTAGCATTTCGTCAATTTTCCTTTTATCATAACTGGTAACGCAATCTGATAGAACATTAACGCTATAATTTGCTTTGCGTAAGTTGTAACAGGTTGATTTAACACAAGCAACAGCATCTGCTCCTATTATGTAGAAATCACATATTTCATTTTTACTAATAAAGTCTGTAAATTCTTCGCAGCTTAATGCGTTTCCTTTGTGTTTTGTAAATACATTTTTTGATGCTATTTTCAAGTCTGAAGCTAATTCAGACCCATATGTATTGGGTTTAAGAGTCCTCGTACCAGCTGATAAATTTTCATGCCTTATATAAATAACATGAATATTATTATTGACTGCCCAATCAATAGCCTTGTTGATATTTCCAATAACATCCTTGTAATTCTTCGTTATGTCATTTTGAATATCGATTATGACTAAGGCTTTTTTCTGCATAGTGTTTCCTCCCGATAGGTAGATTGATTTGTTTGCTTTTTTTATTATACCTTGTAATTGTTGACAACAGTATGGCAACAATCTATATTGATAAATAAGAAATTTTGGAAGGCGGCTACCAGATGAAAGTTGACAGGCTTGTTAGCATTATTATGATACTCCTTGATAAAAAGCGTATAGGCGCACAGGAGTTAGCAGATATGTTTGAAGTTTCACCCCGCACAATCTACCGTGACATAGATACTATCAACATGGCAGGTATTCCTGTTCGCGGGGCATCGGGAGTGGGTGGCGGCTTTGAAATCATGCAGAAATACAAGATTGATAGAAAGGTTTTTTCGACTGCCGACCTTTCCGCTATCTTGATGGGGCTTTCCAGTCTTTCCAACATGATACGAGGTGATGAACTGGTAAACGCCCTTGCGAAAGTCAAGAGTTTTATCCCCGCCGACAGAGCGAAAGACATTGAATTAAAAGCAAATCAAATATATATAGATTTAAGCCCGTGGATGGGCAACAGGAACATACAACCATATTTAGAAATTATCAAAACAGCTTTGCAGGAAAGCAAGCTGCTTTCGTTTGAATATGCAGACCGCTACGGAAATAAAACCGCACGAACAGCCGAGCCGTATCAGCTTGTATTGAAAAGTAGTCATTGGTATTGGCAAGGGTATTGCCATAAAAGAAACGATTTTAGGCTTTTTAAACTATCCCGCACATCAAACCTACAAATACAAGAGGAATTTTTTACGCCACGAGACTATCAAAAACCGCAGCTAGATTTTACTGATATTTTGGCAACTATGCAAACAAAAATCAAAATCCGTATTCATAAATCTGTTATGGACAGGGTGCTTGATTTTTGCGTCTATGAACACTTTTTACCTGATGGCAATGAGCATTACCTTGTTAGTTTTCCTTTCATAGAGAACGAATACTACTACAATATTCTTTTTAGCTTTGGGGATAAATGCGAGTGTTTAGAGCCGTTACATATCCGCACAGAAATGAAGCGTAGAATACATGATATAGCTACCATATACGAAAGTTAATACATGGATAACAATGGATCTTCCCAAATTTACTGGACATAGTGCGGTTTTAAATAATTGATACAATTTTTTAGCTTGGTTCTATTTTGAGACATGACACCAGTGACACGCTATGTGACGCTGGGATGAGAAGGCGTCAGATATACGGATAAAGGCTGTGCCGGGTGGGCGCGGCTTTTTTGTTCCGCCCAAGGGGGGCTGGCTTTCATGCAGAGCGCAGCGCAGCATCCCCAACTGAGGTGCATTGTCCGGGGGGATTCACCTGTATCCCGAAAGGGGTATCGCAGACTCGGAATGGCAATAGGGGGTAAGGCGTTTGGTTGACCCATAAAAACCGTCCGGATATAAAGGTTGAACGGTTTTGAAATATGAACTGTGGCATCATGAAAAGCAAATGGTTAAGACATGTGAAAGGACGGCATATGACGGAGAAGAAATCGTTTCTGATGTACAAGGATTATCGCGACGTGCTGGAGT
>JAEWWC010000242.1 GCA_023396555.1 Bacillota bacterium
GCGGAACGGTCGTACCCATACTGGGCACAGGCGACCGTTCCCTACGGAGAGGGCAGCTGTGGCGATGATGCACGGGAGAGAGGGCATGTTCGCCGAAACAGGGGCATAATGTGATATAATCCCTAAAACATATAGTCAGGAAGAAGTCATGAAGAAGATAAAGAGCAACCATGTGCGCATTGCCATCGTGGTGGTGATCGCGGGGGCGGTGCTGTACGCGGTGATCAGCGTCATCAACAACATCGGCACGGTGTGGCAGAGCGTTGGCGTGGCGCTGCGGTTCATACTGGGTATGCTGCTGCCCGTTATCATCGGGTTTGTAATCGCGTTTCTGCTGTCCAGGCCCTCCGCGTTTATCGCACGGCAGCTGATGAAACGCCGGTTCTGGGCGAAACGCAGCCGGGGCGCGGCGGTGGCGGGTGCGCTGATCGCGTTCGTGGCGCTGGTGGGCGTACTGGTGCTGTTCGTGTATCTTTTAGCGCCGGGCGTGGCGCAGAGCGTGCGCAGCATCACCCGCAACCTGCCGGAGTACGCGCAGGACGTGTACGCCTGGCTGCAGCGTGTGAGCGCGGACCCTATGCTGTCACAGGTGCTGCAGTTCGCCGGGCTGGATAAGCTGAACGCCGGAACCGTCAGCGAAGCGCTGTCGGAGTACTGGTCGGTGATCGCCGGGGCGGCACAGGATATCGTGGGGGCGCTGCTGGGCTTCATACTGAGCACGGGGCGTTTCCTGTACAACTTTGTGCTGGGCTTCTTCTTTGCCGCGTACATGCTGGTGTTTCGGGACGAGATTAAGCGGCAGCTGCGGACGTTCTCCGAGCACCTGTTCAGGAGGTCGCATTACAAGCTGCTGTTCTTCGTGCGCGTGACGGACGACATGTTCTACCGCTTTCTCGTGGGCAAGGGCATCTGCTCGCTGGCGGTGGGCGTGTTCACGATCGGGGCGTGCGCGCTGCTGGGCATATCGTACAGCCCGCTGATCAGCCTCATCATGGCGGTCACCAACATGATACCCACGTTCGGGCCCATATTCGGCACGGCGGCGGCGATGCTGCTGGCGATGATGACGGCTCCCGTATACGCGCTGTACATGCTGATCATCGGCGTGGCCGTGCAGATACTGGAGGGCAACATCATCGGGCCGCGGGTGCTGGGCGAATCCATCGGACTCAACGGCTTCTGGATTATGTTCTCCATCATCGTGATGGGCGCGCTGTTTGGCGTGGCGGGCATGCTGATATCCGCGCCGCTGTTCGGTGTGCTGCGCATACTGATCAAGAACTGGATGTACCACCGCAGCCACGGCGTGCTGGAGGGTGAAACGGAGCTGCTGGCCAGCATGGAGCGGTACCGCGAGTGGACGGCAAAGAAGACGAAGTCTCGCAGGACGGCGGACGCGTCCGCTGGTGGCGGGAAGCAATAATATTTCAGCTTGAAGGGATGACGGAGTATGGAGATTTTGTTTTTTGTATTGGTGATGGCACTGGCGTTGCTGATCGGTGCTGGTGCGCTGCTGGCGGTAATGATTGTCCGCTTTGTGCAGGCGCGAAATAGCGGCAGAACGGATGGCGCATGGGTGTCGTCGCCGATGGTGCTGGGCATTGCGGGCGGCGTGCTGGGCCTCGGTATTACGGCGATGGTAGCGGTGAATGCGCTGGAGCTGCCTTTGTGGATATTTTCCCTGATGGGCGTGGCAGGCGGTATCACGGGCATCGTGGGCGGCGCAATCGTGAAGCGGCACAGGAAAGCGGCGGGCGTGCTAATGCTGGCGGGCGCGGCGCTGTCCCTGATCACCATATTCGGGCCGATGCTGCTGATATGCGGCGGTGTGCTGGCGCTGTTACCGGTGAAGGCGGCGGACGATAAGGGATTGCCCATTATGAGCGGGAGTTCAGACGCATAAGCGCTGAAGTTCGAATACTTCGGCTTTGAGGTGAGATTCGGGACGAAACTCATATGTTTAGCAAAGGTTTCATATTTTATTATCATACAGTGATCTGTATTCTCATAATAATTTAAAAAAACTATGGATTTATAAAAATGTCAGACGAGAAAATCAGATGCGAATCGATAAGCATTATTCTCCTGTTTATAATCCTTTTGTGTTTAGTTTTTATTTATCAGTTGCTTTTTGATAATGGCAATTTTCTTAATTTTTCCGGAAATACGATCATTTCTTCTTATAGTGAAGAGGAGAGCCGTTCCAAGGGCTCATGGCAGATTATCGTAGACCTTGACCAGCACTCTCTTTTTGTTTATAACGATGGGATACTGATAAGAGAATACCCTTGTTCAGGCGGAAAAGACGAAATGCTATCTCCGGTCGGTGAATTTAATATAATCAGCAAGGACTCATGGGGGGAAGGTTTTGGCGGAGTCTGGATGGGTCTGAATGTTCCGTGGGGGACTTATGGTATACATGGAACGAAGAACCCTTCAATTATCGGCAAGGAAAATGTTTCAAGGGGCTGCATCAGAATGAAAACGGAAGATGCAAAAGAGCTTGAAGATCTGGTTCCTCTGGAAACGCCGGTAAAGATCGTGCAAAAAAACAGGCCGTTTTTTACCCGGTATAAAGGTGATCGAGGATCAGAAATATGGAACTCGCAAATTATATTATACAACCTTGGATATTATCACGGTGAATTTGACGGGAAGTTCGGGAATCAGCTGTATGAAGCGATCATGAATTTTCAAAAGGATAACGGTTTAAAGGAGACCGGATCTCTTAATAAGAAAACATATGATAAGATTCTTGAGATAAACAGGGTATAAGAAAAATACCTGGCCGCAAAAAACAAACTGTTCAGACCGTTATTTCCGATTCTTTCATGGTTGAATACCACAGTGTGACTGTATATCAAGAAATTTATTGAAATTTTCTTCCTGTATGATAGAATGAACAGCAATAAGGAAAGAGGACTCAGCGAAAGCTTGTTGCGGAACGGAGAGTCCACAGCCCATCGGTTTTTACTAGACAATCGAAAACCAACACCCCCAAAAAAAAGAAAATAAGCGGCGGCCTTGCGTGCTGGGCGCGGTTGCCGGAAGAAACGGATATGAACCCTTTAGACGGAGGTATCATATGATCTGGCTGGGATGGTATGAGATGCTGCTGCTGTCGCTGCTGGCAGCGTGCGTGTGCATGGGGATATCCGCGCTGGTGACGGTGTTCCGGCAGCTGGACCGCGCCGTGCTGACGGGGGCGGCTGTGACGCTGGGGCTGATGGGCAGCGTGCTGGCTCTGGCGGCATCCGTGCCGGTGATGCTTGGGCTCGCGAACGGCATGTGGCCGGAGGCTGTGGGGGTTCTCGGTGCGGCGGGCGGTGTTGCAGGCATCGTGGGCTGCCTGCTGGCGCGTGCGCATAGCCGGGCGGCGGGCGTCATGATGCTAGCGGCGGGACTGCTCACCTTCATCTCTCTGGCGGGACCGGCGCTGCTGATGACGGCGGGCGCGTTGGCCGCGAACAAGCCGCAGACGCTGGCGGGAAAGCGGGCTGTCATGCGGTCGCTTAGGATCGTATTGTCCATGGCTTTTCCGGTGATGCTTCTGGCATTCGCGTATTTCGAAGTGGGGAGCGCGTTTCTGTATGCGATGCTGGGCGTTGTCGTGGCCTATTTTGCGGTGATGGTCATTGACTTTGTGTGGTCGAAGAACAGCAGGCGCGCGCAGACCGGGGCGGCATAGCGGCTGTAGTTGAGTGATACAATATGTGGAAGACGGTCTGCGCTTAGTCGGGGTAGCCTGAGCGAAAAGACGGAGACTATGGTTAGACCGTGATGAGGACGCGGAGGAAAAGTAAACGCAAATAAAAAGCGGGCATGATAACCCGCTTTTGTTATGCCTTCAGTTCTGACGCACTCAGCCGTTTGGTATTGCTTCTGTATAGGTTCCGTTGTATCAGGGCTGCTCCTTGTCCGACGGAACGGGCGGAGCTGTGGGCTGCGGAATATCGGCAGCCGGTGCCGGTGGCCATGCGCTGCCGTACGCGGGCGGCGGCGGATAAGCGCTGTAGGGCGGATATGCCGGGACCGTGGGCCCTGCCGGAGCCGGTTGGGCGTGCGGAGGGTACGGCGGCGGATATGTGCCGTAGGGCGGATAAGCCGGGACTGTGGGCCCCGCCGGAGCCGGTTGAGCGGGCGTGGGGTACGGCGGCGGATATGCGCTATAGGACGGGTATGCCGTGGCCGCAGGTGCTGCCGGAGCCGGTTGGACAGGCGAGGAGTATGTCGGCGGATATGCACCGTAGGGCGGGTACCCGCCGTAAAGCGGATATGCCGGGTAATAGCCGGGCGCATACATCGCAGGCCCGGCAGAGCGTTCCCTTTTCAGCGCAAATATCGCGGCGATCACGAGCAGCACGCCGCCGATGAACGCCGAGGATGGTACAGTCAGTACGGAGGCAATGATGTACAGTATTCCCGCAGACGTATTGCTCCTCTTCATCAGCAAGCTGCCGATGACGCCGAGCAGCCCGCCCAATATCACCGAACAGCCCGAAGTGACGGAATAGGGGTCTATATACGGCTCGACGAAGGTAGCGTCTGGTTCGCTGTCGTCCGGCAGCGTGTCGTCCGCCGCCAGAGAATCGTATTCGCCGTCATAGTAGTAGTCATCGAAGTAATACTCGTCAGAGTAGTAATCGTCACTGTAGCCGTATAAGTCGTCCCAGAACGTACGGTAGCAGGCGTCGTAAACGGTGAAACAACCGATCACAAGGACGAGTACGCTGCCGATGATGCCGAGTGTCAGGCTGATTTTTCGCATTTTATTGCTCTCCGTTGTCGGACGGCGGCGGAGGCGGGGGCGGCGGAGACGCGGGTTGTGCCCCATACGGCGGGTACGAGGGCGGCGCGGGCTGTGTCCCATACGGCGGGTATGGCGGCGGTGCTGCCTGCGCTCCGTATGGCGGGTACGGGGGCGCTGTCGGCGGCGGATACGCGCCGTAAGCCGGAGGCGGCGGATATGTGCCGTACGGCGGATAGGGCGCGCGATACGCGGGCGGCGGAGGCGCTGTCAGCGGCTGGGCCGCGGGCTTATCCTTGGACAGCGCGAATATGCCGGCCAACAGGAACAGCACGCCGGCGATGAGCGCGGTTATAATGGACAGGCATGCGGCGACAATGAACAGTATGCCCGCTGTATGCCTGTTCTTTTTGAACAGCACGCACCCTATGACGCCGGGGATCGCAGAGGCGATCGCCACGCTGCCGATGACGATGTAGATGGTGGTCATACTGGAGAACATGTTGGAGAACATGTCGGAGAACATGGGATCCGGCATGCTGCTGTAAAAGAGGGGCGACGAGAACATTGAGCCCATCCATACGCCTGCCAGTATCATGACGATGCCTGATACGACGGCAAGACAGCAGCCGATGATGCCCAGAATCATAGATTTATGCATATTATGGTTCCTCCTTGATATTGTTTACGGTGGGAGTCGGCGCGGCCTGCGGGGGATAAGCGCCGTTAGCCGGATATTGCGGCGGAGGCGCAGCCTGCGTTCCGTACGGCGGGTATGGGTACGGGGGCGCAGCCTGTGTTCCGTACGGTGCCGGTGGGTAAGACGGATATGGAGGCGGCGGCGGCGGATAGGCTCCGTATGGCGGATACGCTCCGTATGGCGGATACGCTCCGTATGGCGGGTAGGTGGCGACCCAGCCGGGCGGATAGGGAGCGGGCAGGGGCTGCCGGACCTTTACCAGCGCGAATATGCCGCTCAGTACAAACAGCAAGGCCGCCAGAAACGAGGATAATACGGTCAGCAGGGCGGCAATGAAGAACAGCACGGCAGCGGGAACATGCTTCTTTCTGAGCAGCACGCATGCGACTATGCCCAGTATCAGAGCGAGAGCAGCGGCGATGGCCGTTGTTGCCCAGAGCCCTGAATAGTCCCCGAACAAGCCGACAAAATCGTTTTCCGGTCCGCCATAGAAAGGGAAGGACAAGAATAATGCATCATGCATGAAGGCGATTACGGCGTAAATACCGGCGGCGATCAGCGCGATGGCGCTTCCGATGATGCCGATTACGAGGCTGGCTTTGCGCATTTCATGGCTCCTCCTTGATGTTGTCCATGATCACTATTTTATGACAGTATTATATATGACATCACCCGTTATCACAACTAAATAGTGGCCGTCGGGGAAATATTTGCGGCAGAAAAGATGGACGGTTATGAAATGCGCTCTGTGGTATGATGCGGGAAAGTACGAGTCTGCAAGGAGGGCATATGGCAAAGAGAATGAGCGGCAGCCGCATGGCCGAAGGCGCGCCCTATGCGACGTCGGTTGACGGCGTGTGGCGGTTGGATGTGGATGCGGTGCAGGCGCGGGCAGACAGGTATCTGGCCGAGGCGGCGGAGGCGGGTCGGTACAGCCTCGCGGGGCTGTGCATCGCGCTGGACATCACGCGCGAGACGCTAGACTGCTGGCGGCGTGGCTACGTCTGCCGGGCCGACGCGGAGGCGAACCTCGCACCCAACGAAGTGCTGGCGGAGTGCGTTGCCAAGGCGATGCTGCACCTGCAGCGGTATTGGGAGGAGAGCGGCAAGCCTGCGACGCTGGGATTGAAGCTGCTGGAGGCGACGGGCGGAATCGGCAGCCGGACAGCGGCGGGGCAGGCGGGCGGCGGGCCGCCGTTCGACCTGGGACGGTATAAAAAGTTTGCGCGGTAGGGGCTGCGGCGAACGGGAAATGTTGACAAGCGTCCGCAAATGGCTCAAAATGAAATGCAGGCAGCGACCGAAGCACTTTTTCAAAACCGAAGAAGTATATCGCTCAGCGGCGCTGGCTAGAATATAACGGATACACTGTTAATATTTAAAGGAGGCTTGGAATCGATGAAAGCTAGTGTTGACCGGGACGGATGCATTTCCTGTGAGCTGTGCGCGGAGACGTGCCCTGAGGTGTTCCGCATGGATGCGGACGGTTTGGCGGAGGCATATGTGGAGGAGATACCCGAGGAGGTGGAGGATTCGGCCCGGGACGCCGCGGAATCCTGCCCGGTGAGCGTCATCCATATTGAGGAATAAGAATCGGACCAGCCATGGGTTTTGAAAAGCGCCGGATTCGGGCGCTTTTTTATTTTGTCTGAGGGGGGACAGGAATGGAAAAAGGCGAGCGTATAGAAGCGGCATTGAAGGAAGCGCTAGGGGACCCGACGTTCAAGCAGGCGCTGTTTCTGAGCAGCGAGGCGCGGTACGTGGGCTACGGCGGGGCGAGGGGCGGCGGAAAGTCTCATGCGGTGCGGGCCAAGGCGACTTACCTCGCATTCGAGCATCCGGGCATTCGCATGCTGATCGTGCGGCGGACATTCCCGGAGCTGCGCGAGAACCACACCAGCCGTCTGCTGGACGCATATGAGCGTCTGCCAGCGGCCATGCGGCCCAAATACAGCGACAGCGACAAGGTATTTGCGTTTCCCGGCGGCGCGCGGCTCAAGCTGGGCTATTGCGACAACGAGGACGATGTGCGGCAGTATCAGGGGCAGGAGTACGACGTGTTGTTCATCGACGAGGCGACGCAGCTATCCGATACGCAGTTCAAGTGGCTGAACGCCTGCGTGCGCGGCGCGGGGCCGTTTCCCAAGCGCACGTACCTCACGTGCAACCCCGGCGGCGTGGGCCACGCGTGGGTGAAGCGGCTGTTCATCGACAAGGACTACCGGCCCGGCGAGGACCCGGCGGACTACGCGTTCATCCGAGCCAAGGTGTGGGATAACGCGCCGCTGTTCGCGGGGGACGCGGGGTATCAGAAAGCGATGAAGGCGCTGAAGAAGGAGAAGCTGACTGACGCGGAGCGCGAGCGCAGGGCGATGGACAGCGCAGACTATGTGAAGCAGCTGAAAAGCCTGTCCGCGGAGCTCAAGCGGGCGTGGCTGGACGGCGACTGGGACGTGTTCTCCGGACAGTTCTTCGCAGAGTTCAACCGGGACGCGCACGTCTGCGAGCCGTTCGAGATACCGCCAAGCTGGCGGTGCAGCGCAGCGCTGGACTACGGCCTCGACCGGCTGGCGGTGCTGTGGTTCGCGGTGGGGCCGGACGGAAAGGCGTATTGCTACCGCAGCCTGGAGCGGCAGGACCTGACGGTGGCGATGGCCGCCAAGGCAATCTTGGGCGCGGGTAGCGAGGAGGTATGCGAAGTCATCGCGCCGCCCGACCTGTGGAGCCGTAGGCAGGATACCGGGCTGAGCGCGGCGGAGATATTCGCGGACAACGGCGTGCCGCTGGTGAAGGCGGGCAACCGCCGCATCGACGGCTGGCTGGCGGTGAAGGAGTACCTGCGCGCCGAAGAAAGTGGGCCAAAGCTCATGATATTCTCCACCTGCATGCCGCTGCTGCGGACGCTGCCGCTGCTGCAGCACGACCCGAAGAAGCCGGGCGACGCGGCGACAAAGCCGCACGACGTGACGCACAGCCCGGACGCTTTGCGCTACTGGTGTTCGCGGCGTCAGGACGTGCCATTGCTGATGCGGGCGGAGATGGAGGAGGCGTTCAAGTCGAGAAAGCCGCGGGGAGATGTGACGGAATATCTGTTTGGGGGGTATGGGGGAGCGTGAGGCTTTTAAGGGAGAATAAGGTCATAGACGGGAAAGGTCAGGTCACTTGTGCGGATAAGGTCGCGTGGGCGGATAAGGACACGAGGGCTCTGCCCTCACATTTTTAAGCCCAAAGGATATATTTATATTGGTTGTAATGATACTGCATGCCTGATAAAATATTCGATATTGAGAGGTGAATAAATGAAACGACCAACCGTTTTTGTGAGTTCTACAATATATGACTTTTCTGATTTGCGTTCAGCTTTAAAGTATTGGTTGAGCGAAATGGGCTTTAACGCACAATTGTCCGAATACAATGATTTTCAAAAGAATATAAATACTAATTCGTATGAAGCTTGCTTGGAATCAGTATCTGAATGTGATTACTTTGTCCTTTTCATTGGAACAAGACGGGGTGGGTTGTACCCTAATGAGGATATCAGTATTACGCGAAAAGAATATGAAGTAGCATACGAACTTGCAAGAGCCGGGAAAATAAAGAAACTGATTGTTTTTATTCGTCAAAATGTTTGGGATGTAAAAGAAGATAGAAAATCTTTGCATAAGTTATTACATGATGTAACTGCTTTGGAAAATGACAAGCCTATTGATACTAAAATAATCGAAAATTATAGCAGTACTATTTTAAGAATGCAGAACATATCATCAGCTTCATTGATGAAGTTACTCGTAAAGAAGATGCCCGCAACGGAAATATGCCGAATATGAATTGGGTTCATATTTTTAATTCTTTCGAAGATGTAATTAGCACTCTAAAGGTCGAACTAAAGGTAAATGTCGATCTTTCTGTCCAAGTTGCGGAACAAAATATTAAAATGGCGATCGTTCACACACTTCAAAAAATAACACGTAAAACTGAATCCGGCGCTATAGCTGCATATTATTTACCTTTCAAAGATATAAGAGAAAAATTAAAAAAATTTCGAGATGATACTGTTAATTTATCTGGTAGAGAAATGATCAGTTTAACAAAAGAAGATGTTGGAAAAATGTCTGATTTTTTGTTGTTTTACTGGGTCGGTATCGAGGAACTTGATACTTATGAGTTTGAAAATGTACTATCAAGCGGTGTATTTATGGATTTTAATATTGAAGAGGGGACACCAGTTTACAATAATTTTTGCAGAATGCTTCATCAAATGGTGGAGGAAATAAACAGGGTTAAAAAATTTGCACGCGAATTTCCTCCTGAAACGCGTATAAAAATGATGGACAATATACGCTATTATCATAGAAGTTCGAAGGAGTCATACGAGTTTGATTTTTTTGACCTTGCTAGCCTGTCTTCTATATATGAACGGCTAATCAATATTCAGAACATTTCATTTTACCTGGAAAATTGTATGAAAAGCCATAATAAAAATCTGGAATTACCCTTGATATTGAATGGAATGGTTAAAAGTGAAAGGCCACTTGAATCTGATATTTTAAACTTATTCAACAGTGATTCTTTGATGCCATGACAGAGAGTAAAGCTTCCCCTTATGATGGCGGCTTGTGATTATTCTATACTACCTATGATAGCCAGCTCCTCGCGCTTTGGCATCATATTTTTCACGGAAGGATATCAGCATGAAAATCACCACGCTTGTGGAAAACACATCCGTGTCGCCCGAATACGGCAGCATGCACGGGCTGAGCTCTATCTACAGGCCGGGGAATGCGGCGAAGAAGGCGAGGCCAAGCGCGAAAGAGACGGCGTTGAGCAGCGTAGAGACGGCAAAGGCCTTTTGGACGGTGTAGTCGCATAGTTTCCGGTAAAGTAGCGCCTCAACAGCTATCGCCAGTAGTTCCAGCGTGATCAGTACGGGTATGTAGGCTGAAGCGTCGAGCAGGCTGGCGGCGACGATCAGCAGCACGTTGAGCGCCGGATTGGTCAGCAGGTTGACCAGCAGCGAATAGTAAACGAAACGCCAGCTCCGCGACAGGAGCAACATAACAAGGCCCTCCGCCGTGACGGTAAGGCAGAGGCAGATCAGCAGGTGCAGCAGCAGCGGAAGCAGCATTACTGCGGCGTATCGGCGGGCGGCGCGCTGCTTTGGGATTTCTTCTTTCGGGCCGCGCGGATGATGAGCACGACGGCGAGGGCGGCGATGATGACGGCCGCAACGATGGCAATGATGGCGCCGGTGCTGAGGCCGGTGACTTCGG
>JAEWWC010000011.1 GCA_023396555.1 Bacillota bacterium
CTGTCCGCGCAGGACATTGTACGCGTGCAGCTTGGCATCAGCCCGCACTGCTTCGAATGGACGCTGAATCAGGGTGAGCGCTTCGAGACGCCCGAGACGGTGATGACGTTCAGCAGCGGCGGCTTCAATGGCCTCAGCGCGCGCTTCCACGACTTCGTCAACCGCCACATCGTGCGCGGCGACTGGAAGGACAAGGAGCGTCCGGTGCTGATCAACAACTGGGAGGCGCATTTCTTTAAGTTCAACCAGCGCAAACTACTGCGGCTGGCAAGGCGCGCTAAACGGCTGGGTGTGGAGCTGTTCGTGCTGGACGACGGCTGGTTCGGCAAACGCGACAGCGATACCTGCAGCCTCGGCGACTATGCCGTCAACAAACGCAAGCTGCCGGGCGGTATGAAACGCTTCGCAGACAAGTTGCGCAAAACGGGCATGAGCTTCGGCCTGTGGTTCGAGCCGGAGATGGTGAACCCGGACAGCGACCTCTTTCGCGCGCATCCCGAATGGGCTGTGACCACGCCGGGCAAGAAGCCGTGCCTTGGCCGCAACCAGCTGGTGCTGGATCTCACCAACCCGGCGGTGCGCGACTACATCGTGAGCAACGTATCGTGCATACTGGACGAGGCGGACGTCACATACGTCAAGTGGGACATGAACCGCCACATCAGCGACGCGTATTCGCCTTTGCTGCAAAACCAGGGTGAGTTCTTCCACCGCTACATGCTGGGGCTGTACGATGTGCTGGGGCGCATATTCCGACCGCGTCCGAACATACTGTTTGAAAGCTGCTCGTCGGGCGGCAACCGCTTCGATCTCGGCATGCTGTGCTACTCGCCGCAGGTGTGGTCGTCGGACGACACCGACCCCATCGAGCGCCTGAAGATACAGGACGGGTTGTCGCACCTGTATCCGCTGTCCGCGATGGGTGCGCACGTGTCCGAAGCGCCGCACCAGCAGACGCTGCGCTCAACGCCGCTCACTACGCGCTTCAACGTGGCCTGCTTCGGCTGCCTTGGCTACGAGATGGATTTGAAGTATCTGACGCATGCGGAGAAGAAAGAGATTATGGCGCAGATCGCGTTCTACAAGGCGCATCGGCGCACGTTCCAGTACGGGCGGTTCACCCGCCTGCCCGCGATGCAACTCAATCAGCGGCATTGGCAATGCTTAGCGGCGGACGGCAGCGAGGCGGTAGCCGGTTTCTTTCAGGCACAGGGCGACGCGGCGCAAGGCTACGACCTTCTGCCGCTTGCCGGCTTCGACCCGGACAGCCGCTATGTCATCCAAACGCGCCCGCAAAGCCTCTTCATCAAACGCTTCGGAGGGCTGGTGAAACATATCATGCCCGTCGAGCTCAACCCGGACGGGTTTGTGCTGCGCACGGCGGGACGGTTCTACGCCCTCACCGACTGCGTGGAAACATACGAGTGCCGCGGCGACATGCTGAACGCGGGGCTGCGTCTGAATAACCAGTTCATCGGCAGCCATTACAATGAGCGCACACGCCTATTGGGCGATTTCGGCTCCAATCTGTATGTGATCACTAAGCAAGCAGAATTGTAAATAAAGTCCAAGACCGTGAAGGCTCTGCCTCCACACCACCGCCTAAGGGATGCATCCCTTAGGAATCCCGTCGGGGAAATGCCTGACGGCATTTCCCGTATATCTAAATGAAAAAAGGGCTCCCCCGGGAACCCTTAGTCATCAGCCGTTTACTCCGCTATCTCGCTTTTGATGTCCCCTCTCGCGGCGAGGTCCGCCACGATCTGGTCGTAGAACTTCTTATCTATTTTATATTTCGCCCGGTATATGATGTAGCCCGCAACGATACACAGCAGCGGTATGATGAACATCGCGAGCTTAAGTATCAGCAGCCCTTCAGCCGTTACATCGTCCGGCGTTTGGGCGCTGTTGATGCCAGAGATAAGCAATGTGACCGTCATGATGCCCGTCGCGATTGCGCCGCCGATCTTGTTGATCAGCGGCTGCACGGACAGCGTCACCGCCTGATTGCGCTTGCCCAGCTTCCACTGGCCGTATTCGATAGTGTCGGACAGGAACATCAGCATCAGCAGCTGTATGAACGCCTCTCCCACAAACAGCAGCACGCCCGCGATGCCGATAGGTATCATGTTCATCGGTGAGAAGAAGAACAGAATATATCCCCCCAGCACCAGCGCGGTGGCAATGAAATAGAACTTTCTGCGCGATATGACCTTGCTGATGAGCGGAAATACGATGAGCGCCAATATCTGCGAAACACCCAGTATGCCCGCAAACAGCGAATACATCTCCTCATCCCTGAATGCGTACTTGAAGTAGTACGTGCCAAAGCTGGTGGTGGTTACATAGCCAATCGTGAACAGCGCCATGGATATGACGGTGAACAGCAGTTGGTCGTTTTTGACGAGCGCCTTGAACATGCCGCGCAGTGTCGTCTTTTCCTCATCCTTGAACTCGCCGCGATACTCCTTCGCGCCAAACACCGTATAGAGCTGGAAGCCGACCATCAGCACCGCGATTGCTCCCGCAAACACGAACCAGCCTTTTTGCAGGCTGCCGAATACATCGCCCAGCATATTGGTGACGGGCAGTATGCCCACCACCACCGCGAACAGCCCGATGTTGGCGCAGATGCGCGCGAATGAGCCAATCTTCTCGCGCTGCTTCTGGTCCAACGACAGCGCGGGCAGCATTGACCAGTACGCAATGTCGTTGAGGCCGTATGTGATATCCCACGAAATATAACAGACCGCGAATATGACCACGTACCAAACATCGGGCACATCCAGATTGGTAAACAGCATCACCATAAACGCCGCGCTGGCGATCGCCCCTACCAGCATCCACGGCTTATATTTGCCGCGGCGAGACTTGGTATTGTCCACGATGAGGCCCATAATGGGGTCGTTCAGCGCATCAAAAACCCTTAAGGCAGTCAGTATTCCTCCGACAATGGCAAACAGGGAATCCGAAAGATCGAGTACTTCGGTGAGAAAAAACACCAGAAACATGCTCTCCATCGCGTAGAACATATCGCGTCCGATGGTCCCCATGCCGAAGAAGAACGTATTTTTAGCGTTACGGTTGCCCTTTACGGCAAAGAAGACAGTAAAAAAGACGATCAGCCCAATCACGGCATACAGTATAATTTCCATAAGCTTTCTGGTACCGCCTTTGATGTAATGTAAACGGAGCACCGCTCCAAATCATTTTACGTTATATTCTATGTCGCAGTATTCTTCGAACAGGCTCTGCGAAACGCCGCCTTCGTTGATCATTCTTGTATAGAATTCGCCGCTTTTTTTGACAGTCCTTTTTTGCTTCTCATAATCCACATGCACGAGGCCGAAACGTGAAGAGTTGCCCTCCACCCACTCGAAGTTGTCTGTGAAGCACCAGTGGTAATACCGCTCCACCGGCAGGCTGCATTCGCGCAGCACCTTTATGTGTTCGTAAACATAGCGGCTGCGGAACGCGTCGGTGTTGTCGCACGTGCCGTTCTCGGTGATGTACACCGGCAGCTTGGCAATGTCGTACAGCTCCTTCGCGCATTGCACAATGCCATCTGGGTATATCTCCCAGTCGAGGTCGTTCACCGGTACGCCGGGCAGGAAGCCTGCCCTCATACCCTTTGCGGCCGTCCGGCTGTAGTAGTTGACCGCGTGGAAGTCGCAATACAGTTTGTTATGGGTACCGTAGATG
>JAEWWC010000003.1 GCA_023396555.1 Bacillota bacterium
TCGATCACGATCACATCCACCGAATAACCCGCTTTTTTCAGCAGCCGCCCGAACAGCTCGCCGTATTCCCCGAAACGGCAGGGACCGCAGCTGCCCGTGATCAGCACGGTGTCCGCCCCCCGCTCGATACCGTCCATGAAGTTGCCCATCATGATTTTGAAGGGCAGGCACATGTCCTCGGGCGCAACAGCCACGCCGCGCTGCATGATCGTCCGGTTGTTCTCCGGTATGACGAAGCCGATGCCCAGCGCGTCACACAGCGCCCGCATGGCCATATGCGTATTCCCCAGCCGGGGTATCGTCAGTACCAATGCATTTCCTCCTTTGCAACATGTCCGCAAACGCCTCCAACCTCGTGTCGAAACCCGCCTCGCCGGTGTGCTCGTCCAACTTCAGCGTCATCATTGCGGCATTTTCAGCGGCGTCACGTATCAGCGCCTCCACCACCGAATCTACGCCGCAGCCGAATGCAGACACATAGATGACGCCGTCCGCCTGACCGCTGGTCAGCAGATGCAGCGCCGCGCCGTAATACCGCTGCGCGTAATACCAGAACGGCGGCTTGGTGAGCGCACCCATCTGCGCGGCAATATGCGCATCGCTCACGCGCTCGTGTGTGATGACGCCGATGCCCAGTGCATGCAGCTTGCGAATCAGATCCATATTGACAAACTTATCGTAAATATTGTAGGCATGGCCGATGAGCGCCACGGTGTACGGATAACCCGCGTCGCGTATCCCCGCTGAATACGCCCGCTGCGCCGCAACAGCCTGCTCGTATGCACCGACCCAGCGGTTCCCTGCTCCCATTAGGCGCGCCGCATCCCGCGCCCAGGCTTTCAGTCCGCCGCCCACCGCATCGTACAGCGGCGCATCGATCAGGCTTGTGCCGTTCGCCGCTTTGCGCGCCAGCTCCGATATGCCGCAGAACATCGGGCAGACGCTCTGCCGCTTGGTAACACGCATCAGCCGCGGGGCGAGTATGGCATCGCAGCGCCCCGACAGCCACGCGGCGTGTCCGCAGAACAGCTTGACGGGCAGGCACGCTTCGCTTTCGCAGCTGCGCACACCCGCGTCCAGTATGCTTTTATCCGTCGCGGGCGACACGATCACCTCCGAGCCCAACCCGGAAAAAAAAGCATGCGCAAACTCGCGGTAAATGCAAAAAAGAAGACCGTTCGGTATGCCAATCACCATATGCTCATCTCCATGAAATTAGACTTTGCGCGGTCGCGCGAAAATATTCTGCTTGATATTGGCACCAGCGAGTCTCGTTCATATCATTGACAGTACACAAGATTAATAAGCACCTTTGGAATTCGTTCAAATTCTGCTTGTGTCTGCTGAGCACGAAATGAATTCATACAGTTTTTTCAGTAACTGAAAAACGCCATTTTCATGGCGCTTCTCAGGTGTAAGATCCCATACCTTTCGGTATACGGGGCAAAAGTTATTTGGACATCGACAGCGCTTTGGCCGGGTTCGCGATGGTAATGGTGTCCACCGCAGTCTGGCCGATGCGCTCCGCCAGCATGTGACGGAATGTCTCCAGTATGAAGTCCAGCCCGAACGCCGCACCGTAGCTCTTCAAGCGTTCGTTGGTGGTGTCCATGCCCACCAGCAGTTTATCTGTATATCCGCGCTCCGCCATGTGCGCGATCAGCTTTATTTCGTCCTCGTCGCTCTTGTACTTCAGGCGATGTATCGTATCGTATTCGAGGTATGCGCCCGCCTCCGCCACCGCTTCATGTACGCCGATATCGGCGCACGCCCGGTCCATGTGGCAAATGATCACGCGGCCCGCCTCAATGCCGAAGCGAGAATAGTAGGACAGCAGCTTCATCGCGTCCGCGCCCATATCCATATGCACCAGTACCGGTGCACCCGTCTCCGCCGCCGCGTGCGCTGCCGCTTCAAACAGCATCGCATAATCGGCGTTCGCGTCCATCTCACCCGGAATGGCAGCGCATTTCACAATGCCCGCCCTTGCGGAAAGGCCATCCATGCCTTTGGTCACTTCGTCAATGTAGATGCGGGTCAGCGCGTCTGCGCCTTTGTCCAGTATACCCTCTTCCATGAACTCCGTCTTGTGGAACCCTGTCACCGATATGATGTTGGCGCCGGACTCCCGCGAGGCCCGCTCCAGTTCCTTCGCCATGCGCCCGCACCCGTATGGCTGTGCATCCACGAGGCTCACGCCGCCCGCGTTTTTGTACAGCTTCAACTCCGCCAGCGACTTACCGTAGTCGTCCATGTACAGCGAACCGCTCACCTGGCGGGATGGCCCGTCCTCAAGAAAAAGATGCTCGTGGCACTGGCACCAGCCCAGAGCTTCCGGTGTTATATCTCCCAATACTGTCCTGATCATCTTATATAGCTCCGTATCATGTATTAGCGCGGCTGCCGGGCAAAAGCCTGGTGCTATGCCTCAAAAAGGTTCAAGGCAATGTGCCAGCAGACATTGTACCACAGAATCCCCTGATTATAAAAGATCATCCCCAAAAGAAAATCTTTTGTTTTAGCGGATACAGAAAGAGCCGCCTCTGACAGCAGCTCTTCCCTTCGCTTGGTTTAATGTGTACCGAGAATGCTTCTTCAAGCACGATTCATCTTTAATGCTTGTTTTTTTCAACTTCAGAGCAAGTATCTGAGCCGCAGCCACAGCCAATTATCCTGCCGCTTTTCTTTTTCTTGATCATCACGGCAGCATTCCAGGCGATGATCGCCAGCATGGCCAGACCGATCAATAAGGTTACATAATTTTCAGCGATAAAAGCAAACATGTTTATTCCTCGTTCCGTTACATGCCGGCATCAACAGATGACAGTTTCATCGTGTTCCGTTTTTTGCCTGGGCGGAACAGCAGATACAGGAACACTGCCGCCACGACGATTGCCGCCACTGTGCCAGCTCCAAAGCTGCCGCCAAAAATCAGCGTGCCAAACTGGTATACCATGAGCGCTATACAGTAGGCGAATATGTTCTGATACGCCAGGGCGAAAGCCGTCCATTTTTTGCTGTTCATTTCCTTGCCTATCGTTGAGATGGCAGCGAGGCAGGGCGAATCGAACAGATTGAATATCAGGAATGAGAACGCGGCAACCGCGCTGGGGAACATGGCCATGACGGCAGTCCACAAGCCGGCGTCTCCCTCACCCGCCTGCCCAAGCCCCACAAGCACAGCCATCGTACTGACAATACCCTCCTTGGCGACAAAGCCCGACAGCGTGGATGCAACAGCCTGCCAGCTGCCAAAACCGAGTGGCGCGAATATGGGAGCGATGAAACCGCCGATGATCGCCAGCAGACTGAACTCGGCATCAACAGCGCCAAACTTTCCGTCGACAAAGCCATATGTGCCAAGGAACCACATAACGATGACGCACAGAAACAGTACCGTCCCCGCCTTCTTGATAAAGCTCCAGACACGATCCCAAACCTGAAAAAGTACGTTTTTTATGGAGGGAATGTGGTATTGGGGCAGTTCCATCACAAACGGAGCCGGGTCACCCATAAACGGCCTGGTCTTTTTCAGAATGACGCCGGACGCGATGACAGCCAGAAAACCGGCGAAGTACATGGTAGGAGCCATCCACCAGGAGCCGCCCATAATAGCGCCCGCAATCAGGGCAATAACGGGGAGCTTCGCGCCGCACGGCACAAATGTGGTGGTCATGATCGTCATGCGCCGATCCTTTTCGTTTTCAATCGTCTTGCTGGACATGATACCGGGCACGCCGCAGCCTGTCGCGATAAGGAGCGGGATGAAGCTCTTGCCGGAAAGGCCGAACTTTTTAAAAATACGGTCCATGATGAACGCGATGCGCGCCATATATCCGCAGTCTTCCAATATGGACAGGAAGAAGAACAGTATCGCCATCTGGGGCGCAAATCCGATGGGCGCTCCAATACCGCCGATAATACCGTCAACGATCAGGCTGTTCAGCCAATCCGCCGCACCTATATTGCTCAGCCATGTGCCGACTGCCGGCTGAATCCATTCGCCGAATAATGTATCGTTCGTCCAGTCTGTAACTATCGTGCCCAGCGACGTCACCGAAATATAATATACGGCAAACATCACAAGTACAAACAAGGGCAGCGCCAGTATACGGTTGGTCAGTACCTTATCGATTTTATCCGAAGTGGATAGCCTGGGCCGCGACTTTTTCTTGTAAGTGCCGGACAGCACCGCGCTCACGCATTCGTATCGCTCGTTGGTGATGATGCTCTCCGCGTCGTCGTCCATCGCGGTCTCCGCCGCCGTGATGATGGATTCGATCTGAGCCTTCAGCGCTTCGGGCAGGGCGATCTTCTTCATCAGGTCTTCGTCGCGCTCAAAAAGCTTGACGACAAGCCACCGCGGGTTGTAACCCTCCAGCGCCTTTTCTGCGGACGCCGCCGCGCCGATCTTCGTCAGCGCTGCCTCCACTGCTTTGGAGAACACCTGCGGCGTCGGCTTACGCCCCGCCAGATTGACCGCTTTGTCCACCAGAGCATCCAGACCGGTATTCTTTGCAGCGGAAATGGGCATAACCGGGCAGCCCAGGGTTTTCTCCAGCGCCGCATAGTCGATCTCGTCTCCCCGTTTCTGCACGATGTCGATCATATTGAGCGCCACCACAACGGGCACGCCCAGTTCCACAATTTGCGTCGTCAGATAGAGGTTGCGTTCCAGGTTGGACGCATCCACGATGTTAATGATTGCATCGGGCTTCTCCTGCAAAATGAAATCCCGGGCGACCACTTCTTCCAGCGTATAGGGCGACAGTGAATAAATACCGGGTAAGTCTACAATGATGACGTCGTTCTTGTGCCGCCTTAAGCGCCCTTCCTTCTTCTCCACCGTTACGCCGGGCCAGTTACCCACATACTGCATACTGCCCGTCAGCGCGTTGAACAGCGTGGTTTTGCCGCTGTTGGGGTTGCCCGCCAGTGCGATCTTCAAAGACATGCTCTCCTCCTTGCATCAGCCCCGGCAAAGTTAGTTTTGCCTAATCCATGGGGCAAAAAAATAGTCACTCAACGATGATTTTCTCGGCGTCTGCCTTGCGTACCGATAGCTCATAGCCCCGCACCGTCACCTCGATGGGGTCTCCCAGTGGCGCGACCTTGCGCACCTCAATCTGCGTTCCCTTGGTGATGCCCATATCCATAATTCTGCGCTTCACCGCGCCCTCACCCTCCAGCTTGACAACCCTCACTGTCTGCCCCAGCGGGACCTGCCTTAACGTCATGGTATTCTCTCCTTTATATTCTTATCATCAGCCCTGCGCAAAACAGCGGCGCAGAGTGACGCGACTGTGCAGTGACAATATAAGTTAGCATCAACTAACACAATGAGTTTAACATGGCTAACTTTTCGTGTCAACAAGGAAAATGCGCGATGCCCGTCCTTTTTTTAAGGCACATCGAGTCACACAAACTGCAGCGCCGCGTATGATAAAGTGAATATACACCTCAACGCTTCGTTTCACTACATAGATTGGATATGATGGCGGCAAAACAGACAAATGTACGGCTGCCGAGCCCAACTGTTCGCGTCCTCGCAGAGTCCTGTCCTTAATCTATGCACATATGCATATATGAACATATTCACGTTAGCTGCATATGAATATGATTACAGGGACTACAACAGCGCGATCAACCGCGCAGGAAATGCAGCTGGCAGCCTATGCTGCCTAAATGGGAGGAAAACACATGCAAGCGGTGATACTCTGCGGCGGAAAAGGCCTGAGGACGAACAGGATTACGGCATCTCAGCCAAAGCCGCTGGCCGATTTGAACGGCAAACCAATACTATGGCACATCATGAATCATTTCAGCAAATACGGCGTGCGCGATTTTATTCTGCCGTTGGGCTACAAGGGGGAAATGATACGTGATTACTTTAACAACTATAATGCCAATCAGCTGGACTACAAGCTCTCGCTGTCTGACAACCATGTGGAATATCTGAATGATTTTCCCTGCGACTGGAATATCACGTTCGTGGACACCGGCGTGGAAACACAGACAGGCGGACGCGTCAAGATGATCGAGAAGTATATCACGGAGGACAATTTCTTCGTGACTTACGGCGACGGCGTGGGCAACGTTAACATTGGTGCGCTGCTTGAGCATCACAAGAGCATGAACCGGCTGGCCACCGTGACTGGCGTGGACTACCGGAGTCAGTACGGTGTGCTCGGCGTCAAGAACGGGGCGGCCACCTCCTTCAAGGAAAAGCCGCTGCTAAGCCTTATCATCAATGCCGGGTTCTTCGTGTTCAGCAAAGGAGCGCTACAGTATCTGACAGACGACAAGCGTGCGTCGCTTGAGACCTCGCTTTTAAAGAAGCTGACCGCGATCGACGAGCTGTCCGTCTACAAGCACGACGGCTTCTGGATCGGCATCGACACGTACAAGGACCTGCTGACGGCGCAGCAAAACCTCAGCCGGCTGACCAGTTCCCCCGACGATCACCAATAATCAATTCGCCCCCTTTGGCGAGAGGTAAAGCGGCAGCCATGCCGCGATACATATATGCGGACACTCCTATGGAGCATACGCAACAGAGGATCCCCTTCCGCCAATACGACAGCCTCGCCGCCAATACATATTCCAAAATATATATGGAAAGGCAGGCAGTTCATCCTCATGAGCAGAAAAATTGACATGACGGGTGCGGGGCCATTTTCCGATCATACGGCTGCGTCCCGGCCATCTAAAACAACCCCGAAACAAGAGAATCCAGCCGGGGGCATATATATGTATCCAAAAAATATTGCCTTTGCGGTCTTAACGCTCGCGGAAGTGGCGGTGCTGGCTGCGCGGCACATGCAGATGGCACCTCATCCCTCTTTCGTCCCACGCCGCACTGTGATGCATCAGCCGCAGGCGGCGATAACGGCGCTCCCCCATGGCTATATGCATACAGCGCCGGCATCCGATCCGGCAGCGGCTCAGGCTGAACAGCTGGTGCCAGCCGCTAAAGCCGTACACGACGCACAGTCCAGGCTGGCTGGGAACACCGTACAAGCCATACAGGTGGCACAGGTAGCTGTTGAGACGGCGAAGCTGGTAGTACGGCAGGTAGCTAAAAAAGCAGCGGAGCGGGCAGCACGGCAGACAGCTGTTGAGACGGCGGAGCGGGAAGCACGGCAGGCAGCTGCTGAGATGGCGGAGCGGGAAGCACGGCAGGCAGCTGCTGAGACGGCGGAGCGGGAAGCACGGCAGGCAGCCGCCGAGGCGGCGGAGCGGGAAGTACGGCAGGCAGCTGTTGAGGCGGCGGAGCGGGAAGCACGGCAGGCAGCTGCAGATGCAGCAAAGCGGGAGGCACGGCAGGCCGTTGTTGCGGCAGCGCAGCGGGTAGTACGGCAGGCAGCTAATAAAGCGGCAGAGCGGGCAGCCCGGTATGCTGCGCTGAAAGAGGCAGGGCAGGCAGCCCGTCAGGCGGCTGTTGAGGCAGCAGAACAGGCAGCCCATCAGGCGGCTGTTGAGGCGGCGCAGATCGCCGAAGCCACTGCGCGAGTCATGGGCTCTGAGCCATCCGTACAGGTTGCGGAGACGGTGCAGGAACAGATCGTCGAAACCATCGCACAGGCTGTGCCGCAGGAAATGGCGAAGCAGGCAACACAAGCTTTGCAGGCGGAATTGCCCCCTGTCATCGCGCAGACCGCGGTGAAGACGCTGGAGGAGAAAACGGCGCTGGCACAAAAGAGCCACATACCCAAGCAGAACCCAGCTCCGGTTGCAGCAGCAGTATCTGCACCTCAGACAGCACCGGTTGCAGCAGCTGTGCCTGCGTCCCAGACGGCCCCGGTTACAGCGGCAGCTCCTGCGCCCCGGACGGCTCCGGTTACAGCATCAGCGCCTCAGACGGCTCCGGCGACAGCGGCACCGGCTGCCGTGCCCCCGGCGGCTGTTCTAGCAGTGGGCGCATTCGGCGTTCCGTCCACGCTGCATTTCTGTACGGTGGCCGGCAGCTCATATCTGTTCAAGGTGACCACGCTGTATCGCTCTCTTGAAGCACACTCCAGCGACTTCATGCTCTACGTATGCTGCATTGACGACGAGACGCAGGCCGCGCTCGAAAAGCTTCACCTGCCTCGCTGCATTGCCGTATCGGTGGACGCGCTGGGCGACAGCGGGCTGGCCGAACTGCGCAGTCAGCGCAGTACCAGCGAGTTCTGCTGGACGCTCAAGAGCCACTTCCTGCTGTGGCTGCTCAACGAGAAGGGGCTGCACGAAGCGGTATATCTGGACAGCGACATCGCCTTCTTCTCCGACCCGAAGCGGCTGTACGACGACTGGGGCAATGCGTCCGTGTATCTGTGCCGCCAGCGCGATCTGGACTGGGTGGAGCAAAAATACGGCAAATATCAGGCGGGCGTAATCGGCTTTAAGAATGACGAGCAAGGCGTGGCGGCTGTGCGCTGGTGGCGCGATAAGTGCCGCGCATGGTGCTTCGCCGCACCGGACACCGGCCAGTACGGCGACCAGAAGTATCTGGACGACATACCCGCGCTGTTCCGCTCCGTCCGGGTATCCACGCACCGCGGCATCGATGCGGCACCGTGGAACACGGTATACAACAACAACTACCCCATCTCCGTGTCGGGCAGCGAGATCAGGATAGACGGCGACCCGCTGGTGGCTTACCACTTCGCGTGCCTGGACGTGATCGACGAGCAGCACTTCGACTTGTGGAACCTATCCGGCATTTCTATCGGTCAGACGATCAGCAACGCCATCTACGTGCCGTATCTGGCGCAGCTGCGTAAGAGCATCACGGAGGTGCATGCCAAAACGGGCGGGCGGTACTACTCGCGCAAGACATTCGGCGACGCGAGGACGCCATATATCTACTCCGACAAGAACCTGTCCATCAGCCACTGGGACGGCATGTTTGGTTTTTGCACCATCGCCAGCAAACAGTACGCGTCGCGGACGCTCGCACTATATAGTTCACTCGAAAAGCACGCGGGCAACTTCCACATCTGGGTCTGCTGTATGGACGACATGGCTTATGGGATACTGTCCTCCTTCAACCTCGAGAAAGCCACGCTGGTCAAAGTTTCTGACGTGGAAACGGCAGAGGTCAGGGCGACGCGCACGTCCAAGAAGCTGTATGAATACTGCTGGACGATGAAGCCGCTGCTGTGCCAGTATGTGTTCCAAAACTACAACATTTCACGGCTGCTCTACTGCGACGCGGATATGTACTTCTTTGCGAGCCCGCAGGCAATTCATAACGAATGGCGGCGCTATGAGACGTATCTCAATCTGCAGCGCGGCTCAGCGCAGCTGGAAGCGGTGCACGGCATGTATCAGGCGGGGCTGATCGGCTTCAGCAAGGCTGCCGAATCGCTGCGGACTCTGAACTGGTGGGCGCAGCAGTGCACAGCGTGGTGTTACGACAACCACGACGACCACAGCCGCTGGGGCGACCAGAAATACCTGACGCAGATGCCCAACCTGTTTACCTCCATTAAGGTGAACAACCGTTATGGCCTGCTGGCCGCGCCCTGGAACATCGTAATGAACAACTCCAAGGACCTGCCGGTGCATACCGACGCGGGCGGCACGGTATGGATCGGCGACGAGGCGCTGACGTGCTTCCATTTCGGCAGCATCAACGTGCTGAGTGACAGCGCGTTCGACCTGTGGAAGCACGAGCCGCTGAACTTCGACCCGGCCATCATCGAGAGCATATACAAACCGTACCTCGCCCACCTGCGCGGCATCTACGGCGAGATCAGGGCCAAAGGGTTTGACACCGCCGGTCTGTTTGAAAGCGGCTCGGGCGCGCAGAATCCCTTCTCGCTGTGACGGGAGGGTTATTGCGATGGCTCATACTGATTTAAGCGGTGGGCGTTACCTGGTGACGGGCGGCGGCGGCTTTGTGGGATACCACCTCGTCCGCCGGCTGCTTTCGCTCGGCGCGCATGTATCGGTAATCGAACCTTCCCCCGCCGTACCGTGGCGGCTGGACGATGTAGCCGGTCAGATATCGCTGTATGCGGCGGACGTGACGGACGCGCAGGCGGTGGCGGACGTGCTGGACGCCGTACGCCCCGACGGCGTATTCCACCTCGCGGCGTATGGCGTGAATTCGGCGGATCAGGACATTCGCGAGGCGCTGCGCGTCAACGTGCTGGGCATGCTCAGCGTGCTGGACGCGATGAAGAGGTGCGGCTGTGAACGCATTGTAGCGATGGGCAGCGGCGCGGAATACGGCGTCCACGAAGGCCCCATTGCGGAGAGTGACCCGTTGCGACCGGAAAGCATATACGGCAGCACCAAGGCGGCGGCCACTGTGGTGGCGCACCAATATGCGCGGCAACATGGCATCGGCATCGTCACGCTGCGCCCCTTCGGCATTTACGGCGAAGCGGAACCGCGCCACAAGCTGTTCTGCGAGGTGATACTGACGCTGATGGACGGACGCCCGCTGGAGCTGACGCCCGGCGGGCAGTGCCGCGACTACTGCCACGCGGCAGACATCGCGGCAGCGCTCACCGCGTGCATGGCGGACACGTCGCTGCGGGACGATATCTTCAACGCGGGCTCTGGCGAGCTGCGAGCGCTGAAGGAATACGTGGAGCTGATCCGCCGTCGGGTGGATTCTCAGAGCGACGTGCGTTATGGCGCGCTGCCTTACCGCAAAGACGAGGTGTTCGCGCCCGCACCGGATACGCGGCTGATCCGCGAGCGGCTGGGCTGGAAACCCGTCATCAGCCTTGAGCAGGGGCTGGACAGAACAGTGGACTGGTTCCGTGCCCACCGCGGCTTGTACCGCTGACGAAACTCATATTTATTTTTGGGAGGCGTTTATGACCGCATCGAATTTAGAGCATCTTTCTGGCAAACGCATACTGGTGACCGGCCATACCGGCTTCAAGGGCGCGTGGCTCACCATCTGGCTCTGCGCTTTGGGTGCGGAGGTAACGGGTTACAGCCTGGAGCCCGAGTACCCAAACGGCGTGTTCGCGCTGTCCGGAGTGCAGCACAGCATCCGGCACATTACCGGAGATATCCGGGACTCCGGGGCACTCCATTCCGCATTCCTCGAAGCGCAGCCGGACGCGGTGCTGCATCTGGCCGCGCAGCCGCTAGTGCTGCGCGCTTACCGCGATCCGCGGTATACCTACGACGTGAACGTGATGGGCACTCTGAACGTTCTGGAAGAAATACGTAACAGCAGTAGCTGCCGCGCAGGCCTCATCATCACCAGCGACAAGTGCTACGAAAACAGGGAGTGGGTCTATGGCTACCGCGAGACGGACCGGGTCGGCGGCTCGGACATCTACTCTTCCAGCAAGGGCTGCTGCGAGCTGCTGGTTCACGCGTGGCGGCACACGTATCTGCCCGAAGAAGACTATGCCACGCACGGCAAGCTGCTGGTCACCGCGCGGGCCGGCAACGTGCTGGGCGGCGGTGACTGGGCGGCGGACCGTATCGTGCCCGACTGCATACGGGCGTTGTCCGCGGGCGAGACCATTACGCTGCGCCGTCCTCAGTCGGTGCGTCCGTGGCAGCACGTGCTGGACCCGCTGATGGGTTACCTTAAGCTGGCGGCGCGCGCGCTGGACGGCGACACTGCCGTATCCGGCGCGTGGAACTTCGGCCCCGACCCAGGCGGGCTCGTCACAGTGGAGCATCTCGTACAAAAGCTGATCGCCGCTTGGGGCGGCGGTAGCTACGTCTGCGACCCGGACGCGAGCCGGGTGCCCGAAACCAGCCTGCTGAACCTCGATTCCGGTAAGGCGCGGCACTTACTCGGATGGCATTCCGTCTGGGGCGTGGATGATACGGTGCAAAAGACGGTGGAATGGTATAAAAATTACGCCAGCTCGAATGTGCTGGCGCTGTGCCTGTCTCAGATAAGCGAATATATGCGCGGCTGAAGCCATCGTTGGCTGTTGGTTGGTAAGTTCTAAGACCTTGAGGGGGCTGCCCTCAAACTCCTTCTCAAGGAATTAGTCCTTGAGAATCCCATCCGGAAAATGCCTTTGCGAAGGCATTTTCCGGATAATACATCTCATTGGCATAAGTAGCTCAAAGACGAAGGGCATAGGCCTATGTCAGGCGTTACCCTACTCGCGAAGCCGCATGGCGAAATCCGCCAGCCCCGCTTCGAAGTTGACACCGAAGCGGACGTCGGTGCCCGCCGCTCGCGTACGCAGTATGCTCTCGACCGTCAGCGTAATCGCTGCCTGTGCAGCTTCAGCGAGGCTTAGACCAGTGAGCACGCCGGCCAGCAGCGCGCTCGCGAACAGGTCGCCTGTGCCGTGGTAATAGCCTTCGATGCGGCTGGACATCAGGTATGTGACTGCACCGTTTTCGCACACGGCGGCGCCCAACTCCTC
>JAEWWC010000139.1 GCA_023396555.1 Bacillota bacterium
CACCGTTTCCGCCCGTCTGCGGGATCGACTCATTTTCGATAACCTCATTCTGCGTATACTGCGCGGTTACCGTCATATCTGCAGTCACTGCGGAGAAGTCGGAATCCCAACCCGTGAACGTATATCCGTCGCGCGCCGGGTCAGCAGGCGGTGTCGCCGCCGTGTTCCAGTCCACAGTATCCGTGGCCAGTTCAGTGCCGTCATAGTCCACAAACGTCACCGTGAACGTCTGAATCGCATAGGTTGCCGTCACCGTCATGTTGGTTCTGACATCATCAAAGTCACGGTCCCAGCCGGTGAAGTTATAGCCCTCGCGTACCGGATCATCCGGCGCATCAGCCGCCCGGCCATACACCACCCTGTCGGTTGCGAGCAGCGTGCCGTCATAGTCCTCGAACCGTACGGTGAGCACCAGTTGGCCTACCGTCAACGTACCGGGAACAAACGATATGGTATAGTTGCCCGACGTCAGCCCGCCCAGTGTGATCATATAGTCGCCCACTGCGCTGCCCCGTACGTAATCGCAGTTAAATGCCAACGTCCCGCTCAGGTCTGCTGCGTCGTCACCCGCCACAAAACCGCTGTAAGTCGCCGTATAGGCAGGCGGATTATCCAGATACGTCACCGCCTGGTCGTCCGCTGTTACCGTCAGCGCCGCCGGGGTCACCGTCAGCGTGCCTTCTTCAAACGTGATGTCATAGTTGTCCGAGCTCAAGCCCTTGGGCATGATGCCGTAATCGCCCGTTGCGCTGCCCACTGCATAGCTGCAGTCATAACCCAGCGTACCTGCCAGCACCGCAGCATCCTCATTCAGCACGAAGCCGGTATAGGTCACGCTGAATGCCGGAGCCGCCGCGCCATACGTAACCGTTTTGTCGTCCGCCGTTACCGCCAGCGCCGCCTTACCCACTGTCAGTTTTCCGTCCAGGAATTCAATGTCGTAATTGTTCGAGCTCAGTCCCTTGGGCGTAATGTCGTATTCGCCTGCGCCGCTTCCCGGAGCGTAGTCGCAGTCAAACGCCAGCGGCCCCGTCAGCACCGACTCGTCTTCGCCCTGTATAAAGCCGCTGTAGCTGACCGAATAATCCGGAATGGCATCGCCGTATGTGATTCCTTCGTCATTGGCCGTCACCGTCAACGCCGCCGGGTCCACCATCAGCGTGCCAGGCACAAACTCGATGTCGTAGTTGTCCGACGTCAACCCCTTGGGTGTGATGTCATAGGACCCCGCATTATTGCTCACCACGCCATAATCGCAGTCATACGCCAGCGCGCCGCCCAATACGGATTCGTTCTGTCCCAATACAAAGCCGCCATACGTCACATCAAAGGCCGGAGCTGCCTGTCCATAGGTGGTCGACTTATCATTGGCTGTTACCGTCAATGCCGCCTTGTCCACCGTCAGCGTGCCATCCACCAGCGTAAACCTGTAGTTGGCGGCATTCAGCGTATTCTTGCGGATGTCAATCGTATAGTTTCCTGCCGGATTGCCCTGCACGTAGCTACAGATAATCTTGGGCTCTCCTGTCAGCACACTCGCATCTTCGCCGTCAATAAAGCCTTCGATCTTGTAAGTATAAGCCGGTGCGGCATCACCATAGGTGGCGCTCTTGGGCTCCGCCGTTACCGTTAGTTCCTTCTTATTCACCGTCAGCGTACCGTTTTCGAAATGGAAGTAATAATTAGCCGCATACAGTGTGCTCTCATAAAATACAATGTCATATGTTCCTACGAGATCGCCGGGCACATAAGCGCAGGATGGAACCGCATCGCCGGTGACCACCTTGTTTCTCTTCTCACCCGCCACAAATCCGGTAATGGTATACGTATAGTTCGGCGCTGTCGAGCCATATGCCACCGACTTGTTACCCGCTTTTACCGTCAGCTCCGCTTTGGTGATCTCGACCCTCGCCGAGCCGTCAAAGTCCGCCGCACCGGGGATCTGTACCTTGACATATACCAATACGCCGCCCGGGGCCGTCACATCTTTAAACTGCGGCGAAGCGCTGTTATAGTTGACGCCATCCGTGCTGTATGTCACCGTTGCGATATCAGCGGCACCGGTAACCGTCACACCGTGGTCCGCACCGTCGTATGGAGCGCTGTAGCCCGTCACCGAGATGTCCGAGACCTCCCACTTCGCGTAGAGATCAATCACCGTCCCGTTGACAGCGGTCCAGTTGCTGACAGCGGCGCCATCAGCGTACACCACGCTACCGTCCGGGCTAATGGCCCAGCCGGAGAACGCACAGCCTGCTTTCGAGAAGCTGTTTGCCGACAGCGCGCCCACGCCGTCATACTGATAAGTGCTGGAGCTCATCGATCCCGTGCCGCCGTTCTCGTGGTAATTCACGGTGTAGGAGATGGGCGTCCAGTTTGCCGTATAATCCCTGTCGCCGCTCGAATGCGTGGGCACCGTTACGGTCATTGTGTTGTTGGCAATGCCTGTTCCCGACCAACCGTTGAATATATATCCGGTCTTCGTCGGGTTATTCAGTGTAAACGCTGAATTAAAGTAGGTATAAGACGTCGGATTGCCGCTTACGCTGCCGCCGTCCAGTGTATAAGAGATCGTATACTGCGCCATCTTGAACTTTGCTTCAAACCAGTTGGAGTCACCAATGGTAATAGTGGAGCCCGTATTCGTGCCGCCGCCGCTCCAATACAAGCCGTATTCCATCCATTTGTCGAACACATATCCCGGATCACCGGCAGGGTTGGAACTGTTGAGGTCGACCGTCTGGCCTCTTTCATAGCTGTCGCCGCTGATGTTGTTGCCCAGCGAACCATGTGCTCCGGCGCGTACATGCAGTTCCTCGCTATCGTAGAAAACCGCAGTGAACGAAGCGCTGCTGCCGCTCAGCTGAACAGTGCTGCCGCTCAGCATGCTGCCGGTGCTGTTATCTCTCCAGCCCCTGAATGACCAACCGAGAGCAGGGATCGGCACGGCTTTGCTGAGGTCGATCGTTTGGCCGATATCGTACACGCCCGCTACCAGGTTGGCAAATATGGTGCCGCTGCCTTCCTTGGAAATTGACACGGTGCATTGCTGCACATATTGCGCATAGACGACCAAATTACCCTGAACGTTGGTATAAGCGGGCGACCATCCGGTAAACCGGTATCCGCTCCTTGTCGGATTTGCCGGCGGGGTCGCATCTCCGCCTTGATACACCGTATCCGTCTTTAATACGTTATCATTCCAATCCCGGAATGTGACCGTATATTTAGGCAATTCCGTAAATACGGCTGTCACTGATTTGTTGCCATTCAAAGTAAATGTATCAGGGTTAGCAGATCCGGATAAGGCGTTGCCATCCCATTCGGAAAATACCCATCCTTGAGCCGGGTTAGCCAAAAGCTTTATGTCTGACCCGTTAAGAAAATTGTTCGAACCCATCACGTTTGTTGATACATACATGCCGAGAACCTTCACCCAACCGCTGACAGAACCCTGTCCTGATACGGATACGGTCAAGGTTTTAGTAAGCCCGCTTGGTGTGGACAGCTCGTCAGCCGCCATCATTGTACTGGCCGATGCCAATTTGACCATGGGGGTAGGCGCCGGCAATTCTTTGGGCATTTCTGTATCCGGATCTCCCGGGTCCGCCGGGTCTCCCAGCTCCGCTGGATCTCCCGGATCTGCCGGGTCTCCCAGATCCGCTGGATCTCCCGGATCTGCCGGGTCTCCTGGGTCCGCTGGGTCTCCCAGATCCACAGGATCAGTCAATTCGGTTGGTGCAGGCGTTACTGTATCGTCCGCTCCCTCCGCAAATGCAGTCGACGGAACCAGTGCCAGTATCAGCAGTACCGCCATTATCACCGACATCACTCTTGTCTTCATTTTTCCACCCTCCGTTTGTCGAAATGTATGATCATTCCCTACAAAAAAACAGACTGCACAAAGAAATAACCTTTGGCAGCCGAACTATCGTTTCTCGTTTGGAGAGTTAGACTTCTGGGCTTTGCGTCCCCGGCTTTCGCTCGGGTTTGCCTTTAACATTTGATTATTCAGTTAATCTATATCTGTTATGTTTAAGTACATAACGAATAACGCAAGAGTAATACCGGGCCGGTAAGCCGCCAGACTTTCCGATGCTTGAGTATAAAAAAACGGCTGCAAAGAAGAATCTTTGGCAGCCGAACGATCATATCCGTGAAGGATTTAGACTCCAGGCTTTGCGCCCCCGCTTTTCAGTCGGGTTTGCTCTTTTCAAAACCAGCTGTATCATCCAAAAAAGGCCTACCTCAATCCACAAGGCGGCCCAACCGAAAACACTTCGCTTGAAAAATGCGTCCCCGCTTTTCAGCCGGGTTTGCCGTTGCTTTGAATAAATGCTTTGAATGATATAATGAGTAATTTAACATATTCAATTGTGTGGTTATTATAGCATCTACTCTTTTTTTTGTCAAATAAAATAATACTTTAGCAATTAATCCAATAAATTATCTATTCATGCCTCTCCAACCAGTTTTGGACCCCATTGTCGTATAAGATGAGAACCTATAAATATAGTTATAAGCTTTCGTTTGAATTTACAAGAAATAAGCAGTCTGTTCAGGCTATATTGGTTTTAACAAAAACATTCGGAAATATTATTGAAAGCGGGTTGATATCTATGAACATGAAAAATTGGATTGCCGGTATCCATGCAGCAGATTTTAAAAAGCCAATACCGATTCTTTCGTTCCCGGCTATTCAGCTGATGGGTATCACCGTCGAGGAACTGATATCCAGCAGCGAAAAGCAGGCCGAGGGCATGCGCCGCGTTGCCGAGCGTACCGATGCCGCCGCTTCCGTCAGCATGATGGATCTGTCGGTGGAGGCCGAAGCGTTCG
>JAEWWC010000062.1 GCA_023396555.1 Bacillota bacterium
GCACAGATCGCCAGCACCGTCAGCGCAGGCAGCCATGCCTTTTTGAGTATCTGCTTGAATTTCATCATCTTCTTCCCCTTTCTTGGATTTGACCTTATCGTACAGGGAAGGTGTCAGCATTCTGTGCGCGGGCTGTAATCAACCTGAAAAACATTTACTGTTGTGCCGTTGCCGGCAGCGGAATCGATGACCATCGTCAGCCCCAACTGCTCACAGATGCGTTCGCATATGGATAGCCCCAGCCCTGCGCCGCCTGCCTTGCGTGAGCGTGCCCTGTCCGCACGGTAAAATGGTTCCATGGCGTGAGCCAGCGTTTCGACGTCCATGCCGCAGCCATTATCCGATACCGTCGCGCCAGCTTCATCCGCCGAGACGCGGACGGTTCCACCGTCGCGACAGGCGTTGACGGCGTTGCTCACCAGATTGAGAAATAGCATATGGAGCAGCGTTGGGTCGCTTTGCCAAGCGGTTTCCTCGATATCAAATATGAGGGAGACGTTCTTAGCCGCAGCCAGCTGCGCTGCCGAAGCGCGTACATCGTCGAACAGTGGCGGCAGGGGCGTATGCGTCAATATCGCATCATCCTGCCGCAGCCTAGCGAGCGCCAACAGCTTTTCGGACATGTCCGCCAGCCGGCTGCTTTCGCGGGAGATATATTGCAGTGCCGAGATGCGTTCGTCCTCCGTGGTGTCTGCGGCGGCAAGATATTGCGCGTAACCGCTGATGGCGGCCAGCGGCGTGCGCAGCTCATGCGCCAGGTCGTCAATGAAGCGCTGTTTCTTGTCCGTCTCATCAGTCAATTCGGCGATCTGTGTTTGTATCTTGTCCGCCATTGCGTTGAATCGGTGCGACAGCTCGGTCAGCTCGTCCCGGCCTCGTATGGCTGCGCGCGCGTCGTAATCCCCGCTGGCCAGGCCGCCGCCGCCGCGTGCAGCGTGCGGATGGGATGCGTCAGTTTCTTGAGTATCAGATACAGCGCCGCCGCCAGCAAAGCGGACAGTCCGATGCTGCCGATTAACAGCGTCTGTGCCAGTTCATCTGCGCGCTGCCGCATCGCCGCTACGCTGCGCGCCGTGACCAGCGTGTAACCCGTATTGCCTATGATGCCGGATACGTACAAAAGCGGCGTTTTTGCCGCGTCCCGTATCGCTGCGGCCTGTGCGCCATCCTCCGGAGCGGGCGGTGTGTTATCAGGCATGGGTACAGTACCTGAACGAAGGCCGGAGCTGTCTTCCAGCATGATGATAACACCCTGCCGTGCGTAATAGTCCGCATAGCTTTTGAACAGCGCGTCCAGCGCTGCCGTGCTGTCGCCGTCACGGGCTTGTATGGACGCGATGTCCTTTGCCAGCCCGTCGCGTATGAAGCCGTGTTCGGCTAAGCCGCGCTCGCGCTCCGCCGACACTGACGTGCCCAGCGCGGTGTGGTACATCAGAAACGCGCCGCCGTTCAGCGCGAACAGAAAGAGCAACAGCGCTGCGACATATGTCTTCTGCCAGTATTTCATCGCCGCGTCTCCAACCGATAGCCCAGCTTGTACACCGTTTTCAGGCGCTCTGCCAGCCCCAGCTTCTTGCGCAGCTTCTGTATGTGCGCATCCACTGTACGCGTGTCGCCGAAGTATTCGAAGCCCCAAGCCAGCTCCAGCAGCTTCTCGCGGGAGAGCGCAAGGTTGCGGTTGACCACCAGCACCTCCAGCAGCGCAAATTCCTGCGGCGTCAGCGCGGCGGGTTCGCCGTCCACGAACGCCTCACGTGCGCCAAAATCCACGCGCAGACTGTCGATGCTAAACACGCTGTCGTGCTTTTGCGTGCGGCGCAGTACAGCCTGCACCCGCGCAATCACCTCCAGCGTCTCAAAGGGCTTGGTGATGTAGTCGTCCGCACCCAGATTGAGGCCGGCGACGCGGTCCTCCAAACGGCTGCGCGCCGTCAGCATAATCACAGGCATTCCGTCTTCCGGCAGCTGCCGCATCAGCTCCATGCCGCTGACGCCGGGCAGCATCAGATCCAGCAGCATCAGGTCGGGCCGCTGCGTCTGCAACTGTTCCAGCGCTTCCGCGCCGTCGTATGCCCGCCCGCACACGTGCCCCACCAGCGTCAGATTGCGGTACAGCAGTTCGTTGATGGACGGGTCGTCCTCCACAATGAGTATGTTCGCCATTGTGGCACCTCCGTACTCCATAATATCACAATTATGTTACCAAGTTGTCATGGAGGAGGAAAACTTATTTCGCTATGAGTATACAAATGTGTTATAATGTCGGCTATATATGCAGGATGGGGGTAGGGGTTGTGGACGTAGTCCGGTTTGATATGGAGCGGCCTCCGCAAAGACAAAAGACGCATCTGAGGGTGCTGACATGGCTGATGAGCTTTCCGGTGGTGTGGCTGCGCCGCCTGAAGATCAACCGCGTGAACATGAAGGGGCTGAAGCCGCCTTACCTGCTGCTATGCACGCACAAGTCGTTCATCGATTTCATGGTTACCACAGCCTGTACGTTTCCGCATCGCGCCAATTACGTGGTGGCAATCGACGGTTTTATAGGGCGCGAGAAGCTGCTGCGCAACGTGGGGTGCATATGCAAGCGCAAGTTCACTAACGATGTGCAGATGGTGATGCATTTGAAGCAGGTAATCGACAACGGTGACATATTGGTGATATATCCCGAAGCGCGGTATTCGCTGATCGGCACCAACGCGTGCCTGCCCTCGTCGCTGGGCAAGCTGGCGCGTATGTTCAAAGTGCCGGTGGTGGTGCTTAGCATGCACGGAAACTTCATCTATTCCCCGGTGTGGAATCTGCGCAAGCGCAACATCCGTCTGGAGGCCGATCTCACACAGATCATCACGCAGGATGAGATACGGCAGCTGTCCGGAGGCGAGATCAATGCGCGTATCGGCAAGGCATTTGAATACGACGAATATATGTGGCAGAAGAATAACAGCATCCGTGTGCGCTACAAAAACCGGGCGAAGGGGCTGCACAAGGTGCTGTATGCCTGCCAAAACTGCGGTACGGAATACCAGATGGAATCGGACGGAGACCGCCTGTGGTGCGGCCAATGCGGCAGCTCCTGGACGATGTCACAATACGGCGAGCTCTTTGGTGAAGAGGGGCCGGTACACATCCCACATTGGTACGAGGCGCTGCGAGAACAGGTTCGTGCGATGATCGAAGCGGGAACATACGCTTTTTCATCCGATGTGGTGGTGGACAGCCTGCCCAACGCAGACGGCTATATCCGCCTGGGTGAGGGACGGCTGACGCATGACATGACGGGCTTCACGCTGGAGGGCATATTTGACGGCAAGCCCTTTGTGTTGAAGAAAGACCCGCTGTCCATGTATTCGTGCCATATCGAATATGACTATATGGGCAAGGGCGACTGCATCGACCTGTCCACACTCAGCGATACGTATTACATATACCCCAAGATCAAGGAGTGGTCCGCCACCAAGATATCGCTGGCGGTGGAGGAGCTTTATCGGTTCGTCGCCGGGCGTAACGCTTAGCTTGAAATAATCAGACATAGGCAAAGGAGCGTTCCGGCAATGCGGGACGCTCCTTTTTTGGGGGTTATATGAAGAGTTTGGTATTGGCTGTTTATCGTGCTGCGCGCAGGCACGATGCCGCATTTGCAGCTGTTATTGTGCTGCCGGATGTTTTACAGGCCTTAAGCAATGCGGACACGTTGGCAGCGTTGGTGCTGTAGCCTGCCGCTTTGCAGGCATTCAGTATTGCGGCCATGTTGGATGAATTCACGCTGCTGCCGGACGAATTGCACGCCTTGAGTACAGCGGAAACATTTGCGGAACTGACGGTGCTTCCGGATGTTTTGCAGGCTTTCACTGCCGCGGTCACATTCGGTGCTGAGACGTTTAATCCCGCCGACTTGCAGGAGCGGAGTATTGATGCCGCCTGCACTGACGAAACCGGGTATCCCGCGGCTTTACATGCCTTAACGATATCTGCCGAAGTTGGACAGGTTTTGATTGTATCATTGGACGCGGCATGCGCGACAGGCATCATCGAAACCATGACCGTGAGCGCCAGAGCGACGCTGAAGACTACAAACCATTTCTTGCTGCGTAAAGCTTTCATAACTGACCTCCGTATCGATTATTTACCAAGTAGATATGACTTGGATGTTACAAATATTACAGAGATATTACGAAAGCGTCAACCCTTAAGGAATAATATGGGCATGAAATAATTGGGTAGCGGGCGGAAATTGAATAATAAACCTTAATGCACAATTACATGATTGATGTTCAACTTTTTGTGTTATATTCAATGGGATATTATTCAGATACTTGGGGGAATGGTTTTGAGTGTAAAAAGTGAAAGCAGCGTTTGCGCGAAGGCATCAACATGGATAAGATGAGGATCAGCCTGTATGAGCTGCTCGACTGCCTGTCCGGTGCGGTTGATCTGGTATCTCCGGTCGTGGCGGGGCATCATCATCAGACTGCCAGCCTGGCATATCGTATTGCGCAGCAGATGGATCTGTCCTCGGAGGCGCAGCGCAACTTATATCTGGCGGGTATCATTCACGACATCGGCGCGCTATCGCTTGAGGAGAGGCTGGATCTGATCGAGGACGAGCCGGTGACGGCGAACAGCCACGGATATCGAGGAGCGCGGCTGCTGGAGGAGTTCGGGCCGCTGGGTGCGCTGGCTGATATCGTGCGTTTCCACCATGTGCGCTGGGAATACGGCAGGGGCAAAAGACATATGGGATGGGAAGTGGGTATGGAAAGCCATATCGTCCATATCGCTGACCGTGCCGTGGTGATGATAAAGCAGGGTGTCAACGTGCTGGAGCAGATACCTGATATCATATCATCCATCAAAGCGCGTGAAGGGACCGTGTTTGCGCCGGATGCAGTGGATGCATTGGCAGCGCTTGCCAGCAGGGAGCATGTCTGGCTGGAGCTGGAACACCGTCTGTCGCCCGACCCGGCATTGTTTATGCCGGAAACGTATACCATGGAAGCGGATGAGGTGCTGAGCTTGTCACGGCTATTGTCTCGCGTTATCGATTTTCGCAGCCACTTCACAGCCACACACTCGGCAGGTGTAGCCAAAACGGCGGAGAAGCTCGCTGAGCTGGCGGGTTTTTCAGGAAACGAATGCCTCATGATGCTGGTTGCGGGTTATCTGCACGATCTCGGTAAACTGGCGATCGACAACGCGGTGCTGGAGAAACCCGGAAAGCTGGACAACCGCGAATTCGATGCTATCCGCAGCCATACATTCTTCACATATCAGCTGCTCAGCCGTATTCAGGGATTCGAGACAATCAACCGTTGGGCGTCGTTTCATCATGAGCGGCTGGACGGCAACGGCTATCCATTTCATCTGAAGGAAGAGAGCATACCGGTGGGCTCACGCATCATGGCTGTGGCGGACATTTTTACGGCGATCACCGAGCCGCGTCCGTACCGTGACGGCATGGGGCGGGATCAGCGCATCCGCTTGCTGCGATCGATGGTGGACAGCGGAGCGATATGCGGACGGACTGTCGCATCCGTATTGGACAATTTCAGTCTGATGACGACCATATGCCGTGAAAACCAGCTGGAGGCGGCGGAATACTATGATCGCTTTTTCCATAATGAAGGTGCTATGCAGATTGAACAGCTGGGCTCTGCCTGATATTACTAAGTAATACATGGATGTATAAGAGGCTGCCTCGTGCCGATCCGGATGGGTCGCGCGGGGGCAGCTTATTTATATAAAAGGCGCGTCATGGCTGGACGCGCCCGAAGTTCATATGGTCTTACTGTTCCGCAGACGGATAGTTTGGCGGTTCCGACTCCGAGCCATCCTTGCCGGTAAATATCTTGACGATGACACCGGAAATGGGGATCGCCAAGAATATGATCCAGCCTGGATGCCATAACCCCCAAACGAAACCCATCAGCATGTATGCAGCAACGCACAGCAGAGAAACGATACCAGAAATCTTGCCGGATGCGTCCTTACGGTTGACCACTATATCGACGATGATGGACACGATAGGAATGGCAAGGAACACCACCCAGGCGATATGCCAGGCACCCATTGTGAAAC
>JAEWWC010000068.1 GCA_023396555.1 Bacillota bacterium
TTCAAACGGTGGAGCACCGATTTATCATTCAGGAAGGTGGTCTCAAGTACCTTGAACTCGCGCCCAACTTCCTCCAAAGTCGAGAGTATGATCTTCAGGCTGTCCGCGTCGATGTCCTTGCGGACACCGCCTACCTTGCACACCGAGAATATCACGCGGCCGCCCGTCGTCATCTCGAATATGTCCAGCACCTTCTCTCGCAAACGCCAGCACTGCATGAACAGGTTCTCAAAGCCGAACGAATCAGCCAGCAAACCCATCCACAAAAGGTGACTGTGGATACGCGACAGCTCCGCCCACACCACGCGCAGGTAAAGCGCGCGCGGCGGCAGCTCCAGTTTCATAATGTCTTCCACGGCCATGCAGTAACCCATGCCGTGCATAAAGCTGCATATGCCGCAGACGCGCTCCGCGACGTAAACGTAGTCGATAAAATCGCGCGACTCGGCCAGCTTCTCGAGGCCGCGGTGAATATAACCGATGGACGGAACGGCCTCTACCACGCGCTCGTCTTCAATCACGAGATCGAGATGGATAGGCTCCGGCAGCACCGGATGCTGAGGTCCGAACGGTATGACGCTTCTCTTCCCCATGTCTACTCACCGTCCTTCCCGGCAAACGGGGTCGGCTTCGCCGTCTGATAAAGCTTGCCCCCGAAGTCCACCAGTTTGTGCTTCACTTTCAAACCGAAGAGGGATTCAATCTCGTTCTCGTATAAAAAGGCCGGCGGGAATATGGCACTGATGCTGTCGATCTCATCCGCAGGCGTCACTGACATTTTCAGATCTACAAGCTGGTAAGACCGGTCGAAAGAGTAATCCAACTCCAGCGCTTCACCGTGCCTGCTGCAGCAAATCTGAACCAGCCGGCACCCCTGTTCCTTAATGTCGCTTACTTTATCGAGCAGCTCCACCGGCAGTATGCTGATAAACTCAGTTTCGGGCTTCATTTGTTCACTTCCGTCTTCTTAGCTTTCTTTCTCGCCAATTTTGATTGTTTGTACTTCTCATCCAATATATGCGCCGCCTTGGCAACGCCATCGATAATGGCTTCGGGACGCGCCGCGCAGCCCGGTACATAAACGTCCACCGGCACCGCCTTGTCCGCTCCGCCGATAATGTTATAGCAATCGGCGAATATGCCGCCGCTGGTCGCGCAAATGCCGATAGCCACCACCGCTTTGGGGTTTGGCATCTGCTCATAAATCTGTTTCAACACGCTTAATCCCTGCGCATTGACGCCGCCCGTCACCAGCAATATATCGGCATGCTTGGGGTTGCCGGTATTGATGATGCCGAAGCGCTCAAGGTCGTACAGCGGCGTGAGGCACGCCAGAACTTCTATATCGCAGCCGTTGCAGCTGGAACCGTTGTAGTGTATCACCCATGGTGATTTGCTGAAATAACCCATTGCCCACCTACTTTAAAATCAACGAGAGTATGACCAGATTCAAAAAGCCGACCGTTGCCGTGATGCCCCATGCCGTCTTCAGCGCCCACTTCCACCGCACGCGCGCGAAGGAGTTGTCCATTAGTATCTCCAGGAAGTAGATAAACAGACAGACAATCACCGCCACCAGCGGGCTTATGGGCGCCTTCCACGCAAAGAACAGATAGATAAAGCCCAGCAGCATAATGTTCTCATACCAGTGCGTAATCTCCACGATCGCCAGCGTAGGGCCGGCAAACTCGGTCGTGAGGCCGCTGACCAGTTCCTGATGTGCGTGATGTGACGTGCTGATGTCAAAAGGCGACTTGCGGAACTTGAACGTCAGTATGTAGACGAAGCCGATGAAGACGCCGGGAAGATAAACGATGGACGGCAGCTGCGACGACATCATGCTGCCCACCGAAAACGTCTTGTCCGAGAGATAAAAGCCCATGGCCGTGAAAAGCACCATCGGCTCATATGCCATCATCGCGAGCAGCTCGCGGTCCGCCCCCAGGTTGCTGTATGGCGAATTGGTAGAATACGCTGCCATCAGCAGGAAAATGCTCGCCAGAGTCAACGCGAATATCACCAACAGTAAATCACCGCCGGTAAAGAATATCACCCCCGTGGCGATCATGAACAGCAGGAACATCACCACAAGAAACGTTTCCGCATGGTTAACGACCACCGCTTCCTTGCGGAGCAGCTTCATCACATCATAAAAGGGCTGCAAAATCGGTGGTCCCTGCCGCCCCTGCATGCGCGCGGTGATCTTGAGGTCCACCCCTGCCAGCAGTCCGCCCAGAATCGGTGCCAATATAATGTATATCAATGCATATAGCCAGTTCATCCCAAAATACTCCCACACAGATAAATCAACGCGAACACCAGCAGCGCCAGGCATATCAGCCCAGCGATCTTAAACAGACGCTGTTCGCCGAAATAACGTTCCATATACCAGTTGGCCAGATACATCCGTTTCGTCTCACCGCCCGCGCCCTCAAAGTGCCGGTTGTCGCCCGAATTGATGCCGCTCATGTAGACTTTGGTCAGCTTGCCGTAGGACAGAAACTTAAGTGCCACCGGCAGCAGCAGTATCATCGCCAGCAGCATCAGCATGATATGCTGGTTGCCGAGGCCGATGATCACCTGCGACGCCCCGAACATCTGTGTCAGGAACGGCTCGATCATGGACTGTGAGACGATCGGGAACAGCAGACAATTGGCGACCGTGAATGCCGCCAGCGAATACAGCGCCACTGTCTCCGCCCTCGGCGGTTTCACGGACAGACGCTCGCTCTGCGGCCTGATTGCCACCAGCTTGCCCAGCCATTTGGTCCAGTAAAACAGCGTAGCCGCGCTGCCGAACACCAGCAGCAGCAGCATGATCATGTTCTTGGAATCCAGAAACGCCTTCATCGCCGCCCATTTGGAAATCAGCATGCCAAATGGCGCAAGGAACATCCCCGCGATGCCGACCGTCATCAGTATCGCCATCACCGGTACCTTCACGATGAGGCCGTGCATGTCTTCAATGTCGCGGCTGCCCGTGAGGCTTTCCACCGATCCCACCGAGAGGAACATCAGCGATTTGGATGCGGCGTGGAATATGATCAGGAATATAGCGGCCCACAAAGACTCGTAGGTGCCGATGCCCGCGCAGGAAACGATCAGACCGAGATTGGCGATGGTGGAATAAGCCAGCACCTTCTTGGCGTCGTTTTGAGATATGGCGATGATGGATGCTGCGAGGAATGTGACGCCCCCGACCAGCACTACAAAGTAGCCGGCCATGTTGCCGTTAAGCAGCGGTGCGATGCGCAGTATGATATACACGCCCGCCTTCACCATGGTGGATGAATGCAGCAGCGCCGATGTGGGCGTAGGTGCCACCATCGCACCCAGCAGCCATTTGGAAAAGGGCATCTGCGCGGCCTTCGTCAGCCCCGCGATGGCGATGAACAACGCCGGTATGATGAGCAGGGCGTTCTGCGATTCCAGTATGTTCTTCAGTTCCGTGACGTGCAGCACCGTTCCGAAGAATATGATACCCGCCGCGAAAAATACACCGCCGATGCTATTGTAAAGCAGCGCCGTAAAAGAGTTCCGTTTTGCTTCCTCCGTCCTCGTATACCCGATCAGCAGGAAGGAACACACCGTGGTAATCTCCCAGAACAGGAATATCCATACGAGATCGTTGGACAGCACAATACCGAACATCGCTGAAAAGAATGCGAAGAATACCGCAAAGAACACGTTACGTCTGTCCGTAACGTCCTTGTGATGCTCATGGTAGTGCTTCATGTACGAGATGGAATAGATGCTGATGAGCCCGCCGACAAACGCGATGATGATGACCATGATGATGCTGAGCTTATCCACAAAGAAGTGATGGCTCAGCGACTCGGTCAGGTGATGGCCGGACAGTTCATACCACGCCAAAGCCGCCATCTGCACCACGGATAAAGCCGTGATCAAATACTTCCTGCTCCGCACCGTTACAAATATAATATAAAGCGTGATCAGTATCTCAATGGCAAACAAACCGATATTGACCACGGTCGATTCCACAAGATAATATTCTTCCGCCTTATTGAAATGTATAACAGCGAGTATCACGGACAAGGCTGCGATGGCGAGAGTGGTCAGAATGATAAGTGTATTGCGCAGGGTGTTGTTTTTGATGCATATCATCAAAACGGCTGTCAATAATGGTACGAGTATTAATAGTATGAGCAGCGACATAGTTTTCCCTTATTTCCGTGCCAGTCTGACTAATTAATAATGGCTGGCTATAACCGAGTCAATATAGCACCGGTCAAATTCATTGTCAACGATTGATATTATTTTGACAATCTTAATGTGCCCACATGCTCTTATTTTAGCAGCGAGTAGAACCAAATAAACTGCTCAGTCTCCAGTTATTTGTGCAACCCATACCGCTATACTTCCGCATTATTGCAGCAGCAAATCAGAGCAATAGCCTTCTTTTATATGTTTACTTAACAGGATTATGTTGAGCAGGGGTATTAATTAATTTCTAAAACAAAGATGGGTATCTAAAACCAGCGTCCGGCCAATTATTGGAGCAGTTATCGCGCTGCAGTACAGCCTGTATGCCCTGTATAACCGGCTTCTGGCTTTTCTACTGTGTATTTGCCGTCTCCGCAGGCTGGTGACGATAGTAGTATTCCCCGTCAAATTCCAGCACGCCGTCCAGCAGATAGAACCACGCCCCGTCGGCGTCTCCGGTTTCATAGATCTGGCCCTCCACATAGCCCGGCTCCCGGTAACCCACCGCGTACATGAAATGAATGCGCCCCGCCTCGCCGGACGCGTCCGTCACCGTCATGCCCTTGCCGTTCTGCAGCATAATCAATCGTGTCCCGTCCTGTGCGTACCACCGCCCGGCCACGGGATTTGCGTTCAGCACCAGCACCAGTATGAGAACCGCCAGCAATACGACGGCCACCGCGATGGATACCGCCATCGCCCGCCGGCGTTTGGGCAGAACCTTCTCTGTCCAGCTTGCGCCGATCGGCGATGCCGCAGCCTGAGCGCCTGCTCCCAGCGGCTGTCCACAGTTGATGCAGTATTTATATTCGTCGCTGTTATTAACCCCGCAATTCCGACAACGCATATACCCCTCCGTATTCAGTAAGCAGCTTTCTAGCCGATATCTTCTGTTGGCAGTATTTTTTATAGTTATTATATACCACCCAAGATCTGTACACAATCACAGAGCCGGCAGCCTTCTTTATACCAGTAACTTATTTTTTCCATATGCGGCCTAAGGGTGCTGTTTCCGCGGCAGTCTGTGTGATACAATATTCAATCATAAATCATGCGAAATTGAGCGGAAGGGCGTAAAGCCGTATGAGAATCAGCGAAGCCAAACAGTGCATCATGGAACTGTACAGAAACACCGACAGCGTTATCGCGCTGGTCAGCGAGCGCGGCGTGGGCAAGACCTCCGCATTCCAGCAGTGCGCCTGCGAACTCTCCATCGGCTACATGGGGCTGTATGCTGCGGCGATGGAAGGGCCGGACTTCATGGGCCTGCCGGACAAGGACCGTGAGAAGGGCATCACGCGCTATCTCGCGCCGCAGTTTCTGCCCACAATGACCGCCGTTGAAGAGGGCTTCTTCCCCGAGAACGGCCTGCTGGTGCTGGAGGAGATCAACCGCGTGCCCACCGACACCGTCTCGGTGCTGTACCCGCTGCTGCTAGAGCGCAAGATCAACGGCCACAGCCTCGCCCCCGGCTGGAAGATTGGCGTCACAATGAATCCGGACACGCTCAACTACGCGGTCAACTCGCTGGACGA
>JAEWWC010000038.1 GCA_023396555.1 Bacillota bacterium
GGGAGAACGGCTACCTCATCGCCAGTTACTGCGTGCTGCCCGACGACCGGGAGCTGCTGGCCACGGAGCTGAAACGGCTGGCGGACGGGGATGTCTGCGATATCGTGTTCACGACGGGCGGGACGGGGCTTTCGCCGCGCGACGTGACGCCGGAGGCGACGCTGTCCGTGGCGCACCGGCTGGTGCCGGGCATCAGCGAAACGATAAGGGCGGAAAGCATGAGCATCACCAACCGCGCCATGCTGAGCCGCGGCGTGTCCGTGATACGGCACCGCACGCTCATCATCAACCTGCCGGGCAGCCCCAAGGCGGTGAAGGAGAGTTTGGACGTGATATTGGACGCGGTGTCGCACGGCCTCGCGATACTGCGCGGCGACGATGGCGAGTGCGCCCGCTAATCCCCAATATCGGATAAAAGGCGGAAGTGGTTTTTCTCAAACGTGATCAAACCTTCATCCTGCATACGGCTGAGCTCGCGGGACAGCGCGCTGCGGTCCACGCACAGGTAGGCGGCGAACTCCTCGCGGTTGAACGGAAGGATAAACTCGCTGGATTTCCTGCGACGGGCCTGTAGCGTGAGATAGAGCATGATGCGTTCGCGCAGGCTTTTGCGGGACAGTATGTCGATCTTGTAGAGCTGGCGCATGTTCTCGTTGGCGGTCAGCTCCAGTATGTTTTTCAGCACTACGCAGCGCAGCCGGTCGGGGATGGGCCCCGGCTCCGATATGCGCGCGTAGGGGAACGTGATGATCTCCGCGTCGGTGGCACACACGGTGATGAGCGGGCTTAAGCGGCTGGGCGTGCTCGCGATATCGAGGCCGAACAGCTCAAGGGCGCGTATTTTGCGCATCAGGTTCAGGCGGCCGTCCGTATCCGGCTTGAAGGTGTTCAGCTCGCCCGCGGCCACGACGCCCGCGAAATCGACGACGGTGTCCGTGTCGATCAGCACCGCGCCTTTTTGGCACTGCCTCTGCTGCACGCCAAGCAGCGGACAGAGCGCGCCGATGTCGGCCCGGCTGATGCCGCTGAAAAGCTTGGTTTTTTGCAGTGTGTCCGCGACAGCGTTCATCGTTTGAATCCCTTCGGATTGGTTCGCACAGGCGTTGCAATAAAAAGATTATAACACAAAAAATATTTGCCGTTAAAGACATTTCAGACTTGTCCGCACCGCGAATCAACTTGACATTGACTGTGCGAGTTGATAAAATTAATATACAACAAAACAGGTAATGCTGCCGACATGGCGAGCGTCACGTCCGCGGCTTTTGGTGCTCTTGTATAAGTCCATTAATCGGAGTGGACGTCTCTACAGGCGACCGTAAATTGCCCCAGGCTACAAGAGATACATGTTGAGCAATCGCGCTGTGCGCCGGGTAAACCGGCTTAAAACAGCCTGATTCTCAAGGTGTATCTTTTGCGGGTCCGGGGTTTTTGCATTCAAGTTGTCTCTTTTTTGAGAGGATGACGAAATTTTCCCGGACGTGGGCAGCATCTGACAGTTAAGGAAGTGTGGCGCATGACGGATAATCTGGTGGTCGTCCGGGGCGGCGGAGATCTCGCGACGGGAACGGTGTGCAGGCTTGTCAACTGCGGCTTTCGCGTCGTGGTGCTCGAGACCGCGCAGCCCACGGTGATACGGCGGACGGTCGCGTTCGCGCAGGCCGTTTTTGACGGCTGGGCCGAGGTGGAAGGACTGACCGCCGTGAAGGCGGAGTCTGTCCTGGACTGCCAAACCCTGTTGCAGGATAGTAAGATACCGGTGCTGGTGGACCCGAATTGCGAGTTACTGGGCGAGCTTCACCCCGAGGCGCTGGTGGACGCGATACTCGCCAAGCGCAACCTCGGCACTTCGATGGACATGGCGTACATCGTACTCGGCCTCGGGCCGGGTTTCACCGCCGGGCGGGATGTTCACGCAGTGGTGGAGACCAACCGGGGACACAACCTCGGGCGGGTGTTCTACGACGGGGCGGCGGAGCCCAACACGGGCACGCCGGGCAACATCGCGGGTTACACCAGCGAACGCATCGTGCGCGCGCCCGCAGCGGGCGTCATCACGACGGCGGCGGACATCGGGGACCATGTGGAACAGGGACAGGAGCTGGCGTGCGTGGCAGGAACTGCGGTATACGCGCCGCTGACCGGCGTGCTGCGAGGTATGATACAGTCGGGCATAAGCGTGGGCGAAGGCATGAAGATCGGCGACGTGGACCCGCGGGATAAGAAGGAATACTGCTACACCGTCTCCGAAAAGGCGAGGGCCATCAGCGGCGGTGTGCTGGAAGCCATACTGCATCTGCGGCTGAAGCTATAGGCTGAAGCTATAAAATGAGGATTTTGTTTGGTCATAACGATATGACATTGTATAAGAACAATGCGAAAAGGGGGAATGCGTTGTGAGTCAGGTAGGAAAAAGCGTTGAGAGAGTCGATGCGCTGGATAAAGCGACCGGCAGGGCCAAGTACACCGACGATCTGTGCGACAAGAGCGCGCTGGTCGTTGCCGTCGTCCGGTCCACCATCGCGCACGGGTATGTGAAGTCCATCGACCTGTCCGAGGCGGAGAAGGTGCCCGGCGTGGTGCGGATATTCACGTGCTTCGACGTACCGGAAATACAGTTCCCCACCGCGGGGCATCCGTGGTCCACCGACCCCGGACATCAGGACGTGGCCGATCGGCTGCTCCTTAACCGCCACGTGCGCTATTACGGCGACGACGTGGCCGCGGTGGTGGCGGAGAACGAGGTAGCTGCGGCGCAGGCTGCCCGCGCCATGAAGGTGGAATACGAGACGCTGCCCTTCGTGCTGGACCCGCAGGAGGCGATGGAGGATGGCAGGGCGCAGCTGCACGACGAGTACCCGAACAACGTGCTCAAGCACACGTCCTTGAACATCGGTAACTACGACGAGGCCATCAAGGAGCCGGGGCTCATCTGTGTGGACAAATGGTACGACACGCAGGTGGTGCAGCACTGCCACCTCGAGAACTTCATCGCATACGCTTACGGAGAGGGCGACCGCATCGTCGTGGTCGCGTCCACGCAGATACCCCACATCGTCCGCCGGACGGTGGGGCAGGCGTTGGGCATACCGTGGGGCAAGGTCCGCATCGTGAAGCCCTACATCGGCGGCGGCTTCGGCAACAAGCAGGATACGCTGTATGAGCCGCTGGTGGCATATATTTCGCAGCAACTGGGCGGACGGCTGGTGAAGATCGACGTGCCACGCGAGGACACGTTCGCCAGTAACCGCACGCGCCACGCCATACGCTCGCACATCGTGTCGTGGGTGCGGTCGGACGGCACGTACGTCGCGCGCAAGCTGGAGGCCTTCTCGGATCAGGGCGCGTACGCGTCCCACGGGCACGCGATCGTGGCCAAGGGGATGGGCGCGTTCCCGCAGATGTACCCCTGCCCCAACGTGCAGGGCGATGCGTACACGGTCTACACCAACAAAACATCCGCGGGCGCGATGCGCGGCTACGGCATACCGCAGGCGATGTTCGCGGTGGAGAGCCATACGGACGACGTGTGCAAGGCGCTCGGCATGGACCCGGAGGCGTTCCGCCGCAAGAACCTGATGCCGCAGGGCTACAAGGACAACTTCTCCAAGAACGAGAACTATTACGATACCTACAATCAGTGTCTCGACAAGGGGATGGAGTACATGGACTATCGTAAGAAGATAGAGGAATACAAGGACCAGACCGGCCCCATCCGCAAGGGCCTCGGCATCTCCTGCTTCTGGTACAATACGGCGGTGTGGCCCATCGCGCTGGAGCACTCCTCCTGCCGCATGGTGCTGAACGAGGACGGCTCGATGCAGCTGCAGCTGGGCGAAACCGAGATCGGGCAGGGTGCAGACACGGCCTTCGCGCAGATGGCGGCGGACGTGGTGGGCTTCAAGGACTACCGCGACGTGCACGTGGTCTCATGTCAGGACACGGACGTATCGCCGTACGGCCTCGGCTGTTACGCGTCGCGCCAGACCTACGTGTGCGGTTTCTCCATTACACAGACGGGGCAGATACTCAAGGAGAAGATATTGAAGCATGCCAGCGAGCTGACGCGCATGATGGAATCGAACCTGGACGTGATCGACAGCAACATCGTCCGCAAGACGGACGGGCGCGTACTGATGTCGCTGGAGGAGTTGGCGACTGAGGTGATATACAGCATGAAGAAGAGCGACCACATCACCGCGGAGTCCAGCTACCACATCACCAACAACGCGTATTCCTTCGGCTGCTGCATCGCGGAGGTGGAAGTGGATATCCCGCTGTGCAAGGCTACGCTGAAGAAAATCGTCAACGTACACGACTGCGGTACGTTGATCAACCCGGCGCTGGCCGAGGCGCAGGTGCACGGCGGCATGTCGATGGGCATAGGCTACGGTCTGTCCGAACAGCTGTTGTACGACCCCAAGACGGGTAAGCCGCTCAACAACAACCTGCTGGACTACAAGCTGTCCACGATGCTGGACCACCCGCATCTGGAGGCGCAGTTCGTGGAAAACCCGGAACCCACCAGCCCGTTCGGCACCAAGGCGCTGGGCGAGCCCCCGGCCACACCCGTTGCGCCCGCGATACGGAACGCGATACTGAACGCCACCGGCGTTGCGGTCGACAAGCTGCCGCTGAACCCGCACATACTGTTCCAGCGGTTCAGCGAGGAAGGGCTCATCGACGATCCCTCAAAAGAGGAGGAATAAACGTATGTTTGATATGAAGGAATTGTACGAGGCGCAGAGCGTCGCGGATGCCGTCCGTCTGCGGGTGGAGCACCCGGACGCGCATGTGATCGCGGGCGGCTCCGACGTGCTGATACAGATGCGCGAGGGCAAGCGCGC
>JAEWWC010000049.1 GCA_023396555.1 Bacillota bacterium
TTGCGGCGGTAAAATGCAATGGTCAGGTCAGCCAGCTCATGGGGTTCAAACGTTGCCCGGGCCGTGTCGTGAGAGCGCCGGTTGACACAATAAGCGCAATCGTAAGCGCAGGCGTTGCTCATCAGCACCTTAAGCAGCGAAATGCACCGCCCGTCACCCGAAAAGCTGTGACAGATTCCGCAGGCTACGGCGCTTCCCAAACCGCCCTTGGACGCCTTTCTGTCCGTGCCGCTGGACGTACAGGCTACGTCGTACTTCGCTGCATCGGTCAGTATTCGCAGCTTTTCATATATGTCCAAGCCTATCACTCTCCTTGAAACCTATTCTATATCAGAACATTAGTTCTTGTAAATATAAAAATAGAAAATTTATTCGTATCTTACCCCTGGTTCTGCCCGAAAAAACGGACTCATTACGAAAATTGCCGAAACTCGCCTGCTGTGGTATACTCTGCGGAGGGCTTTGGAATATAGCCCTTATTTTGGCGGATACTATCATCTTCGCCCAATTGCGTTCCCGACCGAAATTCAGCAACGAAAGTGAATGTGTTTATGTCCACTCTGCTGCTTGTCATCATCTATATCGCCTTTATCGGGCTTGGCCTGCCGGATTCGCTGTTGGGCGCGGCGTGGCCCGCTGCTTATATCGACCTCGGCGTGCCCGTCAGCGCGGCAGGTTTGGCGGCAGTGGTGGCTACCGCCGGAACGGTGATCTCCAGCCTATTGTCCCAGCGCCTAATCAAAGCTCTTGGCACCGGTAAGGTGGCTGTGATTTCCGTGCTCATAACGGCTATTGCGTTGCTGGGCATGGGTTTTGTGCAGCAGTATTGGGTGGTGCTGGCTCTGGCCGTGCCGCTGGGCTTAGGCGCGGGCACAATCGACGCCGCGCTCAACAATTTCGTTGCGCTGAATTACAAAGCCACGCATATGAACTGGCTTCACTGCTTTTGGGGCGTCGGCGCGACCGCCGGCCCCGCCATCATGGCGCTGTACCTCGCCGGAAGCAACTGGCGCGGTGCCTACCAGACCATCTCCTTCGCGCTCTTTGGAATATCCTTGCTGCTGGCGATCTCTATCCCGCTCTGGAAGCGCGTCGGGCATGCGCCTGCTGTCCACGAGCATCACGCGGCGGTACCCATGGGCAAACTGATCCGCAGGCCCGGAGCGGCGTTCGCGTGCCTGGCATTTTTCGCCTACTGCGCGGGCGAATATGCCGTCGGGCTTTGGGCCAGCACATACTTCGTCAAGGTGAAAAGCGTCGCGCCGGATACGGCGGCATCGTGGGCATCCATGTACTACCTTGGCATCACGCTGGGACGCCTGCTTAGCGGGTTCGCCGCTATCAGATTCAAAAGCCGCACGTTGGTGCGCATCGGAAACGTCGCCATACTGCTTGGGCTGCTGGGCATACTGGCGCTGCCGGGAGTGGGGCAGCTCGTTGGCCTGCTGCTGGTGGGCCTCGGATGCGCGCCCATATTCCCGTCGCTTCTCGACCAGACGCCCGGCTTGTTCGGCGCAGAATATTCGCAGGGCATGATGGGCTTGCAGCTGGCCAGCGCGTATACCGGCAGCACGCTGATAGCGCCCATGTTCGGCTGGATATCGCCGTACATCGGCATCGCGGCATGGCCGTTCTTCCTGCTGATATTATTCGGTGTGATGATATTCTCGACGGAGTGGACGCAGCGCGCAGTCGGCAAAGCCGGCGCCAAACTGCCCCCAGCCGAAATCAACCCCTGACAGGCAAAAAAGCCGCGCAGCCGATATAGGCCTCCAAGGTTGTGATTATTGCCTTACTGCTAGTCGATATGCAGCAGCGTCCTAAGCAGCACATTGGCTCCCTTCAGCAGCTCTCCGTGGGCGGATTTTATCATCAAGCCTTTGCAGACTGCATAATGCCATTGTCTATCCCTCCTTTGTATCACCCCTGCTCGCTGCAGGCTTCTCTTTCTTGGGCACGCGTATCCCCATCGATATGGCCGTCACCGGGCAAGCTGTGATGCACAGATGGCACCCACGCATTTATTCCCGTCCATCATCGGCTGGCCGTTATCGCATATCGTCTATAGCTCTGAAATAAACAAACGCGGCCAACGAAGTCCGTTTAGCTTCATTGCCGCGTGGTGTTTATCACTTATGATTTAATCATATACCGATCAGTCAATTTTGTAAGTTGTAGTTGTCCCAACTTTCAGTACGCAGGTGCACATCCGCCTTTTGCTGCACTGTTTCGTACGTTTTACAGTATCTCTTTGATATAAAACGCCATGCTGAACTTAACCTTGTCATCCAGATTAAACGGGTTATATCCGGTAATTTCCTCGATTCTTTTTAGCTGATTCGTTACCGTATTTCGGTGTACAAACTGTTTTTCCGAGACTAACTGCAAGCTTCCGTTATTCTCAAGATATGCAAGCAGCATGCCGGTAAGCATCGTTCCATTCTCCCTGTCGTACGTTTCCAGCTTGCCCACCATGTTATTGTAAAACTCCAGCAACACGGATTTGTCGCTCACGGCATACAGCACCTTGAATATGCCAAGCTTATCGTAATAGCAATAGAGCTCCTGACGCTTCTTGGCCATCTTCATCGCGGACATCGCTTTTTCGAAGTTCTCTTTTTGGTTTTTAACGCCCATCTGATTGGAGCTGATACCCAAATGAAAGGTCCACTCCCTGGCTTTTTGGGCAGCCAGATTCATAAAACTATCAATAAATATTTTAATGTCGGCGTCCGAGTAGTTTACCAATACCAATATCTGATACTCCTTGTAAGAGAACAGAATGAACATCTCGCTGATGCGTTTGGCTACTATTTCTGCGATTTTAATCAATGTATCCTTATTCTCATCAACCCGCGGGCTTTTATCATGCGTTATCAGGCTGACAAAGCAAAAGCGGCTGTCCCTTTGATAACCAAAGCGTTCCAGTTGCAGTATTTGTGTCTCCAAATCGCCCACGCCGAACAATATATTCTTGATCGTAGTCGCCGTGTTGCTTTGCATATGTTCATTATTCATGATCCGATGGCAAAAATCCCGTGTCATATCAACCATTCTGGTTTCCCAGGGTATAGTGAACAAAGGAAGGCCAACCTCATCGCAATATTCGATCACTTCATCGGGTATTTCTTTTATATGCGGTCCGGTATTGACAACAACCGCACTGGTCTCAGCCTTATGCAGTTTTTGCACAAAATTTAGCAGCCAATGTTCGCTCTGACTCAGTATACCCGCAGTAAACACCAGTTCATTTCCATGTAGAAACGATGTCGCATTATCATCTTCAATAATATGGACCCATTTGACGAGGTTCTCCAAGCCGTTCCTTCCAGCAATCAGATTCATCTTATACAGAAAGGAACCGTTATTATAGAGCTTTTTAACCATAACAGACATAATAATCCGCCTTATCCGCACACGGCCTTAATTCCCTAACACCCAGAATAAAACAAAGAGCACTGCAAATCACGCAACGCCCTTGTCTGATTCTATGCAGTTATAATATATCACAATTCCTATTGTTTCGCAATGGAAGTTTAGCGAACTGATCATGTAAAAAAACAATTAATGGCAATGCATGCTTTCTTCTTGATTCATGGAACCGCGCCTTCCAAATCATATCTGCATATGGTAAGATAAAACTATATATATGAGCTTGCTTGCATAAGGAGGATTGGGGATGAACAGCTGGCTTGAAAACTTATCGCCTGTTCTGCAGGCGTTGCTGGCGACACTGTTTACATGGGGCGTCACCGCTCTTGGCGCTTCACTCGTATTTTTCTTTAAAACAATCAATAAAAAAGTGCTTAACGGCATGCTCGGCTTTGCAGCCGGCGTCATGATAGCTGCCAGCTTCTGGTCTTTGCTGGCTCCTGCCATTGAAATGGCCGAAGCGGGCCCGACACCGGCATGGCTGGTCGCTGCTGCAGGCTTTTTAAGCGGCGGCGCTTTCCTGTTCATCGTCGATAAAATACTGCCTCATCTGCATCAGGGTTTGGGTAGCAGTAAAACAGAGGGCGTAAAAACCAGTTGGCAGCGCAGTGTGCTGCTTGTACTGGCAATTACGCTGCACAATATTCCTGAGGGTCTTGCCGTGGGTGTGGCATTTGGCGCAGCCGCTTACGGCCTTTCATCGGCTTCTATCGCCGGTGCGGTGGTGCTGGCCATCGGTATCGGCCTGCAGAACTTTCCCGAGGGTGCAGCTGTGTCCATACCGCTGCGGCGCGAGGGTCTTTCGTGCTCAAAAGCGTTTTTATACGGCCAAGCTTCCGGCATCGTGGAGCCCATTGCGGGTGTCATTGGTGCACTTGCCGTAATCTCGATGCGGTCGTTACTCCCCTATGCCCTGGCTTTTGCGGCCGGCGCGATGATTTACGTGGTTGTGGAAGAGCTGATACCTGAAGCGCAGCAAGGTGAGAAGGGTGCTCATACGGATATTGCCACCATCGGCTGCCTTGTCGGGTTTGCCGTGATGATGATTCTGGATGTAGCGCTCGGATAACGAACAATTATCTTCTAGCCTGCAAATGCGGGCTTTTTTTATAGATTTTTATACACTTTTTCTAATACCGAACCTATGCACACCGAGTCTGCAGACCTTCCAGTATGAAACTTGTCATATTGCGCCTTGCGCCGCTATTATGCGTTGTCTATAATAATATATTATATTCTCGAAGATAGGAGAATCGATGGATCTTCTTTTGATGATACTTCAGGCGGTGGCGCCGACCGTTGCGCTTGGCATTTTTCTACTTCTGACTGACCGTTACGACAAAGAACCCAAGCGTCTGCTGATTCTCGTTTTTGTTTTAGGTATGATCGTCACGCTGCCCACGTTGGCCGCTGAAATAATCGGCCAGATGTTCAACATATTCGACGGACTCGCGGGCAAAATATTCGAAGCTTTCATCATCATCGGCCTTGCGGAAGAGTTTTTCAAGCGCCTGGTCGTATCGAAAACGGTTTTCCGTCACCCGGCGTTCAACGAACGGCTGGACGGCATCATCTACTGCGGCATCGCGGCCTTGGGTTTCGCCACGCTGGAGAACTTCGTCTACATTCTCTCATACTCTTCGGTATCGCCGGATATCTGGATTACACGCGGCCTTTTGAGTGTGCCCACGCACATGCTGCTGGGCGTCACCATGGGTTATTACCTGTCGATGGCCAAATTCTGCAGCGATCCGCGCCGCTGCGCCGGTTACTACCGTAAATCGCTGTTCATCCCCGCGCTGCTGCACGGCGCTTTTGACTTTATACTGATGTCTGAAATACCGATTCTGTCGTTGCTGCTGCTGCCATTTGTCGGTTATTTGTGGATATCCGGAATGATCAAATTGCGGCGTTATTACAAGGAGTCCAAAGCCATACATAATCTCCCTCTTTAGATCCATCTGTTCTAATAATTGTTATTTGACCCGTCTCTTTTCGTTCGTATATTATACTATATAGAAAGGAGGGACATCATGAAACTCCACCCTCCAAATGCCCGCACAAAAAAGCTGTTGACTGAACTTTACTGGCTGACACCGGCCATATTGTTTTATGCGTTTTTCAGGCTTTCGTTCCTTTGGCCGGGGTTTACCGAGTCGGTCTATTCGCGCGGCATCTTTCGTATCATCAATCAGGGATTATCTACCGCTACCGGTTGGCTGCCCTTTTCGCTTGGGGAGCTATTGCTGTACGCGTTTATTCTTTTCGCAGCCGTTCATATCATTGTCATGTTCGTAAAAGCCATATTAGCCAAAAAATCGTGGTGGTATGTACTACTGCGCCGCATTATCGCGCTGTTAGGCGTTGCCTCAGTTATATACGCGTTATTTGTGGGGCTCTGGGGTTTCAACTACGCACGCCAGCCGCTGGGAACGAGTCTTGGTCTTGACACCTCCCCTGCTACAATACAAGAGCTTTACGGCACGTGTGAAGCGCTGATACATCAAGCCAATATGCTTCGCGCCGCTGTGCCGCAAGACGAGAAAGGCGTTTTCTCTCCCGAAGAATCTAAAGATGAAATAATGAAGAATGTTCCTTCTTACTACAATCGGGCCGCAAAGCTCACGGGGCTTGACTGGCTGTCCGGCAGTTTCGGGAGAGCAAAGCCTGTTCTGTATTCCACTGGACTTTCTTACTCACATATCAGTGGTATCTATTTTCCCTTTACCGGAGAAGCCAATGTGAATATGGACACGCCGATGCTGTTCTTCGCATCCTCCTGCAACCATGAAGCCGCGCATCAACGGGGCTTTGCGCGGGAGGATGAGGCCAACTTCCTTTCGTATTTTGTCTCTTCATATTCAGACGATCCTACGGTCCGTTATTCCGGAACGATGCTGGCGCTCGTTCATGTGATGAACCAGCTTTATGATGCAGACAGCGATTTGTACTTTGATTTGCGTAAAACTTACAGTGAGGGTTTAGGGCGTGACCTAGCGGATAACTCCGAATACTGGCAGCGTTTTGAAAGCCCTGTCAGCGAAGCTGCCGAGGAAGTCAATAACACCTTCCTTAAAGCCAACATGCAGGAGGACGGCGTGAAGAGCTATGGGCGCATGGCTGACCTCCTGATCGGTCTGTGGAGAGAGGGTAAAATTATTGCCGAACCGGCAGATGCAATAACGACGGGATAAAAAAAGCCACGAATAAACGCGGCATATTTTTCGTCTGAATTTTACTTCTCAAAGTCGATGGTTTCGGAGGCGAATACCACGATATTTCCGCTCGTATCCCAAATCAAGTTGTCTCCCGAGGTTATATTTTCGAACTTGGTGCCGTATGTTTCATAGACAATATCGGCGTGCGTCCCATAAAGCCGCGGAGCAAATGTAATATGTCCGGTTATCGTTTTTACAGAATCACTATACTTATCATCCGAAATGGCGAAATCATGTGATATGGGATCATCATTTTGCTTAGTTATTTTCACGGAATCCAGCGTCATACCATTTTGGGCTTCCACGGAAATATAGAGTATTGAACCATTCAAAACATTGGTTTCTCCGGAGACTGTGATCACACCGTTTTCCATCTTGATATCGCAGGAACCGGTCACTTCAACAGCTACAGCTCCCTCTTTCATCTCCGGCTTTTTCAATGTACCGCCGCCGCCACAGCCGGCAAGCAACACTGTCGTTATCAGAATTGCGGCTACAACAGCAAATATTCTGGAATACTTTTTCAGCATATAGTTCCCCTTCATTTGATTATCGGAATAAAGTATACAGAAAACCTTCCCTGATGTAAAGCAAAAACCTGCAGCGTATTAAATTGCGCATAAGACAAAAACAATTCTTTGTCTATTTGAGTGTTTTATCATGCTTTTTCAAGTTTATATTAATTTAGTCATTATCCATGCATGGGACGGTACGGTGTTTTGGCAATAAAACGAAAATACCTAGGTGAAATGCTGATAGACGTGGGTATGATCACCCGGAGTCAGCTGGAAGAATGCCTGCTCATTCAGAAAAAATCAGGTGACCGCCTTGGTAAGATTCTCAAAAACAAAGGCTATGTGACCGAACGCCAACTGATGGAAATCATGGAGTTTCAGCTTGGTATACCTTTTATTAACCTGGATTCCCTCAATCTGACGCATATGCTGTCCAAGCATATCCCCGTCACTCTGGCTCGCAAGCATAAGATGGTTCCGGTGAAGGCCGAGGGCAAAAAACTATTCGTCGCAATGGACGATCCGGTTGATTTTATCGCGCTCGAAGATGCGCGCGTGGTGTCCGGTCTTGACATTTTCCCCATGCTTTCCACGGAGCACGCCATAGAGACAGCTATCACAAAGGTATACGGAAACGAATATGCCGAGACAGCCATTAAGGAACTGGCCGCCGAAAACACTGAGGAAGGCAAAACGGAGGATGATGCACCTAACTCAGATATTTCCAACGCTCCTATTGTGCGTCTGGTCAACTCGATGTTTGAACAGGCTGCCAAGGCTAAGGCCAGCGACATCCACGTAGAGCCCAGTGAAAAGGATGTGCGCGTGCGCATGAGGATCGACGGGCAGCTGATCACGGTACTTACGATACCTAAAAAAGCACAGTCTGCCGTCATCACACGCCTAAAGATAATTGGCAACATGGATATTGCGGAAAAGCGGCTGCCCCAGGACGGACGCTATAAGCTGGTGCACAACAGCAATGAAATCGACGTACGTATTTCCTCCCTGCCCACCGTCCACGGCGAGAAAGTCGTGATGCGCTTGCTGGACAAGCAAAACTTCCTGATTTCCAAGGAAAAGCTGGGCTTTTCGGAAGCGAATATCGCCAAGTTCGACGCGCTGCTCAAAAACCCGCACGGCATCATACTCGTCACCGGTCCCACGGGCAGCGGTAAATCGACCACGTTGTACGCCATGCTGGGTGAGCTCAACAACTCAACAAAGAATATCATCACGGTAGAAGATCCGGTAGAATACACGATGGCGGGCATCAACCAGGTGCAGGTGAACAACAAGGCAGGCCTCACGTTCTCGGCAGGTCTGCGTTCCATACTGCGTCAGGACCCGGACATCATCATGATTGGTGAGATCCGCGACCAGGATACGGTATCCATCGCAATACGCGCGGCCATTACAGGCCATCTGGTGCTGTCCACCATCCATACCAACGACGCGCCCGGCACCATCACACGCCTCACCGATATGGGCATACCGTCATATATGCTGGCGGCATCGCTGGTGGGCATACTGGCACAGCGGCTTGTTAAGAAGATATGCTCATTTTGCAAGGCTCAGTATACGCCCAACCGTTTTGAGCTTTCCGCTGCCGGTCTCCCCCCCACATACAGCAAGCCCATTTATTACGGCAAGGGCTGCTCTTACTGCAACAACACAGGCTACAAAGGCCGTGTCGCTGTTCACGAAATACTGGTCGTGGACCGCGAAGTACGCGATATGATTACAAAAGGCGAATCCATAGACGCAATTCGCGATTATGCCGCCAAACAACAACATATGGGTGATCTGTCACGGGAATGCGCTGCCTTAATGGAGAAGGGCGAAACGACTATCCAGGAGGTCATCAACACCGCCTATACCTATAAAGGAGACAGTGAATGAAAATTCATGACCTGATGGAAGCCGCAGCCAACAACGAGGCCTCAGACCTGCATATTACCGTAGGGCTTCCTCCCATGAACCGTCTCAGCACGGGCCTTGTACCGATGACTGATACAAAAATTACGCCGGAAATATCCCGGCAGTTTGCCCTTGATATCATGAACAAGAACCAGTGGGAAACCTTCATGAAGTACGGCGAGCTGGACTTCTCACTGTCCATACCCGGCAAGTACCGTTACCGCATCAACGCCTTCAAACAGCGTCAGAGCATCGCGATGGCCATGCGTCTGATCAAGTACAACCCGCCGGACATCAACACGCTTGGTCTCCCCCCTATTGTGCCCAGCCTGTGCGGGCTCAACCGCGGCCTGATATTGGTGACCGGACCGACGGGCAGCGGCAAATCCACCACGCTGGCTGCGATGATCGACCTGATCAACAATACGCGGACCAAACACATACTGACGCTGGAAGACCCGATCGAATATCTGCACAGGCACAAGAAATGCATCGTCAACCAGCGCGAGATCGGTGTGGACTCCAACGACTACGCCCGGGCGCTCCGCGCGGCGCTGCGGCAGGACCCGGACATCATACTGATCGGTGAAATGCGTGACCTTGAGACCATCGGCATCGCGCTGACGGCTGCCGAAACGGGCCATCTGGTGCTATCCACGCTGCACACTACGGGCGCTTCTCAGACCATCGACCGCATCATCGACGTGTTTCCGCCGCACCAGCAGCAGCAGATACGCATGCAGCTCTCCATGACGCTGATGGCGGTGGTATCACAGCAGCTGGTGATGTGCACTGACGGCAAGACGCGCGTGGCAGCCGTGGAGACGATGGTGGCGACAGCGGCGATTCGCAACCTGATCCGCGAAAACAAGGCTCACCAGATCGCTGCTGCCATGCAGTCATCCACATCGGCGGGAAACCAGCTGATGGACAACTCTCTGGCGAGTCTGCACAAGATGGGCAAAATTTCCAGGGAGTCGGCGCTTACCTACTGCATCGACCGGAACTACATTTCGACTATTCTATAATACTATTTGCGGGGTGATAACCATCAAATACCTGTATAAAGCGGCCAACAAAGCCGGCCAGACAGTGGAAGGCCTCATCGAGGCATCGGACAAAAAATCTGTGGTGTTTGCGCTTCGGGCAAAATCACTCTACCTATTAAGCCTCTCGGAGGTCAACCCGAAGAGCACTCTTGATATTGCGTTTGGTTCCGCCAAGCTGCCCAAACGCACACTGGCCGTGTTCTGTACGCAGTTCGCCAGCATATTGCGCGCCGGCGTTCCTCTCATTCAGGCGCTCACGATACTGGAGGAACAGACTGAAAACGCCAAGCTGAAGAAGATACTCCAGTCGGTGGGCGAAGACCTGCAGCGCGGCAAGGGGTTGTCCGAAGCGCTGTCGCTGCACGAACGCGCCTTACCCACCATTATGATCAAAATGATCGAGGCAGGCGAGCTGAGCGGCACGCTGGACCTTTCGCTGGAGCGCCTCGCCACACACTTTGACAAGGAATACCGCATCACAAAGAAAATACGCGGCGCAATGATGTACCCCGTTATCGTCACCATTATCGCTCTGATTGTGGTGGTGTTCATGCTGCTGTTCATCATCCCCCGTTTCATGACATTCTTTGAAGCCAGTGGCGCTGAACTGCCGGGGATTACCAAGTTCATGCTGGGATTAAGCGAATTCATCACCACTAACTGGATGTACATACTGGCGTTTCTGCTGATGATCTATGTCGGCTTCAAGTTCTACAAATCCACGCCCCCCGGACGGCTGGCAATTGACACACTTAAGACCAAAGCACCGCTTTTTAAAAAGTCAGTCTCCCGGATTCTTGCTTCCCGCTTCAGCCGTACATTGGCAACGCTGACCGCCACCGGCATCTCCCTCACGCAGTCGCTGCGCATTGCATCCAAGGTGGTGGGCAACCGGCTGGCGGAGAATAAGCTGATCGATATTGAGGAATCCATCAAGCAGGGGCGGTCACTCAACGCGTCTGTCAGCGCCGCGGCACTGTTCCCCAACATGATGGTGCACATGACCAAGATCGGTGAGGAATCGGGCACGCTGGACCAGATGCTGTCCAAGGCGGCGGACTACTTCGAGGAGGAGGCGGACGTTGCCATCACGCGGCTAACGACGATACTTCAGCCGATACTGCTCGTCGTCGTGGCGGCCATCATACTGTTCGTGATGCTGTCCGTGCTGATGCCGATGCTGACAATGTATTCGAGCATCTAAAATGTAAAAATATTTTTATTTTAATGTTTCAATATAAAGAGACGCGTTTATAAACAAGCTGAGCGCTTTGCAAAACGCACATATTTTGAAAGGAGTAATTATAATGTTCAAACTCATGCGCAAGAACAGAAAAGGCTTTACACTGATCGAGCTCATCGTCGTCATCGCCATACTTGCAATTTTAGCTGCTATCGCAATTCCGACATTTTCTGGTATTACGGACAATGCCAACAAAGAGGTCTTAGCAGCTAACGCGAGAAGTATCGCAACGGCTGTCAATGCCTACAATGCTCTTAATCCGAACGCTATGATTACGACGCTTGATGCCACAAGCATTGGAACTCTGACAACAGAGAATCTTTGGCCAACCGGACTTCCTGCTTCCGGTACCGCTGATTACACCGCGACCTTGGATCGAGTGGATATTTCTGCGGAGGGTGTTGCAGTTGCTACGGAGGCATCCGGCACCTGATTAATTATTTATCGAACTATTCCTGGAATTATGAATGGCGCGTGGCGCAAGCCCTCGCCATTTTTTTATTCTTGCGGCATTATTTGTGTTTTAGTCTGGGGCAGTCGGGTTATATAAGTGTAAGGTTACAGCCGCGCTTTCGGGGCAACGTCATTCCAGACTGGCTGAAAAAGGATGGTATATGGAAGTAATGACCGGCGTCATGATATTCATACTGGGCATCGTCATCGGAAGCTTCTTAAACGTATGCATTTACAGGCTGCCGATAGGTAAATCCATCGTGACCTCTCCCTCGGCCTGCCCCGCCTGTGAGCATCCACTAAAGCCGCTCGATCTGGTCCCCGTATTCAGCTATTTATTTCTTGGCGGAAAATGCCGATATTGTAAAGTGAAGATATCCGCGCAGTATCCGCTGATTGAGGCGCTGAACGGTGTGTTCTGGACACTGCTGTATATCCGCTTCGGCCTTGTGTGGCCACTGTTGATATATATGGTGTTGGTATCCTTGCTGATTGTGATATCGGCGATCGACTTAAAGCACATGGAGATACCTGACGGCCTTGTGATCGCAGGGTTGATCCTGGGCGCGGCGCAGTTGCTGGCTTCCGTGTTCACGCCGTATTTTGACGTGTGGTACTCGTATCTGATCGGTTTTGCCGCAGGCGGGCTGCCGTTGCTGCTGATAGCGCTGTTCTGCCTGTATGTGCTGCAGAAGGACGCGATGGGCGGCGGTGACATCAAGCTGATGGCGTTTTCCGGTCTGGTGGTCGGCTGGAAGCTCATCATCATGGCTTATGTCATCGGCATAATCACCGGAGCGTTGATCGGTGTAGCGCTTATGGCGTCGGGCAAACGCAAGCGGTCGGATGCCATACCGTTCGGGCCGTTTCTGTCCTTTGGTGTTGTGATGAGCGTGTTCTTCGGACACGCGATTATAAACTGGTATCTGGGGCTCTTGGCATGAAAAAACGGAGTTTAGGAAAAAGAGCATTTACACTGATTGAGACGCTGCTGGCGATTGCCCTGTTCGCGGCCATTGCGCTGCCTTTACTCACCGTTTTTCTCCAGTCCGCCAAGGCAGACCGCGCGGCGCGCGATGTGATGAACGCCAACTATATCTCCCAGGATTATATTGAACAGCTGGACACCAAGACGTATAAAGATGCGCTGTTTGGCGTTCCGACGCTGCAGTTAATAAATGGATACTATCTTTCCGCGACTATCGAGCCGTACGGCAACGCGGAAAAATCGTTGTTTTCTTCAGCCTGCGTTTATGTTCACCTGATCATGCTCAGCAGCGGCAACATGCTGGCGGTATTGCCGGACGGCAAATGGCGGGAGTACTCTCCCGTGCCCGGCAGCATTTCGATATCCGTCTCGGGCGGGCGATATACGCTCAACTGCAACGGCAGTCCCGTCGTGTCGGGTACGGCCAAGTACAACAACTGTGCCGTCATCATCAACGCAATGAAGAATACGGCAGGCGCCTCCACCACCGTCACGCTGGGCGCCTCCTGCAAGGCTCTTGTTTATTGCACCAGCGCTCAGGAGTCAAAAATAACCGTGATCGGAACAAGCCAGTATCACAAAGACCTGATAACAGGCACGACATCGCTGATACGCGTAAAGGCATCTGTATATCAAAAGACCACTGACACAAAGCCATTGGCCGTTTCCGATGCCTTCATTAGTATAAGGAACGAGATATGAAGAACACAAACCGAGGCTTTACGCTAATTGAAGTGCTACTGGCTTGCGCCCTGGTGGCTGCGGCTGCATTGCTGATGTACAGCTTTTTTGGGCAGGGTTTCTCGCTCTATACCTTGGAGTCCGAATCTGCCGACGAGCAGGCCAGCCTGCGCATGGTAATGTCCGATATCACCAACATTGTCCGCGTAACAGATACGACTAAAATCAGTGTATCGAACGGGGTGCTGACGGTGGACAGCAGGACATATAAGCTGTCCGGCGGCAAAATACTGCGTAATGGCACGGCCATTGCGTCCAACATCAGCACCTTTACAGTCACTAAGAGTACCGAGCTGCTCTCGATAAAGATCGTCAGCAATAAGAAATCAACCATCGAGACTTCGTTGTCAATGGTTTCATACTAGAAAGGAGATTGTGCAATGAACATCAAGCGAATGTTTGGCCGCATTGCGGATTCCCGCGGCTCTTCGTTGATCATGGCACTGGTGACGATCACCATACTCATGCTGCTGGGTCTCGCCGCCATCACCGTCTCCATGAGCACACTGACCTCGAATGTCGCGGATGCCACCACAAACGACTCATATTATGCTGCGGAGGCGGGCGTCAACGCCGGCCTCGACCAGCTCAAGCTGGAGGTATCGCGCTATTACATGGAAATGAAGGCCGCGAGCGCAACAGACTATCCCGGCAAATTCAGTAACTTTGCCGCCAATATCGCTTTAAACGCTGATTATAATTTCACCGAACCTTCCATTACCGGTGGTACAACTCAAACAACGTTTACGGTTGAAAGCTACGACTCTGCGAACAATGTCTACGGTTTTCTGGTGACCACCACCTCCACGATGGCAGACGGTACGAAATATCAGGTACAGGGCCGGCTTAGTGTGAAGCGCGTGGACGTGAGCGCGAAGGAGTGGTTTATCGAAGATGCGGCGCTTGTTGTCGGCAGAGAGCTCAATTTACTGACGATTGGCGGTTTAGGTGTCAAAAATGGTGACTCCTATCTTGGTTCATTGACCGCCAGAGCTTCAGCGTTCGATCCCAAAAACGGGTCAGTTACCATTGATCCCTCTATCGAAGATTCAATTGAAAACGTTTTGAAGTATCCCTCGTTCAGTGATCCAGTGATATCGAATCCGCTGTACTTTGCGTCCAGCACAACCATCAATTATCCTCTCCCCAGTCCTGTCCGGGTCGATACAGCGGAGACTGTGAATCTGAAAATAACGGACTCCAACATCATACCGACCGGTACTCTTCGCTCAAGAGGCGATCTTACCATAAACAGTGGTGGCAATATCAACTGCGATATTTACTGCAACAATCTCACCGAGAATGGCCGCCGAATAAACGGTAATATCTATGCACATGGCAATGTGACCATCACCGGCGGCAATTTGTACGGCGACCTATATTGCGACGGCGACGTCTCGCTGTCCAGCATTGGTATATACGGTTCTATAATCGCCGACGGCAACGTTACCATCAGAGGCGCTTCTACAATGAACAACATATTCGCCGGCGGCACAATTGATCTGGCTGGTTTCGGCGGTAGCGCTAATGTTGTCTATTCCAGAACCAAGGTAGTATATGGCGGGGCTGGCATGTCCGCCATCGTGTTCTCCGGTGGCGACGTGGTATTTACCAGCGGCTGCAGCGTCGATGGCGCTGTAATCGCAGCAAAAAATATGTATTTCTCGTCCAGCGGCTGGTGTACCATCAGTTATAACGCCGCTGAAGTTGCCCAGAAGTACGCCAACTTACAGGATACATTCTTCAGGCCCGGTACGGGCAGTACGTCGGTGGACAGCTCGGTATTTTCGAATCAAAGCATTACGGCCAAAGGCCGTGTAAACTAAGGAGGCTTCGATGCCAATCAAACAGGCAGCCACGGTATCGCTCGATATCGGGCATTCGAACTTAAAGATCACTCAAACGGGCTCCGACGGCCGAATACTCAAATTCGTGGTACACCGTATACCGGAAGGCTGTGTGGACGACCTCAATATCGTTTCGGAGGATGCGCTGGTCAAGTCGCTGAAAATGGCGCGCCAGAAAGCCCGGCTCAGCTCCGGCAAGTGCTTTCTCGTGCTGTCCGGCAGCGACATCATCATCCGACACTTCACGCTGCCCGTACTGTCGGAAGAAGAGCTATACCAGAACATACTGAACGAAATGTCGGGGTACCTCCCCGTTGATCCGGAGAAATATTACATCGACTACAAGATTGCTGAAAAGATCGTTGAGGACGGTATCGAAATGTACAACGTGCTTGTCACGTCCGTGCATAAACGCATTGTGAACAAATACAAACGAGTACTCGGTTCCGCAGGGTTTCATCTGACGGTGGTGGATACCTGCGAAAACGCCCGCGAAAAGCTGCTCAAGTATGTCAGCATGCGCGATAAGGCGTTCAACGTCACGGGCGGCATCTGCATACTGGACTTTGGCACCAAGTGCACGCGCGCCAGCATCTACCACAACGGCAATTACTTTATCAGCAACATCATCAAAAAGTCGGGCCAGCAGATTACCGAAGTGATTGCGCAGAACTCCGGCAAGGATATTCTGACTTCCGAAACGATGAAGCGCGAGGTGGACTTTTTAAACCAGCCGCACAAGAACGCGGATCTGAAGGCCGCTGTCACATACGAAATCGATGCGCTTCTCTACGAGATCGCGCGGCTTTTTGACTACTACCGCAACCGCTCTAAGAGTACCGTACACACCGTGTATTTAACAGGCGGCGGCGCGCTGATGCCGGGGCTGCTGGAGTATATGGGCCGCCACTTGAATATCCCTGTGCATCTGTCTTCGATGCTGCTGCCCATGTCCCGCAGCGGCAATGCCGCTGACCAGCGCGGCTTTGCGTTGCTGATAAACGCCTATGCCGCGACGTTGAGAGAGGATTAATATGAAGCACGATATCAATCTGCTGCAAAAAAGAAAAGCAGCCCAGTATTCCGGAAAGAAGCTGGGAACGGTATTGCTCATTATGGTGCTGTTCGCCGCGTTATTATACGCGGGTATTGCACTGCCGTCCAACATGCTCGCCAGCGCAAAAATCAGACTTTCGGATCTGGATACGGAGCTGGCGATCCAGCCTGCTACTGATCAGGAACTGGCTGAAAAGACCCTCCAAAACGCAACGCTGCAGCAGACGGCTAAACAGCTTGAGACCCTGAACGATTCCAAGCTGGACGCGGCACATTACATCGAAGCGCTGGAAACCTCGCTTCCGACCAGCGCTTATATCTCTGCCATCACCATGTCCGATAATCTGATGACCATAAACGGCATTGTACCGCGGGATGAAGTACTGGCCACCTTCGCGCTGCGTCTGAGGGAAACCGGGCTTTTCCTCGACGTGTATGTAACCAGCAGCGCCGTTGAAACAGAGGGCAAAACAACGCTGTTTTCACTGAACGCCACGCTGCCGGAGTATCTTGGCGCTTCGCCCGATGTTGTTGACGGCAGCGATGAGGCAGCTGACAGCAGCACTACACAACAACCGGCAGCAACTCCCGCTGCACAGAATACGGAGGCCGCCCAATGACGATGACTAAACGCGAAAAGATACTTGTATCCATTGTGCTGGTGATGGCCGTGGTTTGCGTATATTTTCTCTTCTTCCTCAAACCGAACATGGACGAGTTTCGCTTGCTCAGCAACGATATTACGGACAAGGAAATGATGTCGTCCACCGTGCAGCAGCAAAAACAAATCATTGCAAGCATGGATAAAGCTATTGAGGACAACGAAGCCCGAATCAAGGAGTTGAGCGGCGGCATTTCCACGGGATTCGATCAGCCGGCTGTACTGGTTTATCTGGAGAAAACCGTCAATGAGCACGCGACAAAGGTGACGTTCACATTCAACGACATGCATCAGGTCGGGCAGCTTTACGTATGTCCGGTGAGCATTTCCATGGTCAGCGGTTTTGACGGTCTCAAGGCTTTGATGACGGCTTTTAACGACAGCCCCTATTTTATTAAGGTGGTGGCGGTTAACGTGACAAAGCCGGAGCTTCAGGCTATCCCCGCCACGGAAGAAGGGGATACTGGTGAAACGACAGTGCCCTCCTCCCCCGTTGCAGATATCGATGAAATGAACATCACGCTGGACATCGAGTTTTATGGTCAGCCCGGCAGTGTCGAGGCCGGCAAAACTTACGACTTTGCCGAAGGCTATCAGTACGGCGGAGATATATTCAACTGAGATTACCAAAAAGCTTCCTTCGGAATAACCCGGAGAAGCTTTTTTTTACATCTGGTTTAACTTACTGTCCGCTGTAAAGCTGATGAAGCGACTCAATCAGTTCCGCCATATCGCTCCTCAGGCTTTCGGGAGCCAGCACCTCTGCTTTGTCGCCGAATATCGTCAGCCATGAGAGGAAACCCTGGCTCACGCGTACGCTGACGGACACCGTAAACCAACCGTCCCTTATGTCCGACACCGATATGTCGAGGCCAAAGCGGTCGAACACCGCCGTCGCCAGTTCATCACGGAAGCGGATGCGCACGCTCTGCGGCTGTCCGCCGAACATGCCGAACACGCTGCGGTGGTATTCGTCGAAGTCAATATAGTTTTTGTATTCGGACACCTCGCTGATGGCGCGTATGTCCTCATCCGTTATCTCGATGCGGGACATTCTGTCCACTCGGAAGTGGGACAGGTTGTCGTACTTGTCGATGTTGGATACCAGATAGTAGCAGTCTTCATACCACATCAGCGTATACGGGCTGGCCAGATATCGCTGACCGTCCCGTTTGAAGCGCTGCGTCTTGTCCGGCTTGTACTCAAAATAAAGAAACGATATCTTCTTCCCCGCGTTCTGCGCGCGCACGATCCTATCGATATTGTAGTATATCTCCTCGTTGCGGGTCTTCTGCGTACGCGCGAGTTCCATGCGTTCACGGAAGCGCGACGCGGCGGCGCTGCCGAACGGGTCCCCCAGCTTGCGTATCAATTCGCGCGATTTCTTCTCCGTCATGAAGCGAGCTGCGGATATCGCGCCGGCACACACTTCGGCTTCAGCTAGCTCCATCGTGCGCTGTCCGAGAAAATACCCCGACGATCGCTCGTTGGTCATGATAATGTCGTATCCCAGATCACGCAGTATGGCGATATCGGCATACACAGCCTTGCGCTCAGCCCCCGCCCCCGCCTTTTCCAGATATTCAAGTATGTCCGCCATGCGCTTGGGGTTCTGTTCGTCCGTCTGCTCGACAAAGTATTTTAAAAGAAGAATGATCCTTGCCCGTTTTGGAAAATCGTCCATAGCATGCTCCTCATCCGGTTGATGTGCTGATTGACATTGTATCACCGCTGCATCATAATTATACCATATATGCATACGAAGGAGAACAGCGATGTCGAAAAATGACTCCAGCTTCCAGATCAACAAGAGAAGCCTTCTCACTGCCGCACTGATCATATTTATACTGATCACACTGACATGGGTGCTGACGCTGTTCGTACCGCCGGGCGAATACGTTGCCGACGGTACATCAGAATCCTACGCACAGACGGGTGAAGCCGGACAATATCCCGTTTACAACATCATACTGGCGATATTCAAATCCTTCGCGCCGGGCGGCGACGTCAACGTCGTTATGATCGTCATCATGCTGTTCATACTGCTGATTGGCGGATCGTTTACCGTGCTGGACAAGTCGGGCATACTACGCGCCGTCATCGCCAAGATCGCGCAGAAAATGTATACGCGCAAACGCCTGCTGATTGCGGTGGTCTCCTTCACGTTCATGTTCCTGGGCTCGTTCTTCGGCATACTCGAGGAGATCGTGCCGCTCATTCCGCTGATCGTGGGATTGTCGTTCATGCTGGGCTGGGACAGCCTGATGGGCCTCTCTTTGAGCCTGCTGTCCGCCAGCTTCGGCTTCGCGGCGGCGCTGTTCAACCCCTTCTCCATCGGGGTAGCGCAGCAGCTGGCCGGTGTGGAGCTGTATTCCGGCACGTGGCTGCGTCTGATATTCTTCGTCGTCACCTACGGCATACTGCTGCTCTTCCTGCTGCGTTACGCTAAAAAGCTGGACGGTAACCCGATGTCCTCCCGCGTCTACGAGGAGGACACGTTAAGGCGGGAAAAATACCGGATGTCGCCCGATCAGATACGAGAAGCTGCGCAGTTCAAAAAGGGGCCGATACTGTTCGTCGGCCTGCTGCTGGCCTTCATGCTGGCGTATCTGATCGCCGCGCCGTTTCTTGATATCGCGGACTACTCGATGATCGTCATCGCCGTCATCTTCATACTGGCGTCCGTCGTCGGCTCCAAGCTGGCGGGGTTCAAGGGCACCGCAAAAACCTTCTTCGGTGGCATATTGGACATAGCGCCTGGTATCGTGCTGATCCCCATGGCGATGGCGGTTTCCACCATCATGCAGGAAAGCGGCATACAGGCGACCATCATCCACGAAGCTTCCGCTGCACTCACGATGTCGAGCCCGTTCCTGAACGTGCTCATCATATATGCATTGATACTGGTCCTGGAGTTGTTCGTTTCGCAGGCATCTGCCAAGGCTTTTCTGGTGATGCCGCTGATCGTGCCGCTGGCAGCTGTCTCGGGCATATCCGGGCAGACCACGGTGTTCACCTACGCGCTGGGCGACGGCTTCCTGAACGTGCTGTATCCGACCAACG
>JAEWWC010000080.1 GCA_023396555.1 Bacillota bacterium
CGTTCCGTTGGTGGTCGCTACGGAAAATGCTGTTTGGCATTTTCCTTTTTTATTGTTTCAATAAAGCTGTCTGAATACCCGTGATCACAATTGACATTAGGCTGGTGAGCAGAGTTTTATCCACATAATCTTTTTCGGCCCGCTCTTTGTTTTTATGGTATAATGACATACAAAATATTTACTATTTTGGAGGGCATGTGAAAAAACTTATATTTCTGCTGATCAGCATTCTGTTTTTGATTGCCGTTTTCTGCGGCTGCGGTGCGCCAACTCCGGCGGCTGTCTCCGCAGACCCGTCCGGCACATCGGCTCCGACGGCCGGAAAGACAGCCGATGTGGAAGAGAACCACAGTATTTATGGTGTATTGGAAGGTGACCAATACGTCAACAGGGCGCTTAAGTTTACGGCACAGATACCGGACGGATGGTTGTTTGCATCCGCCGAAGAGATTCGGGAACTCACCGGGCAGGTGGATGAACTGATCGAGGGCGTTGTGGATATGAAATCCAACACGACGGTTACGCTGATGATTTGTTCACAATACAAGCTTGATCCCAACGGGCCTCCAAATCCTAACGTTAATATTGCGTATTCCAACCAGAGTTCGGTGCTGCAGATTCTCTCGGATGCTGCCGCGTTCGAGGAGATGATTCAGCAGCTTGAGGCCTCGTACAGCGAGATGTACACCAAAATATATCCCGATGCCGTTGTCAGCACCACTGGGGAGCAAAACGTGCTTATCAACGGTAAGGAGTACGCGGTTACGAATACTCAAACGGTCGTCGGTGATATCGCGATGAACCAGGACCAGTATTTCACGCAGCTTGAGGGCGGCGCTCTTACAATAACCGCCACATATTATGATGAAGCCGGCAAAGGCGTTCTTGACGAATTCGTTAACAACCTTGTGTACGAATAGCTTTTGGGTCAGCGCAAAAGATATTGGTATGAACAAACCAGCATAAGCTATAGCGGCTGGCTCTTGATCTTGGAAAACCTGCGCGGGTATGCATCCGGCGTGGGTCTTTGTTTCTCGATGATCAGCAGAGCGCCGCGGCCCACGGGCGTGCGGCTTTGGACGGCGCAGCCGAGAGTGCGCAGCGCGGTGGACGCGGCGGCCAGCTCGTCGTCCGCCGTTTCGCCCTTCCAGGTGGCGAGCACGCCGCCCGTTTTAATCAACGGGACGGTGAGTTCAAGCAGCATGGGCAGCGCCGCGACGGCACGCGACACCGCAATGTCGAAGCTTTCACGCAAAGGCGTACGCGCGGCCTCCTCCGCCCGGGCGCACAGCACGTCGGCAGCAACGCCCATGTCCGAGAGGGCGGCGCGGATGAAATCCGTTTTCTTGCCCGACGCGTCCATCAGCGTAACGTGGATGTCGGGACGCAGCAGCGCGAGCGGCACGCCGGGGAAGCCCGCGCCCGTGCCCACGTCGACCATAAGGCAGCCGGAGGGGATGTCGCAAAAGCGGGTGAGCAGCATCGCGTCCGCGAAGTGTTGGACTGCGGCTTCCCCTTCGCCGGTGATGCGAGTAAGGTTAAGATGCCGGTTGGCCTCCGCCACATGCCGGTAATACGCCTCACATTTCCCCGGCAATGATGCGTCGTATTTGATACTCAATTCATTGAGTCGGTTCTCCAGCGTGTCGGTAAACAGGCTCATAATCCACTTCCTTCCCCCGCGATATCCACAGCTTTATCCATAAAGCTGTACGCACCGCACAGCTCGAAATCACCTTTGATACGCGACGCCGTTTCATGGGCGGCGGCTTCATCGGCAAACAGCGCGAACATGGTGCTACCCGAGCCGCTCATCAGCGCCTTGCGCGCGCCCGCGGCGAGCAGTGCTTCCGCGGCCTTCATTATTTCCGGGGCAATGCTGAGCGCCGCGATGCCCAGCGCGTTGCCGGCGTATTGTTCGAACAGCGATACGTCGCCCTTGAGTAGCGCGAACTCCACCATGCCGATATTGATGGGCGCGGACGCTTTGTAGCGCCGGAACGCTTCGGCGGTGGACACGCCCGCATGCGGCTTGACGACGACAACATGATACGGCGATTTGAGGCGCATGACTTTGAGTTTTTCGCCGATGCCCTTGGCGCGAGCGGTGCCGCCGGTGAGCGCGAACGGTACGTCCGCCCCCAGCTTTACACCCAATTGGGCGAGGGCGTTCGCATTAAGGCGCCCATCGAACAGCCGGTTCAGACCGATGAGCACAGCGGCAGCGTCCGCACTGGCTCCGCCCATGCCCGACATGCGTGGTATACGCTTTTGTATGCGGATATCCGTGCCGCCTTGGATGCCGGTATGCGTGAAAAAAGCCTGTGCGGCGGCGTACGCGGTATTTTTTACGGCATCGACGTCCGGCACGTCGAAAACGACTGTCGTCTCGTCCGCGCGGCCGATTTCTACGGTGTCGGCAAGCGATATGGTCTGCATGATGCTGTCCAGCTCGTGATAGCCATCGGCGCGCTTGCCGGTGACGTCCAGCGACAGGTTCAGCTTGGCGTATGCTTTTAGCGTGATCATGGTTTTACCTCGTTTTTCAGGCGCTCCAGCGCCCATGCCGCGTGTGTGGCGGCGGGTTCAGTGCCATTTTGAGCCAGAATTTTTAACTGCGGGATGACTTGGCTTTGGCCGGTGGCCGCGGCGTACAGCGCGGCCTGCGATGCGACGCGCATGGGACGCGCCATGTTAGGACCCGCCAGTATTTTCAGTTCGGGCATTGCGCTACCGTCCAGCAGCGCTTCCAGCGGAAACGAGAGAGGTTCCGCAGCTTCAAAGCTGTTGTATGGGCAGCCGGTTTGGCATTTTTCGCAACCCAGCAGCTGATAAACATCGCCGCGCAGCGGCTCGGGCACCAGCGCGTTCATATGTCGGCGCAGACAGCTGCCGTCCTGTCCCAGAGCGCCGGACGGGCAGCCGGCGGCGCATGCGCCGCAGTGCAGGCAGCCCGCGGTTGCTTCGGGTTCGTCCGGGGCCAGTTCGGCGTCGGTGAGCAGCGTTTGTATGCAGACCAGAGACCCCAGCGCCGGGTGGTAATAGAAGCCGTTGTCGCCGAGGAAGCCACCGGTGCGCAGCGCGGCTGCTTGGGCGGGCAGCGACGGCAGGTGCGCCGACTGAAACCCGAGGCTCTGTATATATTCATTCAGCGCCCGGGCGGCGAGGTAGGACAGATGGGATGCGGCGTAATACGGAGAGAGCGGCATATGGCCGGCCGGTCCGGGCTTTACGGGCTTGTAAGCCATAAACAGCACGATCATGCTGCGCGCGCCGGGCAGCAGGTCCGCCAACGCCACGTGGTTTTCAGGGCCATGGGGCAGGGCTCCGCCTGCTTTGGCAAAACGTATATCGGACAACCCAAGCTCATGGGCTTTTTGTTTTACGCAGGTTTCAAGGTCGTTCATGTTAGGAATTATGTCACAAACGGGCGAAAATAACAATTCGTGATAGTAAAAATTGTTGCGCCTTCGGATATGGTGATATATAATTGTGCCTGTCAATGACATCTATTTTGTGATAAAGGAAATATTAGGAAATATGAAGGGGAGCAGACTCGTTGCGGCTTTATTGGCGGTGGTGCTGGCGGTGGCCTTGAGCGCCTGCAGCGCGCCGGAGCCAATCAAGACGGATATCGGTGAATTTCAATACGAACAGACGTTTATGGCGCAGATCGGAGATACGGTGCCGGCGGCAGGCAATACGCTGCTGGTGCTTTATTTGACGCCCGCCGAGGGCACGTCTGTGGACCTGGACCTCGCGAAAAACTATTTTTATAACGGCACGAAGGCGAAGCTGGCTGGTGAGACATATGATTTTACCTGTCTGGCTTATGAGCAGGTGGATGGCAGCTATATCCGTTACGGGCTCGTGTTTGAAGTAAAGGACAACGGTTATGCCGATGCGACCGAGCAGCCGGTGGTCGAGCTGCTGTTGCCGCCGCTGCCCACGGCGACGCCGGAACCGACGCCGTCTCCTACGCTGGAGCCCATACCAGAGCCGACGCCGACGCCCACCGTTTTGGACGGCGCGACGATTCCGCTGGAGGATGAGGGCTGACAATCTGGCATAAGGCTATAATACTTAAGCAAGACGGGGCTGCCTGCGCGATTTTCGCCGGCAGCCTTTTTTATGCGATTCGCGCCGATGAGGACGACGGTGGGCAGATAAGGATTGGCATGTCATACAATTGTTAATAAATACGCAACAATAAGGGTGGGGATTGCTTTGAAAGCATCGTTGCATATAGAATGGATTAACTCAAAAAAAGGCGGTTTAAGATTTGGTCACTTTTTGGAACTACATGATTGTTTTAGGGCTTTCGGCCATTCCCATTATTGAGCTTAAAGGGGCGATACCGGTGGGGATAAGCATGGGCATTCCAGAGTTTGAGTGTTTTTTGGTGGCGGTCCTTGGCTCCATGCTGTTTTGTCCTGGTATCATGTTGCTGACCCGCCGCGTGCTGTATGCGATGATGAACAGCCGCATAAAACTGCTGAACCGCTTTGGGCGCTGGCAGCATCGGCGCGTAATGCGCAAGGGTGGCCGGCTGGAAAAGTACAGGATATGGTTTTTGCTGCTGTTTGTGGCGGTTCCATTACCGACGACGGGTGTGTGGACAGGCTCAATGATCGCCGGGCTTTTTGACATCCGGCTTAAAGTCGCGCTGCCGCTAATTTTTCTGGGAAACTGTATCGCCGGCGGGCTGATATGGCTGATATGGGGGTTTGCGTCATAGGCGCCGCGGGCATGAAAAAGAATTGCAAACAATTGCCGTATATGGTATATTAAAAATTGAAAAACCCCTTATCAAGAGCGGTGGAGGGACGGGCCCTGTGAAACCCGGCAACCGGACAGCTGTCAAGGTGCCAATTCCCGACAGATGAGGTTTATGGAAAGATATTTTCCAGCCTCGCTGAAGACAGCGGGGTTTTTTAATACAAGCATCGAGAGGTGAGGATTTTTGAGAAGGCTGTTTACATCGGAATCGGTGACGGAGGGGCATCCGGACAAGATTTGCGACCAGATCAGCGACAGCGTGCTGGACGCGATTATTGTTCAGGATAAGCACGCCCATGTAGCGTGCGAGACGGCGGTGAACACGGGGCTGGTGCTGGTGATGGGCGAGATCACCACGGACTGCTACGTGGATATACAGAAGATCGCGCGGGCGTGTATCCGCGACATCGGCTTCACGCGCGCGAAATACGGCTTTGATGCGGACACGTGCGGCGTGATTACCAGCATCAACGAACAGTCCGCCGACATTGCGATGGGCGTGAACCGGGCGGATCAGGGCGCGGGCGACCAAGGCATGATGTTTGGCTTTGCCTGCCGCGAGACGGAGGAGCTGATGCCGCTGCCCATTACGCTGGCGCACCGGCTGACACGGCAGCTGGCAGCAGTTCGCAAGGACGGCACTCTCGCCTATCTGCGGCCGGACGGCAAGGCGCAGGTGACGGTGGAGTACGAAGGCAGTGTACCGGTGCGCGTGGACACCGTGGTGGTGTCGTCCCAGCACGCCGAAGAGGTGACGCAGGAGCAGATACACGAGGATATCATTGAGCACGTGATCAAAGCGGTGATACCCGCGGAAATGCTGGACACGGATACCAAGTATTTTGTGAACCCGACGGGGCGGTTTGTAATCGGCGGGCCGGCGGGCGACTCGGGGCTGACGGGGCGCAAGATCATCGTGGACACGTACGGCGGCTACGCGCGGCACGGCGGCGGTGCGTTTTCCGGCAAGGACCCGTCCAAGGTGGACCGGAGTGCGGCCTATGCGGTGCGGCACATCGCCAAGAACGTAGTGGCGGCAGGGCTGGCCGAGCGCTGCGAGATAGAGGTGGCGTATGCCATCGGCGTGGCACAGCCGGTGTCGGTGTATGTGGACACGTCGGGCACGGGCGCGGCGGACGATGAGAAGCTGGCGAAGCGGATACTGGAGGAGTTTGACCTGCGGCCCGCGGCCATCATCGAGCGGCTTAATCTGTGCGCGCCGATATACGCGCAGACAGCGTCGTACGGGCACTTCGGGCGGCCCGACCTCGACCTGCCATGGGAACGGCTGGACTACGCGGACAGATTGGCGTAAAGGAGAATACTGCGGAGAGGCGTCTGTATGGCGCCTCTTTTTGTATGAAGGAGGCGCATTGATTGAGAGATGACCATGTTTCTACAGCTTTCCCTCCCTCCGTCAGGCTTCGCCTGCCACCTCCCTCATCTGAGGGAGGCAGGAATCTCCAAAGAAGACCTCCCTCAGATGAGGAGGCCTAGATGAACGAACGAGATCAAAAGAGTGAATGCCGGCAAACCATGAAAGTCAATCGCCGAGCGATTTCATGTGCGCGAGACGCCCGCCGTTTTTGACGAGCAATATCTCGCTGATGATGGACACGGCGATCTCGGCGGGCTGGCCGCCGCCCAGCGCGAGGCCGATGGGGGTATAAACCGCGTCCAGCGTCTCCTGCGGTATGCCCTTGGCTTTGAGGCTCGCCATCATCGTGGCGACCTTGTTGCGGCTGCCGATCACGCCGATGTAGCGCGGGTCTTTCTGTATCAGATGGTATAGCGCGATCTCGTCGCACTTGTGGCCGTGGGACGCGATCACGACGAAAGCGGAGGGCGGCAGGTCGAGCGTGGCGCACAGCTCCCCGATGTCGCCCACCAGTATGCTCTTGGCGTTTGGGAAGTGCTGCTGCGTCGCGACCTCCTCGCGGTCGTCCACCACCACCACACTGTAGCCCAGGGCGTCGGCAAACTTGTACAGCTCGCGCCCGATGTGCCCCGCGCCCACCAGCACCAGCTGCGTGGCGGGGCTGTACACCTTGATGAATATGTCCACCGCGCCGCCGCACTCCATGCCGAGGTCGCGTTTTAAGTCGAAGCTGGCTGTGGCGCTATGGCCGCGGCTTAAGGATTCCTGCGCCTTGCGAACAGCGACGAACTCCAGATTGCCGCCGCCGATTGTGCCACCGATGGGCCCCGAGGCGTCCACCAGCATCTCCTTGCCCACCTCGGCGGGCGTGGAGCCGCCGGCTGCTGTAACGGTGACCAGCGCGACAGCCTTGTTATTCGCGATCAGTTCGGGTATGCGTTCGATGAGCATGTCATTCTCCTTTGCGGTGTTGATTAAAGGAAACGGCGGCGGAATTCGCCGAACCATTCCCGCCCGTATCCGGTCAGCAGCACGGGGTACGGGGACTGTCGGATGATTTCATCCGCCTGCTGCTTTGCTGTTTCGTTTATTGTATCGCATTTGTTCAGAAAAACAACCTTGGGGACACCTTGGGGGGCGTGCCGGAACAGCCCGTCCGGATGGGATATCAGGCGGATGATATGCCTTGCGGAGATGGGCTCGCCCTCGAGCGCACCCGTGACGGCGCGGAACAGCTCCGGCCTGTGCACGTGATTCTCGGAAACGGGTTTGCCCAGACTGTCCAGCCCCACCACACCGATGATGAGATCGAGGACGACGGGGTAGACGGGTTCCGTATCGTTCGGCGCTTTGACGGGCTTTCTCGCCGCGCCGTCCGCCTCCACGATGATATCGTCGAACAGGCCCAGAGCTGCTATGGCTCGGATGTCCTCCGGCGTGTAGCCCTCCAGCTTGCCGCTGGGCAGCAGCCTTTGAGCCGCGACTGTGTAC
>JAEWWC010000180.1 GCA_023396555.1 Bacillota bacterium
CGGCTCCCGGATATCCCGGCGGCGGCTGCGGCGGGTAATAGGCCGCCTGCGGCACGTAATTGGCCGATCCGGGCTTCGGGTCCAGACACAGCACCACGATAAGGGTGATCAAAAAGAAGAAGAAGCCCAGCGCCCAGAATCCTCCGTAACTGTATCCCTTATTTCTCGCAATGGTTGCGGGAATGAACGCCAAGCCTACCGCCGCTCCTATTGAGAGAAGCACCACGAGCCAGACCGCAGCGCCAATACCATAGCCATAGCTATAATCCATCATATAATTCCCTCCTGAATTTTTTTATATTATATCATTTACTGTATTAATTTTGGAATAGCATGTAAAAAAGTTACGTTCAAATCATGCAGCTTGGTGCCTTTCAAATCTTTTCGGATGCTTTTAAATAGAAATGCCCGACTCCTTTGATGGAACCGGGCATGCAACAACAAATTCTATGCAGGTCTTAGCCGAACCTTTTCACGTCCGCCTTCTTGACCGCTTCCACGACGCGCCCTACCGCCCCGTCCGCGGTCAGCTCCTCCGCCTTTTCGGCTTTACGCTGCTTGTATTCCACCACGCCGTCCGCGGCGCGCCGCCCCACGTTGATGCGGTGCGGTATGCCGATGAGGTCGGCATCCTTGAACTTAACACCCGCGCGTTCGTCACGATCATCGATCAGCGTCTCTATGCCCGCCGCTTTCAGCTTGGCGTAGATCTCTTCCGCCAGAGCCATCTGCGCCTCGTTCGCGGCGGACACCGGCACCACGATCGCGCTGTAAGGCGCAACGCTGTCCGGCCAGATAATGCCGTCAGCATCATGGGACTGCTCAATGATCGCCTGCATCGTGCGATTGAGGCCGATGCCGTAGCTGCCCATCACACAGGGCTTCTGCTGTGCGTTCTGGTCCAGATACGTGCAGTCCATCGCAACGCTGTATTTGGTGCCCAGCTTGAATATGTGGCCCACCTCAATGGTCTTGTCCAGCTCCGCTGCCGCGCCGCATTTGGGGCACGGATCGCCGTGCTCGATCAGGCGGATATCCGCCACGTCGTGCGCCGTGAAGTCGCGGCCATAGTTGATACCGACGAAGTGGTAGTCCGTCTCGTTCGCGCCGATCAGGAAGTTGCGCATCTGGAGCACTTCCTTGTCCGCGATGATGCGCTTCACCTTGAGGCCGATGGGACCTGCAAAGCCCACTTCCGCGTTGGTCGCTTCGCGCACGTCGGACGCGCTCGCGAGATCGAGGTTCTTGCACTTCAGATAGTTCTTTAGCTTGGTCTCGTTGAGTTCCCTGTCCCCCCGCACCATCGCGGCGATGATCTCGCCGTCCGCGAGGTACAGCAGCGTCTTGGCAAACTTGTCCGCCGTCAGCCCGAAGAAGCCCACCAGCTCGGCGATAGTGCCCACATTGGGCGTATGCACCTTCTCGACCGCCTTCATCTCCTCCGTTCCCTCAGCCGGGTCGGGGCAGGCCGCCAGCTCGGCGTTGGCCGCGTAACCGCACTTCGGGCAGGAGACGATGGTATCGTCCCCGATATCCGACTTGATCATGTATTCCTGCGAACCCGAACCGCCCATTGCGCCGGTATCCGCATGCACGATTACGTAGTCCAGACCGCAGCGGTCGAACACCTTGCAGTACGCGTCATACATCTTCTTATACGATTCGTCAAGGCCAGCTTCGTCCACGTCGAACGAATATGCGTCCTTCATCACGAACTCGCGGCAGCGTATCATTCCAAAACGCGGACGGCGTTCGTCGCGGTACTTGTTCTGTATCTGGTAAACAGTGCGCGGCATGGCCTTATAGGACTGCATCTCCGGTTTCAGCACATGCGCAAATATCTCCTCATGCGTGGGTCCCAAACAGAAGTCGCGACCGTTGCGGTCTTGGAACTTGATCATCTCCGTCCCGAACACGTCCCACCGGCCCGACTGCTGGTAATATTCCGCGGGCAGAAACGCGGACATGATGAGCTCCTGCGCTCCCGCCGCGTCCATCTCCTCGCGGATGATGTTCTCTATCTTCTTGAAAACCCGGAACCCCAGCGGCATCAGCGCGTACACACCCGCCGCCAGACGGCGGATCATACCCGCTTTTAACAGCAATACATGGCTTTCCGCTTCGGCCTCCGAGGGCGCTTCTCTCTGCGTTGAGAAAAGCATCTGTGACATTCTCATAAACAAAAAAACTCCTTCAAACTCATATACCCGCAAAGTATATCATAATTGAAGAAGCTGTTCAACAAGGTTAAGATGGTTTTGACCGCTTGCTAATCGCCCATCACGGGCAGTATGAACGTCTGTCCGCCTTCGGACAGTACGTGTACCCTCGTGCCGTACACCGTCTCCAGTGTATCGCGCGTCAGTACGTCCGCCGGCGCACCTTCCGCAAACAGCGCTCCGTCCTTCATCAGCACGATCTGGTCGCAGTAGGACAGCGCGAGGTTCATGTCGTGCAGCACGCACACCACGGATATGCCGCGTTCCGCAGCCAGCCGCTTCACCGTGCCCATGATGTGCACCTGATGCCGTATGTCCAGCCCGGTCACCGGCTCGTCCAGCAGCATGATGTCCGCCTGCTGGGTGAGCGCGCGCGCCAGTATCATCATCTGCCACTCGCCGCCGGACAGTTCCGTGACCAGCCGGTCTTTGAGGTGCACGATACCCGCTTCCTCCAGCGCCTTCGCCGCCATCGCGTAGTCCTCTTTGGTCTCGCTGCGCCAGCGACGCATGTGCGGGTTACGCCCCGTCAGCACGATGTCGCCCACGGTAAACTCGTATTCCAGCGCCGAGTGCTGCTGCACCAGCGCCATGCGCCTCGCCGTCTCGCGTGCGGACAGCTTCGACACGTCCTGCCCGCCGATGCTGACATTCCCTTCGTCCGGTTTGATGTAGCCGGAGATGCATTTTAACAGCGTGGTCTTGCCCGAGCCGTTGGGCCCGATGATGCCGCAGAACCCGCCCGCGGGAATATCGAAGCTCACGCCCTGCAGCGCGTAACGCGGCGGGGCGTACGAATATATCACGTTGCGGACGGAAATATCGCTCATTTTTGCACCCGCCTTCCCCGGCGCAGCAGAAACAGGAAGAAAGGCACGCCGATTATCGCGGTGATCACGCCGACGGGTATCTCCTGATTGGACAGCACCAGCCGCGACAGCGTATCCGCAATCAGCAGGAATATGCCGCCGCCGAAGAACGATACCGGCAGCAGCACGCGGTGGTCCGGCCCCAGCATCAGCCGCAGTATGTGCGGCACGATGAGCCCCACGAAGCCGACGATGCCGGATACCGACACCGCCGCCGACGCAGCCACCGTGGTCAGTACGATCAGGTTGCGCCGCACGCGGCCCGCATCCACGCCCAGGTGCCTTGCGGCCTCGTCACCCTGCAGCATGATGTTGAGGTCGCGTGCGTGGAACATGCACAGCACGGCGGCAATAACCATTGCGGGCACGGCAATCGTCACCTTGTCCCACGACGCGGACGAGAAGCTGCCCATCGTCCACATCACGATATGCTCCATCTTGTCACGAAACAGTATCATGAAACAGTACACCAGCGCCGTGCTGAGCGTGCTTATCGCAATACCAGACAGCAGCAGAGAAAACGTGGACACCTTGCCGTGCGTCGCCGCCAGACGGTAAACCGCCATAACGGCCAGCAGCGCACCCAGAAAAGCGAACAGACTCACCGCGCCGAACCCCAGAAACGTCAGCGAGGCGGAAAACGCCAACGCGATCGTGGCCCCGAAAGCCGCGCCCGCGCTGACGCCGATCACGTATGAATCCGCCATCGGATTTTTGAACATGCCCTGCAGGCACGCGCCCGCAATGGCCAGAGCGCCGCCCGATGTGAAAGCCAGTATCGCACGCGGCAGCCGGATGCTGAAGAAAATGATCTGCGTGCTCCCCTTTGCCGTTCCGCCGATCACATTCAGCAGATCGCTGAGGCTCACGCCCGAGCTGCCAAACAGGAACGCCGAAACAAAGGCAGCGACGCCCAGCGGCAGCAGCACCGCGATCGTGATATTCAGTTTGCGCGCGCGCGTTTTATCCATTATTTCTCCGCCAGATACTGCTCGATGTCGGCCTGTATTGCCTGCAGCGCCTCACCAACGCGAGGGCCGGGCCGTTCGCTGAGCTCCGGATTGATGAAATAGTAGTGCTTATTTTTGACCGCGGTCAGATCGGCATAGCCCACCGCGGCGACGAGATCAGTCTCTGCCACCCAGTTGGACACGATGAGTATGTCCGGGTCCGCTGTCACCAGATCCTCCACAGGATACTCCAGCCACTCCTTATCGGTGTCCTCCGTCACGCAGACGCCGCCCGCCATCTCGATCATGGTGTTGATGAAGCTGCCCTTGCCGGACGTCCAGTTGCCGTATTCGCCGATGCCCATCACGTAGTAAACGGACGGCTTCTCTGCCAGCGTGGCTGCCTTCTCCTTCACGGCGGCTTCCACCTCTGAGATCTGCTCAATCA
>JAEWWC010000103.1 GCA_023396555.1 Bacillota bacterium
CTATGGCTGACGGTGTGGATACTTATCGCGCTGATCAGCGCCCGGACGGCTGCGAACGCGCTGAACCGCATCGTGGATAAGGACATCGACGCGAAGAACCCGCGCACAGCCGGGCGGCACATGCCAACGGGCGCGGTGAAGACGGCCGAGGCGGCGATACTGGTCGCCGTATGCCTCGTCATACTCGTCGTATCGGCGTTCATGATAAGCCCGATATGCGTGGGTCTGCTGCCCGCTCCGCTGTTGCTGTTTTTCATCTACTCGTTCACCAAGCGGTTCACATGGTGGTGCCATGTGATACTGGGCGCGGCTTGTGCGTGCGCCCCCTTAGGCGCATGGGTGGCGGTGACGGGCGGCTTCAGTTGGGCAGTGATTGCGCTGGCCGCTGCGGTGATGCTGTGGGTGGCGGGCTTCGACATCATCTACGGCGCGCAGGACGTGGAGTTCGACCGCGAGAACAATCTGCATTCCATGCCGGCCCGGTTCGGCGTACGGACTGCGCTGAACATCTCGTCCGCATTCCATCTGGCGGCGGCGGCGCTGTTAGTATATGCCGGTATACTGGCGGGGCTTGGGCTGATATACTACATCGGCGTGGGGCTGATCGCCGCGCTGCTGGTCTACGAGCACGCGATCGTCTCGCCGACCAACTTAAAGAACGTGACCATCGCGTCGTACAGCGTCAACCAGATCGTCAGCACGATATTCCTGCTGTTTTCCGGCGCAGACATACTGATAAAGTCATTTTAGGAGGCATAAGCTGTGTCAAGATATATCGTCGGCGTCACGGGCGCAAGCGGCAGCGCGTATGCCATACGGCTGCTGGAGGAACTGCTGCGCGGCGGTCACGAGGTGCATCTGGTGGTGTCGCAGATGGGGCAGCGGGTGACGGAATACGAGACGGGGGTCATCATAGGACCTGAATTCGCGGACGCATATCCTCAGGGCAGGCTCGTGATACATCCGCACGACGACCTTTTCGCTTCAATATCCAGCGGGTCATATCATACGGACGGCATGGTGATCGTGCCTTGCTCGATGACCACGCTGGGGGAGATTGCATCGGGCACTTCCCGCAATCTGGTGGGACGCGCGGCGGACGTGTGCATCAAGGAGCGGCGCAAGCTGGTGTTGGTGCCGCGGGAGCTGCCCTTCAGCACCATCCATCTGCGCAACATGCTGACCCTGAGCGAAACGGGCGCGGTGATACTGCCCGCCAATCCGGGCTTCTATCATAAGCCGCAGACAGTATCGGACATCGTGGATTTTATCGTCAGCCGGATTCTTGATTCGCTGGGGATTGAAAATAATTTGTACCATAAATGGAGGCAAGAAGAATGAAAAAGAGACTGATCGGCGTCGCGCTGGCGCTCCTGGCCGTGGTGTCGATAGGCGCGGGATGCGCCGCCCAAAAACTGTCGCAGACGCTGACCATCGGCGTTCTGCCCGACGTGGATTCGATACCCATCATCATCGCGCAGGAGAAGGGTTTCTTCGAAAAGGAAGGGCTGGGCGTGAAGATCGAGCACTTCAAGAGCGCGCCGGACCGGGAGAGCGCGCTGCAGGCGGGCAGCATCGACGGCGCGGTTTCGGATATGCTGTCGGCGGCGTTTCTGACAGAAGGCGGGTTCAAGGTGGCGATGACCTCCATGACAAACGGCAGTTACAAGCTGCTGGCCGGCCCGGTCATGAACGGCTCGACGGACATCAAGGGTCAGTCCATCGCGATATCCACCAACACTATCATCGAATACGCCACGGATAAGATGCTCGCCAAGATCGGCCTGACGCCCGAAGACGTGGCGAAGACGGCGATACCTCAGATACCCGTGCGGCTGGAGATGCTGAGCAGCGGGCAGATCGGCGGGGCTACGCTGCCCGAGCCGCTGGCTTCTTCCGCGGTGAAGGCGGGGGCGATGGTGCTGGACAGCACGGATAACTTGGGAATCAACCCGGGCGTGCTGCTGTTCAAGACGGACGTGATTGAGTCCAAGAACGCCGAGATCGCTGCGTTTTATCGGGCTTACAACAGCGCGGTGGAATATCTCAAGGGTGCGCAGGTTTCCGAGTATGCGGATATACTGGTGGATGTGGCCGGGTTCCCGGAAGAAGTGAAGGACAGCCTTTCGCTGCCCGCGTATACTCCGGCGGCGTTTCCGTCCGCGGAGGATTTCGAGGGCGTGATGGCTTGGCTGACGGAGAAAGGCCTGATCAAGCAGGCGTATCAGTATGACGACCTCGTCAACAAGAGCTTTGTGAAATAAGCGGTATGATCGATATTGAAGCGCTTTCGGTGACATATAAGACAGATGGCGGAGAATACCCTGCCGTGCGCGGATTTAATCTGCACCTCGGTAAGGGCGACATCTGCGCGCTGATCGGGCCGTCCGGCTGCGGCAAGTCGACGGTGCTTTACGTATTATCCGGTATCATCACGCAGCATGGCGGGCGCGCGCTGATCGGCGGCCAGCCTGTGGACCCGAAAACGCAGCGTATCGGTTTGATTCCGCAGAATTACGGCCTGCTGGACTGGGCGGACGTGGCCCATAACGCGACGCTGGGGCTTAAGGTGAAGGGGGCAGACGTTAAGGCGTCTGCGCCGTACGTCGCACAGCTGATGGACAGGCTGGGGCTGGGTGGTCTGGAGACTAAATTCCCTCGGCAGCTCTCGGGTGGGCAGCGGCAGCGTGTCGCCATCGCCCGCTCGTTCATCATGCAGCCGGACGTGCTGCTAATGGACGAGCCGTTCTCCGCACTGGACGCCATCACGCGCGAGGACATACAGGACCTCTTCTTGAACGTCTGGCAGGAGCACGCCACGTCCACGCTGTTCGTGACGCACAGCATCGAGGAGGCCGTGTATCTCGGGCGCAAAATCGCTGTGATGTCGCCCGCACCGGGGCACATACTGCGGGAGATCGACAACCCGCTGTTCGGCAAAAGCGGCCTGCGCCAGTCCAAGGAGTTCTATTCGTTCGTGATGGAGCTGCGCGGCATGGTCAAAGAGGACTGGGCGTCATGAAGCGGATGGGCGCGTGGGGCGTGGCGAAGGTCGTTATCGCCATACTGGTCGTATGGCAGCTGCTCGCGATGGCGCTGCGCATACCGTTTATCCCGACACCGATAGCAGTACTCGTCAATATCTATCATATCTTTTTTGCCAAGATCGCGCTGCATTTGCTGATGAGCCTGACGCGCATAGCCGCGGGGCTTGCCGCATCCGTCGTAATCGGCGTACCGCTAGGGCTGTGTATGGGCTGGTTTCCGGCATGGAACAAGCGCCTGTCGCCGCTCGTATACTTCACGTATCCCGTCCCGAAGATCGCGCTGCTGCCGCTGGTGATGCTCATATTCGGCCTCGGTGAGCTGTCCAAGATATTCATGATATTGATGATCGTGGTTTTCCAGATCATCGTGTCCATGCGAGACGCAGTGGCGGGCATACCCAAAGAGACGTTCTATGCGATGACCTCGCTGGGTGCGCGGCGGCGGGATGTGTTCAGGACGGTGGTGTTTCCCGCGTCGCTGCCCGCGCTGCTGTCCTCAGTTCGGGTGAGCCTTGGCACAGCGCTGTCGGTGCTGTTTTTCACCGAGACATTCGGCACGCAGTACGGCCTCGGGTACTTTATCATGGATTCGTGGATGCGTGTCAACTACGTGGACATGTTTTCCGGCATACTGATACTCAGCGTTCTGGGCCTGCTGCTGTTCGGTTTGGTGGACCTGCTGGAGCGCATGCTGTGCCGCTGGAGGACCGGTGGTCAGTAATTCCGATACGTAATACCCTTGACTTTATACTATATTATATTAAACCGCATTATATTAAACCGCCGAGTGCGTTCATAAGATAATCGTATGGCATCCAGCCATCTTATGCACATTTATAACCGTTGAAATATAGCCTAACAGCGGCGAATTAGCATGGAGTATGTAAAAACAGTGATTTTAACTGGAACAATATACCATCAATAGATAGGTCAAAACCATATATCAGATTTTCGGCTGCATGCGTAAGTCTCAAGCGGCACCCAGCCCGTCCAGTAGAACTGCGACAGCGTCTTCTGAGTGACGCCGAAAGCGATGAAGTCGTCGGGATCCATCCCGGCTTCCTCATAGGCGCGGACGAATTCGGGAACTCTCTTCAGCCTGGCGATGACATTCTCCGGCGTCTGCTCATCGATGCGTTCCTGAAGGGGCAGCTGCGCCTCCTTGACCATACTCTGGACGCGGGACTGCAGTGAAAAAACCATGTCCGCACCGGCCAGTTCCGAAAGGTGGTGCACCCCGCGCAGCCCTGCCGGCATTATTTTGGCGGTGATGCCCCGTTCACGGAAGAGGCGGTACACCTTTTTGCAGATGGTATTTCCCGCGCACATGATATCTTCCTGCGAAACATCGATGCCGTTGTCCAGCGCCGTGTCGCGCAGATACTCTTCCAACCGCCCGCCCTGCTGAACGATGAAGCACGGCTTCACCGCAACGCCGGCAGACCGCGCCTTTGCCGCGCCGCGCTCATAGGCCTCACCGGCAGCCAGCGCCTGCGAAACGGAAAAGTTCAGCGTCGTGCAGACGGCAATGCCCCGCGCCGCCAGCTCCTCGATCACCGGCAGGGCCGCTTTTACGGTGGGCAGCTTGACGGCGATGTTGCTTCCCCAGGAAGCGAATCTCAGCGCCTGCGCCAGCGTGGCCTGCGTATCGGCGCAGATCGCGGGATTCACCTGACCCAGCGCATACCCGTGCTGTCCGTTTGTTTTGTCGTAGATGTGCTTAAATCTGCCTGCCGCATATACCGCGATGATCTTCAGCAGCGCCTCCGCCCGTTCCGACGGTGGCAGATACTCAGGGATCTCGTCCACCTGCGGCTGCCAGAACTCCGGCACAGCCTGCAGGCTCTTATAGGTCAGCACCGGATTGGTGGTGACGCCCAGCGCGCCGTTCCTGATCGCGTCGTCGATCTCGGAAGGTATCGCTGAATCGTGCCACCACTTGGTCGGGGTATGCTGAGCCAGCCATTCCAGATAGTTTTCCATTGCCACTCTCCCTGTCAGCGCATCGACTGCCCGCCGTTCACGCTGATATTCTGCCCGGTCACGTAGCTGGCCATATCCGAGGCCAGAAATAAGGCTGCCTGAGCCACCTCATCCTGCGTTCCCATACGGTTCATCGGCACATCCGCCGGATCGATCTGCGTTCCCAACCTTACTGTCATGTCCGTCTCGATAACGCCGGGCGATATCGTGTTGACCGTGATGTTCGTACCAGCGGCGTATTTCGCGAACACTTTCGTGATCATGATCACACCCGCCTTGGATACCGAATAATGCGCTCCGGCAAACCGCGCGCCGCGCTCGCCGGAGATCGATCCCAGATTGATGATGCGCCCGCGGTTGCGCTCCAGCATTCCGGCGAACACCGCCTGGCTTAAGAAGAAGGTTCCCCGGCAGTTGACGCCCATGACGAAGTCCCATTCCTCAGGCGTCATGTCGGGCAGGCTGGTGGTGGATGTCACGCCCGCGTTGTTGACGAGGATGTCGATCGGCCCTAATGAGGCCTCCACGTCTTCTACGAAAGCTTTGAGCGTTTCGGCCTTTGAGATGTCTACTCCGTAGGCCTTGCTCATGACGCCATAGGACCGCAATTCCGCCGCCGCCTCACATGCCGCCTGCTCGTTGATGTCCGCTACGGCCACATTCGCGCCCTGCCGGGCCATTGTCACCGCGATGCTGCGGCCGATTCCGGCTCCGCTTCCGGTGATCAGTGCATTCTTCCCTTTTAATAACATGATTTTCTCCCTGCCAGTTCTTCGACTTTGGCCTGCGCCCGGTCCATGATGCTTTCGGCTGGCTCCGGCGTATCGATAAGTTCCATCACCATCTGGTCGATAATGCGGCTGATCTCATTCCACTGCGGCGTACGGGGGAGGGTGCGCGCATAGTTGTGTATCTGCTCCATCCGGCTGTAATAGGGGATCAGCTCGTTCACGCGCGCATCGAACCAGGTTGACCGGCGGCAGCCGATGGCGCCCTTCATCGGAAGCGTGATGTCGTTTTCCCGCGTGACGCAGTTGCGTATGTAGTCGTAAGCAGCCTGTTTGTGCGCGCTTTGTGCGCTCACCGACCAGGTGTAATACACGTTGAGGGAGACCGGCTCGTCGTATCCGTCGGAATGCGGCACCGCGCTGATGTCCACACACCCCTTAATTCTAGAACCCTCCACCGTTTCGCACATCGTGGCGAAGCCAAACCAGTTCACCATCATGGCGGCTTCGCCGCGGGCAAAAGTCCAGCAGGCACCGATGGATTCCAGCTCTTGGCTTTTGGGGTGAATGAACGGACACGCCAGCAGCTTGCGGTAGGCGGACATCGCCTCCACGGCTGCGGGGGAATTCAGCACAACGTTCCCCTGACAATCAGTCAAATTGCCCCCGCGGCTCCACACCTGAAGCGCGAAATCGAATATGTTGTTATGCCCGTCCGGGTACAGCGCGAACAGCGTTCCGTACAGGTTCTCGTCCGGACGGTTGAAGAACTCAGCCACACGGGCGAATTCGCCCCACGTTTCCGGCGGTTTCAGTTCGGAACCGTACTGCTCACGGTAGGCGGCCTGCTCCGAGGGGGATTCGAAAAGGTCTTTGCGGTAGATCAGGCATTCGGGGCCGTCGTGAAACGGTATGCCCGCGATTCCGTCCGGAAATGTCTGCAGCTTGAGCAGCGCGTCCGCCCAGCCCGTCGGATAGTCCTCCGGCGGGGCCGCTTCGATGTAAGGCGTCAGATTCTCCAGACATCCGCGGTGCCAGCACTCCGCGAGCCAGTCCGTGTTCACATGGGCCACGTCAAAATCGCCGGTGAGTATCGCCGCGTGAAGCTCGGGAAGCGGCAGCGCGATCTCCTCCAGTTCCAGCCGGGCGTCGTACCGCTGCAAAAACTGCTGCCAGAAATCCCGGACGATGATTTCAAACGGTTCGAATTTACGTACCAGTATGCGGAACTTCGGGCTCATAACGTCAGCACCCTGTCCAGATGGGAGTAGCCACCGTCACACACGATGATCTCGCCGGTCAGATGCTTGGACCGCGACGACGATACGTAAACCACCAGATCCGCGAACTCTTCCACCGTCGTCATGCGCCGTCCGAACGGTATGTTCTGCTCCGCCTGGCGGCGGCGCGCTTCCGGGTCCGGGAACTGCGCCGCCCACTTGACATACGAGTTGGTCCACACCGATCCGGGCACCACGCAGTTGACGTTGACACCCTTGTCGCAGAAGTAGGCTGCCCACTCGCGGGTCAGCCCGTCGATTGCGCCTTTGGCCGCTACATATGCGCTGGTGTGCCCCTGCCCGGTGATGCTGACGTGCGAGCCGATGTTGACGATGGTCCCCTGGCTCGCAATCAGATAGTCGTGAGCATAGTGGACCAGGGCGTAATAATGAATGAGGTTGTCGCGCAGTCCTTTCATGAACTCCTCGGGGGGCGTCATCAGATCCTTCTGGTTATTGCCTCCCGCGTTGTTGACGATCACGTCGATCCGTCCGTAGGCGGCTGCCGTTTCGTCGATCACGCGCCTGCATTCTTCCGCGTCTGTCAGCTCCGCGGCAATGTAGCGCACCCGTTTTCCCTGACCGCACAGCTCCGCTTCGATCTGAGCCCCTTCCGGGCCGGGGCGGTTGACCATGATCACGATTGCATCTTCGTTGGCCATGCTGTAGACGATGCCTTTGCCGATGCCCTTCGTACCGCCGGTGACGATGACCACCTTGTCCTTCAAATACAGGTCCATAGCAGCGCTCCTTTTCGTCAATTTATTGAATCTGACCGGATTCGTCGCTGTGTTTATCCGTTGGCAGGCTGCTCCGTCCGAAAAACGTTCCTGCCTGTTTTCATTTATGTCAGCTTATACTTGAAAAGCTTCGATGGGGGTCCAGCCCGTTTCCACGAACTGCGCTAGCGTTCTCTGGACAGCGCCGAAGGCGATGAACTCCGAAGGCTTCAGGCCGTCCGGCTCGTAGGCGCGCACAAACTCCGGTATCCTTTCCAGCCGCTTCAGCACGCCTGCCTCCACCGGAATGTCGATGCGCTCCGCAAAGGGTTCGGTTTCCCGGGCGATCATCGCCTGTATCTTGGGATGAATGGAGAGCGTCATATCCGCGCCGGCCAGCTCGACCGCATGGTAAGCGCCGCGCATGCCCGCGGGCAGCAGCACCGCTTCGTAGCCGTTCCTTTTGAAAATGTCGTTGGCGCGCTTCATGATCGCCGTTCCGCACTGGATGATGTCGGACTCCATCACATCCGCCCGCGCGTCGTGCGCCACGTCCCGTATATAATCGTCGATGCGCCCCACCATCACCACGGCGAAGCAGCGCCCTTCCTTACCACCTGCTTTGCGGGTATGCGCCAGCGCTTTCTGGTAGCTCTGCGCAATGGCCAGCGCCTGCGGCAGCGTAAAGCTCACCGTTGCGGTTATGGTGATCCCCAGCGGAATGCACGCCTCCAATACCTCCAGCCCCGCCGCCGTGGCCGGAAGCTTCACCGCGATGTTGGGTGCCCAGGAGGCGAGCCTTTTTGCCATCTCCAGCATCTCGTCCGCGTCGCCGGGCAATCTCGGATTTACCTGAGCGCAAACATAGCCTTGTCTGCCGCCGGTTGAATGGTATATCGGCTCCAGCAGTTTCGCGTTTTTCTGAGTGACCCTTTTAATGATCTCTTCAGCCTTGTCAGCCGGGCTGAGGTTCTGCGGGATATCCTTTAAAAAAGGACGCCAATAATCCGGCGCGGCTGCCAGCGCTGCCGCCACCAGAGGCGGGTTGGTCGTAACGCCGGTGGCCCCGTTGCGCATGCCCGTTTCAATTTCAGCAGGGATAGCCGAGTCATGCCACCATTTTGTGCATGTATTTGCCGACAGCCATTTCAAGTATCTGTTCTCATCCATAGCCTGATCCGCTCCGTTCCGATTCTGTTTTTTATTGATCTCTTAAAGCGCGCTCCTGAGTACCCGGAGGAACGACTTGACATAATATGTATCGTAAACGTTACCGGAAACGTTTACGGAAGATATATTCGACATTTTTTCAAACACTCCTGCTATAAGTCGGGATTGTTTTAATTTATTCTTGCTGTGGAGCCTCGGACGACCAGTTCGGCATCCATGACAACAGACTGGATATCGTCCTTGCCTTCAAGCAGACGAAGCAACGTCTGCGCCGCCAGTTCGCCTTTTTCAAGTATCGGCTGTTTTATCGTTGTTAAAGGAGGTTCAGTATACTCCGACTCCGGGATGCCGTCAAAGCCGATCACCGATATATCGTCCGGTATCTTCATGCCCGCCTCCCGGATGGCCCTCATCGCGCCCAGCGCCATGATATCGCCGCCCGCGAATATGGCGGTCGGGTAGCGGCCAGCGCTCAATATGCGCTTCATCGCGCTATAACCGCCCTGCATGGACGTATCATCCTCCGTGACGAAGCATGCCTCAAAGGGCAGTTCATGTTTCGCCAGCGTGTCCTCGAACGCCTGCAGCCGTTGCTTGCTGTTGACGAGGGAGTTGGCCGCCGCAATCATGCCGATGTGCCTGTGGCCCAGGGATACAAGATACTCCACGGCCATGCAGGCTGACTTATAGTTGTCGATATCGACATGGATCATGCCGTCTTCACCCCGCATGGTTGTTGTGGCCACAAAGGGCGCTTCAATGGATTTTAGTGTTGTGATGATATCCGCGTCATATTCTCCCAGCCGGATCATGATAAAGCCGTCCACCCTTCTCTGCCGAAATATATTGACGATATCGTCCGGTTTCCCGGTATTGCAGAAGAGCAGATAATACTCCTTGGAATTCAGAGCATTCAATATCCCTCTGATGATTTCCGCATAGAACGAATTGGTCAGTATATAGTCCAGCTCGCGGGGGACGATCAGTCCGATACAATGGCTTTTGTTGGACTGTATGCCGCGCGCAAATGCATTGGGCTGAAACTGATGCTTTTCGATCAGGTCGAGTATGAGCTTCCTAGTTTCTTCCTTGACATCCGCTTTGTTGTTAAGCACTCTTGATACGGTCGTGCATGAGACGTTTGCCATTTTTGCTATCGTCTTAATCGTTAAGCTCATAATATTCCTCTCCTGATTGCGCTCGTAAACGTTTACGGATATTTTCTATATTATTTTCTGAATCCCTCTGTTTTCACATTAAGATAATTTGTTTTTTGCAATTGAAAAAAAATTCTGATACAATAACAAAAGAAAGAACCGACTTTGAATAGAGTTACAACTCCGCGATTTTGCTTTAAAGCATAACGAGCACAAACAGCTTATGAATACCGATAATACTGATTCTTTGTGTATTACGCCGGAAATAATCCGTCAGAATATGTTCTAGCACATACCGGGAAGCATATCAAAGGGTGAGAATGGCTGGCATTCTTCTTTTGAAACTTGCGAGTACACGGAATGAATTGGGCAGATATGCGATGGTTGACTTTTAAGACGGATGACTAAAACACTTTTGTGTAGAGGGAGCCTTGTAATGCCGCGTTTTAAAGATATTGCATTAAAAGCGAATGTATCCATTGCAATGGTATCTCGAGTGTTCAATAATTCAGGATATGTTGCTGAGGAAAAACGGTTGGCTGTGCTGGAGGCTGCAAAGGAGCTGGGATATAAGCCGCCCGATAATCCCCCTAAAAATTACGAGAAGCTCGAAAGCGATATTGTCGGCGTTGTCATACCCGATATCAACAACCCCTTTTTCGGCGAGGTGATAAAAGGGCTGACTCAGGTGTTCCGGGAAAACAATATGAATATTCTGATATGCGATACGGACGAGAGCCCTGAGCTGGAACTGCAGTCGCTTCAGACGTTGCGTCGTGAAAAGGTGGGGGGCATCATCATTACACCGGTATCAGGGGCGGTGGAATATAACGCGGAGTATTTGAAGGAATTCGACAACCTCGGCATACCGATCGTGCTGCTGGACAGGGACGTTAAGCTCTCCCGGTTTGACGGCGTGTTTTTGGACAGCTTCCGGGGCTCTTTCGACGCTGTCAGCACGCTGATCGAACACGGCCATACCGAGATAGCGATCATTGCCGGGCTCATCTCGTCCAAACCGGGTATTGACCGTCTGGAAGGATACATGGAAGCGCTCAGACGGAACAACATACCGATCAAAGAGGAATATATACTGTATGGAGATTTCAAGGAAGAGAGAGCGTACGAGCTGACGAACAGATTATTGGAGACAAGAAAAAAGGTTACGGCCATTTTTTCATCAAACAATCTGATGTCCGTCGGTTGTTTCAGGTCGATACTGGATAAGGGGCTGAAGGTTCCCGATGATATTTCGCTCATTTCATTTGACGATTTTTACTTTTTCGATACCGGAAGTTTTCATATCAGCGCTGTGGAAAGGCCTACCAAACAGATGGGTGTGGAAGCGGCAAAATTGTTGGTCGATCACATGAAAAAAGGGAAAAAGCATAAGGATCAAATGGCCAAAAGAGTGATTTTATCACCCCATCTCACACTCAGAGGTTCGGAAATATATCCTGTTAACAGAAATATTGCAAACTGATATGAATAAAATTCTATGAAAACAATTTGTGAAAAAACATGAAAACGCATCTGCGGTTTCATGTTTTTCATTATTGAATCTTTTTGCCTGAAACCTATAATCAAGATATAAAGACTATAAATTAAGATTTTCATTTAAAAATAAACAGTATTCGGTTTAAAAATTGAAAGGCTTGTAAAAAGTTCTATTAATTACAGCAATTTTAACAAAAGTATGAAAAAAACTGGTAATGATGTGGTTAACGAAATAATTGCCTTGGTGGTTGCGGATATTAATAATCCATTTTTCAGCGAGATCGTCAAGGGTGTCAACAAGGTCGCCCAAATGAATGGATATACCGTTTTTGTTTGTGATACGGATGAAAAAGTTAAAACTGAGATAAGCGTTCTGGAAGCGATAAGAAAGCAACGGGTATCCGGCATCATTATCACACCAGTTTCAGAAAAAGCGAGCAGGAATGCGCAGCTGCTTGAATCACTCCAAAAGGACGGCGTTCCGGTCGTTCTCATCGACCGAGACATGAAAGTTGCGAATTTTGACGGGGTTTTCATCGATAATTACAAAGGCGCATTCGACGGTGTTGAAGCTTTGATCAAGGCGGGCCACAGAAAAATAGGCATCATCGCGGGACCGGCAACTTCCAGACCCGGAAAAGAGCGCCTGAAAGGCTATCTCGAAGCGCTGCGGCTCTATGATATTCCGGTAATCGAAGACTATGTCATGTATGGGGATTTTAAGTGGGAAAGCGGATATAACCTGACTCACAGAATCATGGAGAAGGAAGACCGCCCTTCCGCCATTTTTGTGTCTAACAACCTGATGAGTATAGGTTGTATCAAAGCGCTGTCAGAGTTAAAGCTGTATGTTCCGGACGATGTGTCGCTGCTGGTATTTGATGACTCCGTTGCGCTGGATGCCTACAGCCAGAACATCAGCGTGATCAGCCGGTCGGCCACACAGATGGGAATTGAAGCTGCGGAAATACTGATCGAAAAAATACGCAGCAGTGAACAGACGGAAAGGCAGATACCAAAGAGGATCGTACTACTTCCGAAACTTGAGCTTCGCGGTTCTGAAATTGCGGCAAGTATACAAAACAGTTGATTGGAGCGTCATCTATGAAGAGAGAGAAGATCGTAGTATTTGGAAGCTTTGTCGTTGATCTGACAAGCTGGGCCGGACACCTGCCTGTACCCGGCGAGACGGTTAAAGGCAGCTCGTTCAAGCTGGGGCCGGGCGGAAAAGGCTCAAACCAGGCCGTTGCGGCCAACCGTGCCGGTGCAGACATTATTCTTGTCACGAAAGTGGGCAACGATGTGTTCGGACAGATGGCGCTCGATTTCTATAAAAAAGAGAATATGAATACGGATTATATATTCATCGACCAGCAAAAGGAAACAGGCACTGCACTGATCATGGTGGACGAAGTGACCGGCCAGAATGAGATATTGGTGGTCAGCGGAGCCTGCGACAATATTACAGCCGACGAAACCGAAAAGACCGCGCAGCTCATCGATGAAGCCGGCATCGTGCTGCTGCAGCTCGAAGTCAATATGGATGCCATAGAAAAGGTCATCGACATGGCTCATGAAAAAGGCAAAACGATCGTGCTCAACACCGCTCCGGCACAGAAGCTGCCGGACAGCCTGCTGAAAAAAGTGGATATCGTGACGCCCAACGAGGTGGAAGCTGGAATATTGACCGACATGAAGGTGGAAACCGAGCAGGATGCCGAAAAGGCTGCCAGGATACTGATGGATAAAGGCGTCCGAAGCGTTGTCATCACAATGGGCAAGAACGGCGTTTTCGTGATGACGGCGGACAGAAAGGAATTCATTCCTTCCAAGAAGGTGAAGGCGATCGATACGACGGGTGCTGGGGATGCGTTCAACGGCGGTTTCGTGACTGCGCTTTCCGAGGGTAAGGACATTTTCGAAGCTGCGGAATTCGGCAACATTGTAGGCGCGCTGTCTGTAACAAAGCTGGGCACGGCGCCGGCTATGCCGTATCGGTCAGAGATCGACAGCTTTTAAGCAACAGCAGGGGAAACGATTCTGCAATTGAAAGGGGAAAAGAAATGTTAAGAGGAATCCCGAAGTGTTTGTCTCCCGAACTGATAAAGGTGATATGGGAAATGGGTCACGGCGATAAGCTGATTCTCGCCGATGCGTTCTATCCCTCCGCTTCCTCGGCTAAACGCAACGGAAGCATACTCGTCCGCTGTGACGGCGTGCGCAACACGGAAGTGCTGGACGCGATACTGAAGTTCATGCCGCTGGATGAATCCGTGGCGAAGCCGGCACTCATCATGGATCTGCAGGAATGCGACCGCGGCAAGGTGGAGACGCCTGTGTGGGACGAATATAAGAGCATCGTTTGCAAGTATGATCCGAGAGGGCTTAACTGCGTGGGCATGATCGAGCGGTTTGCGTTTTATGAGGCCGCGAAGGACGCCTATGCCGTGGTCGCCACCGGCGAAGAGTCGCTCTATGGGTGCATGATACTGCAGAAGGGCTGCAAATAGTACGGCCCGGATACCCGGCAGAATCAATATATTGAAAAACGGAGGCCCGTTCGTTGATAGAAGTTGATGTTCGCAACATGACAAAAAAATATGATGACCACATTGCCGTAGACGACATCAGCTTTACGATCGAGACGGGAAAGATATACGGTTTTCTGGGGCCGAACGGCGCGGGCAAGTCCACGACGATGAATATCATCACGGGCTGTCTGGCGGCCACCGAGGGTCAGGTGCTGATTCAGGGCCACGACATATACGAGGAGCATAAGGAAGCCAAGCGGCATATCGGTTATCTTCCGGAGCTGCCGCCGCTTTACCATGACCTGTCGCCCAAAGAATATCTGTCGTTTGTGGCCGAAATAAAGCAGATACCCAAGCAAAAGCGCGCCGCCGCCGTGGAAGACGTCATGCAGCGCAC
>JAEWWC010000059.1 GCA_023396555.1 Bacillota bacterium
TATATCCCACGCGGCGCAATCGCACAAATATATGTCTGCATGTATTTACCGAATATTCATAAAACCTTCATACTTCGATGACATTAATGCCGTTCCTTTTCAGCAGCGCCGCCGTGACGCCGTCGCCCGCCCGCAAGGCCCCTGAGAAAGTTCCGTCGTATATACGCCCCAAACCGCAGGACGGGCTTTTTGATTTAAGCCACGCGCGCTTCGCACCCAGCTTTTTCGCTGTTTCCAATGTCTTCTCGGCTCCCTTGATAAACTCTGCCGTCCGGTCGCAGCCGTCCTCCGCCATTACGCGCGCAGTTCCTTCCAGCACATCCCCGCCGTCGCCACCGACGATCTCGGACGGGCAGCGCGGCGATGCCATCCCCGCCAGACACTCCGGACAGACTAGCTTCACCAGCCCCTGCTTATGCATCTCCGTGATTTTATCGTCCGGCCGGGACTCTCCGTCGTAACGGCATTTCACCCCCGCCAGACACGCGCTCGCTATATCCATAATTCGCTCCGCTCATTGGCGATAAGCCTTCATCTTATCGCCGGTTTACCGTCTTTGTCCGCTGCACCTCGTTCCATCGCGCAAAAATGCGCTCGAAACTTCGAAAAGCCGTAAGGTGTTGGCATATGGGCAAACCCGCATAGCCAACTTACTTATATTTAATAAGACTTATTTGAGCGTGATCACCGTGACGCCGTCCTCACCCTCACCGTACTGTCCGGGCCGGAACGTCTTCACATGCGAATGGCTCCTGAAATAATCCCGCAAACCCGCGCGCAGCACACCTGTGCCCTTGCCGTGAATCACCATCACCTCGGTGAGCCCCGCCAGAAACGCCGCGTCCAGATACGTGTCAGTTTCCAGCACCGCCTCGTCCAAAGTGCGCCCGCGCACATCCAGCGACAGCCCCGGCGACACCGCCGCGCGCTTGACGCTGCCCAGACGCTTCGCCTTCTTCTCTTCGTCCGCCGGCTCTACGTCCGTGAGCGGCATGTTAAGCTTCACCGCCCCCGCCTGCACATATACGCAGCCGTCCTTGGGCGCTTTTAGCACCGTGGCCGTAATACCGTGTGACAGCATCTTGACGGTGTCACCTACATTCAGATCCTCCGGACGTGTATCGCTCTTTTTTACGGGCTTTGCACGCAAGCCCGCCGATGCCTTATCTATCCTGTCGTTGAGCGAACGCCGCGCCGCGTTGATGTCCTCCTGCCGCCCCTGCGCGGCCTTGAGCTCCGCGATCACGCGCTCGGCCTCGTCACGCGCCTCTTTCAGTATTTCCAGCGCCTTCTCGTGGGCGCGATCCACCGTCTTTTGCGCTTTGTCCTGTGCCCTCTTCATCTCGGTATCGATCTTGTCGCGGGCGGACTGCGCCGTTCTCCGGTCGTTCTCCGCCTGCTGGGCCCTTTTCTCGGCCAACTCATGCCGCCGCTGCGCCTCGCCAATCAGCTCATCGAACTTGACAGCTTCTTCGGACATATGCTCGCGCGCACGGCTGATGACCGCCTCGTCCAGTCCCAGCTTTTTGGATATCTCGAAAGCGTTGGACACGCCGGGCACACCCATGATCAGCTCATACGTGGGACTTAAGGTCTTGAGCGAGAAGGCCATGCATGCGTTCTGGTAATACTGGCTCGCCATCGCGAACGCCTTGATTTCGCTGTAATGCGTCGTCGCGAGCACGGTGCTGCGCCGCTGCTCCAGCGTCTCCAGTATTGCCATCGCCAGCGCCGCGCCCTCCGCCGGGTCGGTGCCCGCTCCCAGCTCGTCCAGCAGCACCAGCGACTTCTCGTCCGCCGCTTTCACGATGCGCGTGATGTTGGTCATGTGGGACGAAAACGTGGACAGGCTCTGCTCAATGCTCTGCTCGTCGCCGATGTCCGCATAAACCACCGAAAATATGGGCAGCGTGGTGCCGCCCGATGCGGGCACAAACAGCCCGCTCTGGGCCATCAGCGCCAGCAGCCCCGTCAGCTTCAGCGTCACCGTTTTGCCGCCGGTGTTGGGGCCTGTGATGATGAGTCCGTTAAACCCGTCGTCGATCGCCAATGACACCGGCACCACCTTTTTGGGGTCTATCAGCGGGTGCCGCCCGTTTTTGATGATCAGCTCGCGCCCCTCCGATATGTTTGGCGGCGACGCTTTCATCGCGGACGCCAGCGACGCCTTGGCGAATATCAGGTCCAGCGCAGTCAGCGCGGCCAGATCATCCGCCAGTTCCTCGCGTATGTCGTAGCAGCGGCCGGAGAATTCGCGCAGTATGCGTTCCACCTCCGCCGCTTCGCTGAGTTCCAGCTCGCGCAGGCGGTTGTTGGCCTCCACCACCTCCATCGGCTCCACGAAGACCGTCTGGCCGCTGGCAGACTGATCATGCACCAAACCGCGTATGTGACGCTTATGCTCCTGCTTGACGGGCACCACGTAGCGCCCCCCGCGCATCGTCACAATGGCATCCTGCAGATAGTCCTTGAAATGCGGTGAACGTATAATGGAATTCAGCTTCTCTCGAACGCCTTCGTTTTCGCGCAGTATGCTGCGGCGGATGCGCGCCAGTTCGGGCGATGCATTGTCTGCCAGCACGTTGTCGCCCAGTATCGCGCCGTCCATATCCGTTATCAGCCGCTCGTCGTACTGCAGCCGCTGAGCGTAGCCCCACAGAAGCGGCATGCCGCCCTCCTTGAGCCCAGCCCGTGCGCGCTTCGCCGCTTTCATCACGCCCAATATGCGCAGCAGCTCGCCGCAGCCGAGGTCCGCCCCGGCTTTCAGGCGCGCCACCTCGCCAGATATATCCGAAAAGCCGCTCATGGGCGATGATGCCGCGCGCATCATCACGCTCTCAGCTTCCAATGTCTCCGCCTGCAATCGCTTCACCGCCGCCACGCTTGTTTTGGGGCTAAGGTTCAGCGCCGCGGCATAACCGGGAGTGGACAACGCCCGCTCCGCAAGCCTTTCGCGTATCTTATCAAATTCAAGTTTCTTCAGTACTTTTGGGTCCATTCCGTCTTCCTTTGAAGTAGTCTTCCTTATGATACCACTTTGCTCTGTACAATAAAAGCATTGGAAATCTACCACTTCGATAACATTTGGTTTTGCATGCTGGTATCGCTAAATTGGTTACTGTATAATAACGATAAAATATATAGGCATAACCGTGAAAACAAGCGGTACCACCATAAAAGGGGTCTGAAATGTACGAACCGGGCAAAGAATTCTTGGATTATTATATGATATTGCAGGTGCATCACAGCGCTGAACCGGAGATCATCAAGAGCGCTTACCGACGGCTGGCTCAAATGTATCATCCGGACGTCAGCAATGATCCGCAGGGGCAGAAAAAGATGCAGCTCATCAACCAGGCCTACGCCGTCGTGTCGGATCCGGCTCAGCGACGCACGTACCACCGCACCTGGCTGATGCACCAGCATCCCGCTTCCCAGACTAATACAAGCGAACCCGAAAAAGAATCACGTCAGGTGTTGGACGACTATTTCCGCAGCCTGCTGCAGGAGAATTGGGCCATGGCCTACCGCAAACTGTCCGCCAAGGACCGCAGCATGGTGCCGATGGCCGATTTCTGCGAATGGAAAGAAGCGGTCAGAACGCTATACCAGATGGGCGCATACATAATTAAGTTTTTCCGCACCTATCAGCACGGCGTGGTGGGCGACGACGAATATGACCGCGTGGATGTGTTTTCCGTAATATTGACAGACCGGGACAACCGCACAGGGCGCGTCAGCGAAGAGACTTACACCAAATACGTCGTCCGGGAGCAAGGGGCCTGGCGCGTACGCCTTGGATATGCCCAGCTCAAACCGATCATATATAAGCTCAAATATCTCGCTACGCAGGCCCCCGAGATGAACCCGGACCGCCTGTATACCGATACGCTGCTGAAATATGACAAGCTGACCGGCTTTTTCAGCCGAAGCGGCCTGCTGGCCTGCATGGAGCAGGAGATTGCCCGGGCAAGGCGTTTCAGGAACGTCTTTACACTGGCCGTGCTCGATGTGAAGCCCACCGGTGGCTTGAGTGGCGTATCCGCTGTGGATTATCTGCACATGTGCCTGTCCGATGCCGCCACCAAGCTGAAAAACACCATGCGCTCCATCGACACCGCAGCGCGCTTTTCCGAGCACAGGCTGGCGGTGCTGATGATACAGACAGGCAATCAGGCAGCCAACCGCGCGCTGGTGCGCTTCCTGCTGGAGATGAAACCGGGCGAAGGGCTGCAATACCGAGTGAGCGGCAGTCTCACCGCCTATCAGGGCGAATCTGCCGAGGATACGATGCTGCGCGCCGAGCATGACGCGCACATGCAGGTGGTCGTCGGTCAAGACAATGTCCGCAAATACCACTTCACGCTGGACGACCAGCAGGTGTAGTTCATCAGTTGAAATCGAAAACACCATGATGTAATGTCATGGTGTTATAAATATAGCCGTATGTTTTTATTATATGCCGAACAGCGACCAGATGGCGGACGGGAATATCAGATGCACCAGCACGAACAGCGCAAACAGCAACGCCATTGTCCGGTGCGCGATAAGCAGCGGCTTCTTTTTCAGGCGGTAGAACGTACCGCCCAGCACAGCCGTCGCGATCAGCATGATGCCCGCGATGGTGCCGGTGTGCAGACGCAGCGCGCCTAGCGCCAAGATTCCATGAATAATAGCCAGTACGACAATCGCGATGCCCAGAGGCTTGTGTACGGTTCGCAGTAATTTGGCCAGCTTGGCCAATGCTTTATTTTTATTTTGGAAAGCATGTTTGTTGATCAGGCGCAGCCAAAACGGCCCTGTCATAATGACGACAAATGCAACGTT
>JAEWWC010000065.1 GCA_023396555.1 Bacillota bacterium
ACCATACCAGGCGGCAGGTCCTTTTCTGCCGCAAGCATCCTTATCTCCGATGATGAGACAGAGGGCCCCCTTTCCTCGGCTAAATGGATTTTGTGTCCGAACTCGTTGTTGAGCTTTTCCGCATACAACCACACTTTGGAATCATCCTGACCGGGACGTAGAATGCAGATGAAATCCGTCAGCAGAAAGAGGCGCTCAAAATTTTTCCAAGTAGTCAATTCAAACAATGTGTCCGCGCCTATAATATAGTAAAAGTCCGTATCTTTCCTGATGCGGGTCAGCATCTCCATCGTATCGACAGTATAAGTATAACCGCTGCGGCTGGTCTCAATCGTACTAACTGAAAAACGTTGTTCGTCTTCAGTCGCCAGACGGATCATTTCTAATCTTTGAGCGGCAGGCGCAACGTACTCATTCCGCTTGTGAGGCGGTGTCCCCAAAGGCAGGAAAATCACTTCGCCAAGAGAGAATTCGTAAAGAGCGGTATATGCCATACTTATGTGACCGCAATGAATAGGATTGAACGTACCGCCCAGCAGTCCCACTCGGTTATGCTTTGAAATAATACACTTTGTTTCCAGATTGGAAAATTCCATTGAATCCCGCAGATAATCACTCATGATTTTATTATACACCAATGTTTGGGGGTCCACAAGTTATGCATGTATACATGCTCTTATAAGTGTCAACAATGGTTATAGGAGGAGATCAGATATGGATTCCAGATTAGTTCGGTATTACAAAAAACAATTGTATGGCGGCCGCTCTTTGGTGGCTCGTTTATTTGATTTCATCGTACTGCGGTTTATGACTTTATTCATTATTTTTTTGGTAATACTCTATTTCAGCCGATCTTTCACAGTGGCTCTGCTGATATCAGCATTTATTACGCTGGCAGTGAGTTTTATATTGGCGCTGATCAGGCGAAACAGAATTAGGCGCTATATTGAAAAAGACATGGTTCGAATAAAACAAAAATGTCTGTTGGAAGAGCTGACGATGATGGATATAGAAAGCTATATCAGCTATATGTCTCAATTGTTTGACGGCTTTTCAGAAAGCAAGCCAATCGGGGATGGATTTACAGCCATCAAGGACGATGTCGCGTATTATTTATTGCACAATCATCCGAGTTCTGTGTGCGGTATCGATATCGTATTAAAAATAAGGCGCGAGACTATGAATCCAAGCATTACCATTGTTTCTTTAGGCGAATTTAGTGAATCTGTAAAAACATTTTGTTCCGGCCAGAAAATCATGCTGATATCCGGCAAGAGCATACTGAAGGCGGCAGCGGATAAAGGCATGCTTCCCAACGAGGAAACCGCGCAGCAGAAAGCACGGGCAGAGATGAGTGAAACTATTGTCACTGTAGATAAGCTCAAAAGCTCTGCGTTCAGCAAAAACAAAGTCAAGGCATACATTTTCTGTGGCCTTGTTGTGATGTGTTGGCCATTGGTGACAGGTTTTCGAATATATTATCCAATTATAGCAGTGATCTGTTTTATAATGGCAGCCGTAACATTTCGCAGAAACAAATCCCATGAAGAAAGTCACGGCGTTGGTATAACCTGACTTGACAAAGATATGACAAGATACTAGAATTAGAGTGGTTTCTAATAAGTGAAATGGCTTTGCCTTAAGTGATAGATTTCTTTATTAGCGAGCCAATAACATGGCTGGGCATTATCAAAACAAGATATAGTGGCCATGTACAGGCAGACAGCAGATATACAGATATTTTATAAGGGGGTATACTTGTCTGCACAAAACTAAATAAGGAGGTGCGACATACTCAGTGGAAGTTTGGCTCGTTGTACTGCTTCTGGTGGTAACAGCGGTAATTTGCGTTTCTGTGGGTTATATTTACAGAAGGCACATTGCCGAAGCGAAGGTTGAGAAGGCGGAAGATGCCGTAAAGAGACTCATCGTCGACGCTCAGAAGAAAGCCGAAGCAGTCAAAAAGGAGACGGTCCTTGAAGCCAAAGAAGAAGTCCACGCATTAAGAACCGAATTTGACAGGGAATCCAAAGAAAGACGTAACGAAATCCAGAGGGTCGAGAGAAGGCTGGTTCAGCGGGAAGAAACGCTGGACAAGAAGGTCGCGAATGTTGAAGCGAAAGAGGAGCAGGTCAATAAGCGTTTAAAGGAGATCACCAAACGCAAGGAAGAGATCGATCAGACTTTCGCGGATCAGATTGAGCAGCTTGAGAAAATCTCCGGCATGACAAGTGATGATGCCAAGAACCTGCTGCTCGAAAAGGTGGAACAGGAAACTCGGCGGGACATGGCGATATATGTCCGGGAAATCGAGACCCGCGCCAAAGAGGATGCGGATAAGAAATCCCGTGAGATCATTGCCAACGCCATACAGAAATACGCAGCCGACCATGTGGCGGAGAATACAGTATCCGTCGTATCACTGCCCAACGATGAGATGAAGGGCAGGATCATTGGTCGCGAAGGGCGTAACATTCGTGCACTGGAAACGGCGACCGGCATCGATCTGATCATCGATGATACCCCGGAAGCCGTGATACTCTCGGGCTTTGATCCGATCAGAAGGGAAATTGCCCGGATATCGCTTGAAAAGCTGATCATTGACGGCAGAATACACCCCGCGCGCATTGAGGAAATGGTGAAAAAGGCGCGTAAAGAGGTGGAAAAGGAAATCCGTGACGCTGGCGAACAGGCTGCCTTTGAAACAGGCATTCATAACCTCCATCCGGAAATCATAAAGCTGCTGGGCAGGCTGAAATACCGCACCAGCTACGGCCAGAACGTGCTCAAGCACTCACTGGAAGTGGCGCATCTGGCGGCGGTGATGGCGGCGGAGCTGGGCGCAAACGTCAAGCTGGCCAAGCGCGGCGGGTTGCTGCATGACATCGGTAAAGCGGTGGATCACGAGGTGGAAGGCCCGCACATACAGATCGGCGCGGACCTGGCCAAGAAGTACCGCGAAGCCAACGATGTGATACACTGCATACAGGCGCATCATGGCGATATCGAAGCTCAGACTGTGGAAGCGGTGCTTGTGCAGTCGGCGGACGCGATATCGGCGGCGCGCCCGGGTGCTCGGAGAGAAACTCTCGAAAATTACATAAAACGTCTGGAAGCTTTGGAGGAAATTGCAAATTCGTTCTCGGGTGTCGACAAGTGCTATGCCATACAGGCGGGACGCGAAGTCCGCATATTGGTGAAGCCCGAGGATGTGGATGATGCAGGAATGCATCTGATGGCTAAAGACATCGTTAAGAAGATTGAAAAGGATCTGGATTATCCCGGCCAGATCAAGGTGAACGTCATTCGGGAAACGCGGTCGGTAGACTACGCAAAGTAACAAATCAGAGGAGCTGCATAAAAGCGGCTCTTCTTTCGTTTTGAGGAGGTTGTCCCATATGTACAGGATAGCGGATGCCCATTCGGATTTTCTGTCGTACAACACTCTGACGGATAAGGACACCCGGCTCTTCGACCATGCCGATGCAGAGCGCATGAAGCAGGGCGGGGTCACGCTGCAGGTGCTGGCGGTATGGGTGCCTACCGAGCATCCAGAACGGGAGGCGGCGGGGCTGTCTCAGATGCGTTTTCTGCAGTCGTGGATACAAAGCCGCACTGATATCCGTCTATGCACCCGCACCGACCACTTGGCTTTTAATCAAGGCATCTGCGCCGTGCTCGCGATCGAAAGCGGCGAGTCGATTGACTGCCGCGTTGAGAACATACAGAAAGCATATGACATGGGCGCGCGGATGTTGAGCTTGACGTGGAATGACGAGAACTCGTTCGCCAACGGGTGCTTGCGGGAGGGCGGTTTGAAACCCAAGGGGCTTGCTGCCGTAGATGAGCTGAATCGACTGAATATGGCGCTGGATGTATCGCACATCAACGAACAGGGCTTCTGGGAGGCCGTGGAGCGCTACAGGGGCATTCCCTGTGCTTCGCACTCGTGCGTATATGAGATATGCCGAGTGCCCCGTAATTTGAAGCGTGACCAGATAGCGCATATCATATCCAGAAACGGCTACATCGGCGTCAACTTCTACACGGAGTTCCTGCGCGGTCGCTATGCGCATGTCGGGGACATACTGGACCATATCGAATATGTGCTGGACTGCGGGGGAGAAGACAGCGTAGGCTTCGGCTCCGACTTCTGCGGTATACAGTATACGCCGGAGGGGCTGGACTCCGTCGCCGACTTTCAGAAGCTGCCAGAGGCGATGCTCCGGCGCGGCTACAGCGACGCCCTGGTGAAGAAAATTTGCTATGGCAATTTTGCCCGATATGTATTAGAATTTTTACATTAAACAGAAGGCAGGCACTATGAAGAGTATCTATGAAAACCCGCTGATCACCCGTTACGCATCGAAGCAGATGGGGGAGGTCTTCTCCGACGATCATAAATTCCGCACCTGGAGGCGCTTGTGGATAGCGCTGGCTGAATGCGAGCAGGAACTGGGGCTGCCCATCAGCGACGAGCAGATCAATGAGATGAAGCAGCACGCCGACGATATCAACTACGACGTCGCAGAGGCGCAGGAGCGGCTCGTGCGGCACGATGTGATGGCTCATGTGCACGCGTTTGGCGAGCAGTGCCCCAAAGCGCGGCCCATCATCCATCTGGGTGCGACCAGCTGCTACGTGGGCGACAACACCGACCTCATCGTGATGTATGAGGCGCTGGAGCTCATTGAAACCAAGCTTGTCAGCGTGATCGATAACCTGTCCAAATTCGCGCTGGAATATAAGGACATGCCCGCGCTGGGCTTCACACACTTCCAGCCTGCACAGCTCACCACCGTAGGCAAGAGAGCGTCATTGTGGATACAAGACCTGCTGATGGACCTAAACGAACTAAAAGCGGTCAAGAAGGGTTACCGGCTGCGCGGCGCGAAAGGCACCACCGGCACCGGAGCCAGCTTCCTGTCGCTGTTCGACGGTGACGCGGCCAAAGTCAGAGCGCTGGACGAAGCCGTGTGCAAAAAGGTGGGTTTCCATTCCTCATACGCCGTAACGGGACAAACCTATCCGCGCAAATTCGATGCCATGGTGCTGAACGTGCTGTCCTTGATCGCCCAAAGCGCCTACAAGTTCAGCAACGACCTGCGGCTGCTGCAAAGCCTCAAGGAGATGGAGGAGCCGTTCGAGAAGAACCAGATCGGGTCTTCCGCAATGGCGTACAAGCGAAACCCAATGCGCAGCGAACGCATGGGTTCTCTGTGCCGTTTTGTGATATCCTTGCCGGTCAACGCGGCTGTAACCGCTTCCACGCAGTGGTTTGAGCGCACATTGGACGATTCCGCCAACAAGCGTCTGGTGATACCACAAGGCTTTCTGGCACTGGACGCGATACTCAATCTGTACCTAAACATCACGTCCGGTCTGGTCGTTTACCATAAAGTCATCAAAAGCCATATTGAACAGGAACTGCCCTTTATGGCGACCGAGACGATACTGATGGAAGCCGTCAAGCGCGGGGGAGACCGGCAGGCGCTGCACGAACACATCCGCGTCCATTCCATGGCTGCGGCTCAGCGCGTCAAAATGCACGGCGAATCCAACAACCTGATTGAGCTCATTAAGCAGGATGAGGCCTTCGGCCTTTCCGCGGACGAGATCGACCAGCTGATGGATCCGGCGGCTTTCACCGGCTGCGCGGCTGTTCAGACACAGGATTTTGTCGATGAGCATGTACGGCCTGCGCTGGCAGTTTATGCGGACATTCTGGGAGTCAAGGGCGAAGTGAACGTATAGAAATGCCCGGATATGAAAAAATCCTCAACCGCTCAGCGATTGAGGATTTCAGTGGCAGGGGAGACGCGATTCGAACACGCAACCCTCGGTTTTGGAGACCGATGCTCTACCGTTGAGCCACTCCCCTTCAACAGACAATCGATATTATAACCAATTCCGCATGATGCGTCAATAGGAGGAATAAAAATGAAGACATTCACAGTCGGTTTTATTGGAGCGGGCAATATGGCAACTGCCATTATTGAGGGCTCAATCAGCAAGAAGGCGATTCCCGCGGGAAATGTATGCGTTTATGATATCGATTCGGTGAAGCTAAATGACATGAAACAAAAGTTGGGTGTACAGATCGCCAGTAGCCTGACGGAACTGATGGAGAGCACCGACATCATCGTGCTGGCTGTAAAACCTAATATCATCGGGGCCGTGCTGCAGGACATCAAGGAAATCATCGGCAATAAAGCCGTGGTATCCATCGCGGCGGGCTGGAGCGCCGACAGGCTCAAAGCCGTTATCGGAGCGGACAAGAAGGTGTTGCGCCTGATGCCCAATACGCCGCTGATGGTGGGCGAGGGGATGACGGTATTTGAAGTGCCGCATTCCGTATCCGATGATGAGTACGCGTTTATAGAAAATATATTCTCGTCGATTGGCCTTGTGGAGCAGGCGCCGGAAAAGCTGATGGACGCTGTAACCGCCGTTTCCGGCAGCGGGCCAGCCTATGTGTTCCTCTTTATCGAGGCGCTGGCCGACGCGGGCGTGCTGTGCGGCCTGCCGCGGGCTCAGGCGTTAAAATTGGCCTCTCAGACGGTGCTGGGAGCGGCTAAAATGGTGCTGGAGACAGGCAGCCATCCGGGCGCGCTGAAGGACACCGTATGCTCGCCAGGCGGAACCACGATCGAAGCCGTTAAGTCTTTGGAAAATGATGGTTTACGTGCTGCCGTCATCAACGCGGCCGAGAAATGTGCCATCAAGTCCCGGTCCATGAGCAAGTAGCATGAAGATTGTGACAGCATATACGGATGGAGCGTGTTCATACAACCCCGGCCCGGGCGGTTGGGCAACTGTGCTGCTGTACAAAGGCCATGAAAAGGCCATCAGCGGCTATGAACCCGAAACCACCAATAATCGTATGGAGCTTAGGGCTGTGCTGGAAGCGTTTCTGGCGCTGAAGGAGCCCTGCGAGGTGCAAGTATATACAGACAGCGCATACATTCACAACGCGTTTGAAAAAGGCTGGATAGACCGCTGGCAACGCAACGGCTGGAAGAACGCATCCAAACAACCTGTCGAGAATCAGGACCTGTGGAAAGGCATTCTGGAAGCTTCCGACATGCACCGCGCCGTCTACAATAAGGTGAAGGGGCATGCAGGCGACAAATACAACACGATGTGCGATGAGCTGGCCCGTGCAGCCATCAAGAAAAACCAGCCGAAAAAGGTATAGCTAACTATGCGTAAAAGACATGTTTTACGCATAGTTGGTGCTAAAATTCATACAATTCGAACGATTTAAGGAAGTATTCAGCTTTGTCAAGATTGAGCCGTACTGAGATGAATGTACAGAAAACTGAAAAGCTTAAAAACGTGCTGGCAACGCTTCCGAAGTTCTGTCTGGAGTTTTTCCGCAACATCGAGCCGCAAACGACACTCCTGACGCGAATCAATTACGCGTATGATCTGCGTTTGTTTTTTTCTTTTTTGGAGAATGAACTGGGCAAAGCCAATGTGCCGCATATGTCCGCACGACAGCTTGAAGACATCACATACAACGATATGGAGCTTTATATCGATTATCTGCGTCTCTACTACAAGGACGATGTTGTGATGGAAAACAGTGAAAAAGGCATCGCGCGCAAGCTCTCGTCTCTGCGGACGCTGTATCACTACTACTATAGCAAGGAAGTTATTTCCACAGACGTTACGACGCGCCTGCAGACGCCGAAGATACACGAAAAGCCCATACTGCGCCTCAGCTTCGATGAAGCGCTCAAGCTGCTGCATGTGGTGGAAACAGGTGAAGGCTTCTCGACCCGCCAGATGGATTACCATCGGAAGACAAAAACGCGTGACATGGCCATCATCACGCTGCTGCTGACCACCGGTATCCGTATCAGCGAACTTTGTGCGCTGGATGTTAGCGACTTTGATTTTTCCTCGCGTTCGTTCAAGGTGCTCCGCAAGGGCGGCAATGAGGCTCTGCTCTACTTCGGCAAGGAAGCCGAAGTGGCACTGAACGCCTATTTGGAGCAGCGTAAGGCCGATGCCGGCTTTCAGCACAACTCCCCCATTTTTTTATCGATGCAGAATAAGCGTATGTGTGTTCGTGCTTTACAGGAGCTTGTGAAAAAATATGCCTCCATCGCTGTACCACTGAAAAACATATCGCCGCATAAGCTGCGCAGCACCTACGGCACGATGCTATACCAAAGCACCGGCGACATCTATCTTGTCGCGGATGTACTGGGCCATAAGGATGTCAACACGACGCGCAAGCACTACGCAGCTGTGGACGAGGAAACGAGAAGGCTCATGGCCTCGGAGCGGGTTCAGTTCCGAAACAACGGCAACAATTAGAACACATGTTTGTTTTTTGTTGACATGCCTTTTGTTCTTTGATATGATTCATTTTAAAGAGGTGATTAACCATGGATGGCTTAACCAGACGCCAAAAGGATGTATTTGATTATTTAAAGCGGTATATAAACGATAACGGCTACGCGCCCTGTGTACGTGATATCTGCGACGCGCTTGATCTGAAATCCACTTCCACGGCGCACGCACATCTCACCAAGCTGGAAAGCAAGGGCTACATCTCGCGCGATCCGGCAAAGCCGAGAACCATCATGATACTGGATGGCAGCGCGGTCAAAGAGCGCATGGTGCCTGTTCCTGTATTAGGTCGCGTGGCTGCCGGTACGCCCATCACCGCTGTCGAGAACATCGACGAATACCTCTCGCTCCCCTATTCCCTGCTCGGTTCCGACGACGTTTTTATACTTAACGTTGCGGGCGACAGCATGGTGAACGCCGGTATATTCGACCGGGACAAGATCATCGCGCAGAAGCAGGACTACGCGCAAAACGGCGATATCGTGGTGGCGCTGATTGAAGACGAGGCAACTGTGAAGCGCTTTTTCATTGAGGAAGGACGTGTACGACTGCAACCCGAAAACGACAGCTACGAACCGATTTACACCAAACAGCTTGATATACTGGGCAAGGTCATCGGCGTGCTGAGAATGTTCAGATAATATTCATCTCCGTGAGCGCGTACATCAGCCCCAGCTTCATGTGGGCGTAAGTCAGCGCTCCTTGCGCGTAAACGATGTATGGCGGCTTTACCGGTGCATCCGCTGAAAGCTCGATGGATGCGCCCTGAACAAAGGTGCCCGCCGCCATCACGATCGGGTCATCATATCCCGGCATATCCCACGGAACAGGAATCGCGTGGCTGTCTATGGCAGCCGCTTTTTGTATGCCCGCGGTATACGCAAGCAGCTGCTTTTCGTCGCCCAGCAATATGGACTGCGTGATGTCGCTTCGCGTGTCATTGTGCGCGGGAAATACCTTGTAGCCAAGCGACTCGAACACCTTGGCACACAATATGCTGCCCTTCAAAGCTTCCCCCACCACGTGCGGCGCCATGAAAAGGCCTTGAAAGAAGCTTCGGTACGAGGCCTCGTACGACCCAACCTCGCTGCCCAGACCCGGACACGTATGCCGGTATTCCGCCAATTCCACAAGATCCTTCCGGCCCGCAACGTATCCGCCCGTCGGCGCGATACCGCCGCCCGGGTTCTTGATCATCGATCCAGCGATCAGGTCCGCGCCGGCGTCTGTCGGTTCTTCCGTTTCGCAGAATTCCCCGTAGCAGTTATCCACGATCACGATAATGTCAGGAAACTCAGCTTTGATCGCCAACGTGAACGCTCTGATATCTTGAACAGTCAAAGCGCGACGCCACTTATAACCGCGCGAGCGCTGCATGAACACAGCCTTTGGGCGTACGCAACCGCGAAACGCATCCAAAACGCGCTCTACATCGATGGCGCCATCATCCAGAAGTTCCACCTGCTTATAATGTACGCCCAGGTCAGCCAGTGAACCGATGTCCTTATCCCGTCGCCCGATACCGACCACCTGATGCAGCGTATCATAAGGCTGCCCGGTAACGCTGATCAGCGTGTCCCCCGGCCTCAAAACGGCGTACAGCGCCAGCGATATGGCGTGAGTGCCCGATGATATGTGCGGACTCAAAAGCGCGTGTTCAGCCCTTGTTATGCGCGCAAAAACAACAGCCAGCGCCTGCCTGCCCTCATCGGAATAACCGTATCCGGTGGTAGGGGTAAAATGACGCGAGCTGATTTGATGGGTTTTAAATGCTTCGATCACTTTATACTGGTTGTATTCAGCTGTTTGCTGGACTTTTTGATAAGCATGCAATAAGGACGATTCAGCATTGTTCACCAACGCCTGAACCGCCCGATTGATGCCCAGTTGGTCTAATATCTGCATTATTCTTCCGGTTGTTCTCTCTGTTTGTCCGAGAATGTAAAGAATACGGCTTTCGAAGGCGATATCGTGGACACGGCATGCTTATAGATCATCAACTGTTTTCCTTCACTGTCCAGAATGATCGTAAAGTTGTCAAATCCTTTTACCGTACCTTTTATCTGGTAACCATTGGTCAGATGGATCGTCACCGGAACATGCTCTTTACGAACCTGATTGAGGAAAACATCCTGTAGGACGATGACTGATTTCTGCATATTAAAACCCCTTTTCTTTTATTATCTTAATTATTACATTAATCCCATCTTCTATACACAAGGATGCGTCAAAGTCGATCCATTTTATGCGTTCGTCTCTCTTAAACCATGTCATCTGACGTTTGGCATACCGTCTGCTATTTCTTTTGATAAGCTCAATGGCCTCTTCCAAAGCTATTTTACCGTCAAAGCAGGCAAATAGTTCCTTATATCCGATGGCCTTGAACGCATTTACCATCCCATACTGATTATACAACCGCCGTGCCTCTTCAACAAGACCATTTGAGATCATTTCATTCACACGCGCGTTTATCCTCTTGTAAAGCGTTTCCCTCGGCAAGGAAATACCAATCATCAGTATATCGTCACGCATATTCATACGCCGGAAATCGTACTCCCCTGCGCCGCCGTTTTCAATGATCTCCAGACGCCTGACAATGCGCCTTAAGTCTGTGGATTCGATTATACTGGCATATGCTGGGTCCTTTTGCCTGAGTTCATTATACAGGTACTGTATGCTTTTGTCATCAGCCAGTTGTAAGTATTTTTGTCGAACCGTGTCGTTTACCGGCGTGCTGGTAAAGTCGATATCATATACCAGCGAATGAATATACAGGCCGGTTCCGCCAGCTATAACCGGTATACGACCTTCAGAATTTTCCCTCTCAATCAGCTCAAACGCGGTTTTCTGGTACTCCGCAGCCGAATAGTTCTGGTCCGGTGTGACGATATCGATCATGTAATGCGGAACGCCCTGCATCTCTTCGGGCATGACCTTGGCTGTGCCGATATCCATCCCCTTGTATATCTGCATGCTGTCCGCCGATATCACGCAGGAGCCGAGCGCCTTCGCTACTTCAACGGAAACCCGGGTCTTGCCGGAAGCCGTTGGCCCGGTAATCACCACAAAACGCCTGCACATCACAGCACCCGTTTAAAGCTTTTCTCAATCTGCTTTTTGGTAAGTATGGATATCACAGGCCGGCCATGCGGGCATGTGGGGATCACGCTGGTGCGCAGGAAGCTATCCACCAAACTCCTTAGCTCTTCGTCCGTCAGCTTGTCGCCTGCTTTGACAGCGCTGCGGCAGGCAGCTTTGATGATGCGCTCGCGCTTTAACACCACGTCCTCCGTGCCCTGACCAATCTCCGCCAGTGCCGACGCGATCATTTCATACATCCCGGCACTGTAGAACAGCATGGGCACCGCGGCGACCTTGTATTCCAACATGCCGAACGGCTCGATGTCGAACCCCAGCGCCTGAAAAGCTTCTATATTCTCGTCGATCAGGTTTTTCTCCGCGTGGGAGACCTGGATCACCTGTGGTATCAGCAATGGCTGGGATGCGTCGAACCTACCCGATATAAACTTGTCGTACAGCAACCGCTCATGCGCCGCATGTTGGTCGATGATGAGCAGGTTGTCTCCCTGCTCCACCAATATATAAGTGTCCGCAAAGCTGCCAATTAAGCGGTCGCCGAAGGGCTGAATCAGCGTTTCTGCCTGTTCAGTACTGATTGTATCTTCCCCCGCGTTTGTATCTGCACCTTCGATTTCATCAACACTAGCCGACGATGCGTCATACATCATTGTATCCGTCTCATAGCCGCGCACTTCTGTTATATCTTCGGCGACCGTCATTGTCTCCCGCATGACGGTGCGTGAAAATCCAGAGAACAGGGCTGTCTGCATCACCTCAGGGCGTGCGTGCATTTCCACCGTTTTCGGCTGTACCGTTTCTGCCGGATCGGGAGATAGCTCCAGCTTCACGCTGCCGTGCACCTGCCGCCCGGCCTGCGCCACCGCTTCCTTGAGCACATATTCCACCGATGCGGCGTCACGAAAACGCACCTGCAGCTTATTCGGGTGCACGTTGACGTCCACGGTGCTGGCGGGCAGGAATATGTTGAGCGCGAAGAACGGCGACTCCCCTTTGACCAGCATGGGCCCGTAAGCGCTTTTGATCATGTCGTGCAACGCGCTGTTGCGCACAAAACGCCTGTTGACGAACACCGAGCCCTTCTGACGGTTTTTCAGCAGCAGGCCCGGACGGGACACGAAGCCGTCCACGCGTATGTCACCCGCCTCGTGCGATACATGAACGATGTTGTCCAGCAGGTCCGAACCGTACACGCAGTATATGGCGTCACGCAGGTCGCCGTTGCCGGGGCTGTGGTACACAGATTTGCCCTGCGACGTATAATGAAACGATATTTCCGGAAACGCCAGTATGTAACGGGATATCAGATCGGATACGTATGCCGCCTCGTTCGCTTCGCTTTTCAGGAACTTGAGCCGCGCGGGAACATTAAAGAAAAGATTAGACACGGTGATAGAGGTGCCGTCCGGAAGCCCCGCCGGCGTCACATCATCCACGCGGCCGCCGGACACACGCATAACGGTGCCCAGCTCTTCATCGCGCCTCTTCGTTTTCAATTCCACAACAGCAACGGACGATATGCTGGCGAGCGCCTCGCCACGGAATCCCTGCGTACTGATGAAGCCCAAGTCCTGCTCGGTGAATATCTTACTGGTGGCATGCTTCTCAAACACCAAAGACGCATCTTCAGCGGCTATGCCGGAGCCGTTGTCCGTTACGCGTATCTCGCGGATGCCGCCGCCCAGTATGCTCACGCTGATGGCGCTGGAGCCCGCGTCGATCGCGTTTTCCACCAGCTCCTTGACGACACTCAAGGGCCGCTCGACGACCTCGCCCGCGGCTATCTTATCCGATACGTTTTTGGCCAAAAGCCTGATCTGCCCCATGTTTAACCTCTGATTTTGTGCTTGATCTCGCTCAGCAGCCTGAGGGAATCCAGCGGCGTGATGTTGTCCAGGTTGACTGCATCCAGCATCGCAATCAGCTCTTCCTTTTCCAGCGACCTATCCGGCTGCCTGCGCTGCCCCAATATGCTGTCATCCTTCTCGATGAGCGCTGCCATGATGTTTTTGGCTCGGTCCGTCACACTGGACGGCACGCCCGCCAGCTTGGCGACCTCGATGCCGAAGCTCCTGTCCGTGCCGCCGCGGACGATCTTGTGCAGGAAGATGACGGTATCGCCCATCTCTTTGACAGTGACGGAATAGTTGCTGACGCCGGGCACCACGCCCTCCAGCTCGGACAGCTCGTGGAAGTGCGTCGCGAACAGCGTCTTGGCGTTAATATTCTGGCTGATATACTCCACCACGGACCATGCGATGGATAGGCCATCCAGCGTGCTGGTGCCGCGGCCGATCTCGTCCAGTATCAGCAGGCTCTTCGACGTGGCGTTATTGAGTATGTTGGCCACCTCGGCCATTTCAACCATAAAAGTACTCTGGCCGGAAGCGAGATTGTCCGAAGCGCCCACGCGCGTGAATATCTTGTCCACGATGCATATCGTCGCGCTGTCCGCCGGCACGAAGCAGCCCATGTGCGCCATCAGCACGATCAGCGCCACCTGCCGCATATACGTGCTCTTGCCCGCCATGTTCGGCCCCGTCAGTATCATGATGCTCTCGTCATCTGAGATATGCGTATCGTTCTTGACGAAGCTTTGCTTGACGAAGGATTCCACCACCGGGTGCCGCCCGCCTGCGATGGACAAATCGCCGTCTACCATCATTCTGGGTCGGGCATAGTTGCGTTCAAACGCTACGGCCGCAAAGCTGCGCAGCATGTCGATGAGGGCGATAGCATCGGCGCTCCTCTGGAAACGGCGAATGTTGTCGGACAGCGTCTGGCGTATCACAAGGAAGCACTCATATTCCAGCGTGATGCGCTTCTCCTCCGCGCCGGACAGCTTCTCCTCCATTTCCTTCAGCTCCGGCGTCACGAAGCGTTCGCAGTTCGCCAGCGTCTGTTTACGGGTGTAGCGGTAAGGCGCCAGCTCAAGATACGATTTCGTCACCTCGAAGTAGTATCCGAACACCTTGTTGTAGCCCACTTTCAAGTTTTTGATGCCGGTGGCTTGCCGCTCGGCGCTCTCCAACGCGGCGATCTGCTGTTTGCCGTTGTGAGACATCTCCTTGAGCTCGTCGATGGCGACGTTATATCCCGTCCTGATGATGCCGCCCTCCGTGATGCCCGCAGGCGCGTCCTCATCGATGGAAGCTTCCAGCAGCGCACAGATATCCTCCATCACATCCAGCCCGTCGTGCAGGCCAGAGAGCAGCGCGGATCGGCTGTTCGCCAGCGCCTCTTTCAGCGCCGGCAGCCGCATCAGTGAGTTTTTGAGAGCTAGACAGTTCCGTGCGTCCAGCGTGGCGTAGGATATGCGCGTGATCAGCCGTTCCAAATCGAATATGCCGTCCAGTGCTGCGGCCACCGCATCCATGCGCGGCAGCTCGGCTTTAAGCTCATCCACGGCATCCAACCGCCTGTTGATGTCGTCCACGCTCTGCAGCGGCTCGTTGATGCTGCGCTTCAGCAGCCTTGCGCCCATCGCCGTTTTGGTCTTGTCCAGCGTGCCGAACAGCGAGCCCTTTACGCGGCCTTCGCGCAGCGTTTTGGTAAGTTCCAAGTTGGCACGCGTAAACATATCCAGCGCCATGTATGTGCTGGCGGAATGAAACTGTATGGTGTTGATATGGGACAGTGTGTTCTTTTGCGTTTCCTTCAGATAATCGATCATCGCGCCGGCCGCGCGCACGCCCGGCATGTCTTCCGAAATGCCGAAGCCCGACAGGCTGGCCACGCGAAAATGCTTGAACAGCGAATCCACCGCCGTCTCCTTCTCAAATACGAAGGAAGGGTATTCGCTGACGTATATGCCCTGTTCCTTGATAACGCCGCTCAGCTGGTCGATAACGGCCTTGTCCTCGGCGCGGAATATGATCTCCCGCGGCTGAACGCGCGCGATCTCCCCCATCACCGATGCGAAACCCTCGTCCGTTTCACACTCGCCCACATAGAACGCGCCGGTGGATACGTCCGCGTAACATAACCCGATGCGCCCTTCGCTGCCATAGAACGCCATGATGTAGTTGTTTTCGTTCTCCGCCAGACTGGCGGTATCGATCACCGTTCCGGGCGTGACCACGCGGATCACATCGCGCTCCACCAGCCCTTTGCTCTGCGCCGGGTCGGACAGCTGCTCGCATATTGCGACCTTGTAGCCTTTGGCGATCAGTCTGTCGATATACCCCTGAACCGAGTGATGCGGAACGCCACACATGGGCGCGCGCTCCGGCAGGCCGCAGTCGCGCCCCGTCAGCACGATTTCCAGCTCCCGTGAGGCCAGCAACGCGTCGTCAAAGAACATCTCATAGAAGTCGCCCAGCCGGTACATCAGTATGCTGTCTTTATATTTTTCTTTCAGCTCCACATAGTGGCGCATCATCGGTGAAAGCTCGCCCATTATACCCCTCCGGATTTTATATCTTCAGAGTCTTCCTAATCACTCCACGCGAACGCCGCGCAGCGTGTGCATCAGCACCTCATCGATGCGGGCATTAACCATGCGCCCCACATCCGCCTCGCTACCCGGAAAGTGAACCGTCTTCGCGGTACGCGTCCGTCCCACAACGCCGTCCGTATCGCGCTTGCTGACACTCTCCACGAGCACCTCGACGACCTTCCCCTGATACGAGCCGATGCGCTTTTGCATCGACTCCGTCACCAGCGCGTTCAAGCGGGCGAGCCGCTCCGCCTTGACAACCTTATCCACCTGTTCCGTCATATCCGCCGCTTTGGTGAGCTTCCTCTTTGAGTAGGCAAAAGTATAGGCAGCGTCGAACCCGACCTCGGAGACGAGGCTGAGCGTCTCACGGAACTCCTCCTCCGTCTCGCCGGGGAAGCCCACGATCAGGTCGGTGGTTATGGCGATGTCTGGCACACGGGCTCGCAGCTTGTCCACAAGCTCAAGGTAGTGAGAGCGCGTATATCGCCTGTTCATGCGTTTCAGCACGTCGTCGCTGCCCGACTGTACCGGCAGGTGGATATGTTCGCATAGGCTCTGTAAATCGCCATAGCAGGCGATCAGCTCATCCGTCAGGTCTTTCGGGTGCGACGTCATAAACCGGATGCGCCGTATATCCGTTTCTGCGTCGATACGTCGCAGCAGCTGAGGGAACGAAACGTCATCCGAGATATCGTTGCCGTATGAGTTCACGTTCTGCCCGAGCAACGTAACCTCCCTGACGCCGTCCCGGCAGAGCGCCTTAATTTCCGTGATGATGTCGTCGGCATGGCGACTGCGTTCGCGCCCGCGCACGTACGGCACGATGCAATACGTGCAGAAGTTGTTGCAGCCGTATATGATGTTGACAAAGGCGCTGGGACCGCCCTCGCGCCGCACCGGTATATCCTCGACGATGGAGATATCCTCATCCACGCAGAACGCCCGCTTGCGCGCAAGCAGCACATCGTCCAGTAAGGACTCCAGACGGTGAATGGTATTAGTGCCGAAAACCATGTCCACGAAGCGAAACCGGCGCAGCAGCTTGGCAGCAGCTTCCGGCTGCTGCATCATGCATCCGCATACCGCAATAACGGCATTCTCTTTACCGTCCTTATACTCTTTCAGCGCGCCGATATTGCCATAGAGCCGGGCCTCAGCGTGTTCCCGCACGCAGCAGGTGTTAAAGAGCAGAAAGTGGGCCTCGGCCTTGCTTTGCGCCGGTGTGTAACCGCATTCCTCCAGTACGCCGGCGATCTTCTCGCTTTCATGCGCGTTCATCTGGCAGCCGTAGGTTTCGATGAAATAGGTCAGTTTTTTATCCCGAATAAGATATTTTAATTGTTCGCTCAATTTTGTTTTCTTTCTTCTTCAAATTATAATCCTAGTTCATTATAAACAGAATTGGTGTTTGTCGCAACCAGTTAAAAATGCTGCCTTCATCCTCTTTTATTGGACATCAAAGCTTATTCGGAGCATCAGAATTTTCATCGAAATTAATGGTCAAAAAGCTGTTGACATTAATATGAGAATACTGTATATTATACATCGTCGCGAAAAAACACACGGGGTGTAGCGCAGTTTGGTAGCGCATCTGGTTTGGGACCAGAGGGCCGTAGGTTCAAATCCTATCACCCCGACCAATCTGCGCAAGCTGGTTACAATAATATGGCCCCTTGGTCAAGCGGTTAAGACACCGCCCTTTCACGGCGGTAACAGGAGTTCGAGTCTCCTAGGGGTCACCAACACCAGTTTATCGCGACCTTTCTGGGGCCTTAGCTCAGTTGGTTAGAGCAGTCGGCTCATAACCGATCGGTCCGGGGTTCGAGTCCCTGAGGCCCCACCAGTAAGTAAAGTGGCCCGGTAGTTCAGACGGTTAGAACGCTAGCCTGTCACGCTAGAGGTCGAGGGTTCGAGTCCCTTCCGGGTCGCCAGTTTTACTTAGGAACATTGACAGTGCGAATGACTTTACTTGCCTCGGTAGCTCAGTCGGTAGAGCAAGGGACTGAAAATCCCTGTGTCGACAGTTCGATTCTGTCCTGAGGCACCAATTGATTCGCTGATGTAGCTCAATCGGTAGAGCAGCTGATTTGTAATCAGCAGGTTGCGGGTTCGAGTCCCATCATCAGCTCCATGCGGAGGGA
>JAEWWC010000085.1 GCA_023396555.1 Bacillota bacterium
TCCGTATTGTCCACCACTCTGAAGTTCATGCTTTATGCCCTCTCTATGTTCTTTCCCGAAATGTATACGTCTTTTATGTCCCAGCCGGCGTCCAGCGCCACAAAGTCCGCGCGCTTGCCGACATCGATCACGCCGATGTCGTTCACACCAATCACGTGTGCAGGGTTGGCCGTCGCGCAGCGCAGCGCGTCCTCCGCCGGTATGCCTATGCCGATCGCACGACGCACACAGTCCTTCAGCGTCGCCACGGAACCCGCTATTGTGCCGTCCGCCAGCGTCGCGCGTCCGTCCCTCACAGTCACCGGCAGCCCGCCCAGCGAGTAGGGTCCGCCCTCCGGCAGACCGGTCGCCGACATCGCGTCGCTGATGAAGCAGATGCGCTCCGCGCCGAACAGCTTAAACGCCGCGCGCACCATGCTCGGATGCGCGTGGATGCCATCCACGATCAGTTCCGCCGTCAAGCCCGGCCGCTCTGCCGCCGCACCGATAACGCCCGGCTCGCGGTGCAGCAGCGGCGGCATCGCGTTGAACAGATGCGTTACATGCGTGATGCCCGCGTCAAAGCCCGCCGCAGCCTCGTCATAGGTCGCGTTGGTGTGCGCCGCCGCGCAGACGATGCCCATGCCGCGCGCCGCGCGGATGAATTCCGCCGCACCCTTAAGTTCCGGCGCGACGCACGCGATGCGTATCAGCCCATCCGCCGCGCTTTGCAGCCGCTCCAGCATGGCCGTGTCCGGCAGCTTGAGATATCGCGCATCGTGCGCGCCCTTTTTGGATTCGTTAAAGAACGGCCCCTCCATCGTGATACCACGCAGGCTTGCATGCCCAGCCGGAGCCTCCCGTTTCAGCCTTGCGGCGTTGCCGAATGCTTTGTCCAATGCCTCTTCGGGCAGCGTCAGCGACGCCGCGCTGAAGCTGGTGGTGCCCGTCTGCGCCAGATACCGTGCCATCGCTGTAAGCCCGTCGTAGTCCCCGTCCATGAAGTCCGCGCCGCTGTTGCCGTGCAGGTGGATGTCCACCAGACCGGGGATCAGCACATCGCAGCCGTCCGGCGCATCGCCTTCGCGCTCCGTCATGTCGGCAATGCGCCCGTCCTCCACGCGTATGTCGCCGTAATGGAAGCGGAAATCCGCGCCGTAATAGCGCACGTTGGATATCAGCATACGCCTTCCTCTTTCAGCAGCGGCAGCGAAGCCGCCGTCATCGACTGCCCCACGCGCCGGAAGGTGTCGTCGGGCAGTATCAATTCGATTTTAACGTCGGGATACTCCTGATGCAGCACGCGCTTCGCGGTCATCATGATGGTCTCGCCGCCCGCGTCGCTCATCACGCGGCCCAGCAGCAGCACGCTCTCCATGCCGTATATGTCGTGGTAGAAGGGCAGCGTGTGGCCGAGGTAGCAGCCTATGTCCGAGAATATGCGCAGCGCCGTCTCGTCGTAGCGTATCGAAGCGCTTTGCACCGCTTTCAGCTTCTCGCCGGGTGAGCCGTCCGGCAGCGGGAAGTTTGCGCTGCCCGCCAGCTTGATCACGGCGTCCTGCGAAAAATAGGACACGCCGCAGCCCGTGTCGCCCGACCACTCATCGCGTGCAGCCTTTGGATTCAGATCCACCGGCGCAAAGCACAGCTCGTTCAGCCAGCCGGTAACGCATCCGTTTGAATCCACATAGCCGACTGCCTCACTGGTACCCATCGCAATGCCCAGCAGCGCGTTGCGCCCGAAGTACGTGGAGCCGGCCAGCGCCGTCACGTCGCCGTCGTTACACACCGCCACCGGCACGTTGCCGATCTCCCTCGCCGCGCGCAGATAGATATCGCGTACATACTTGTCAAAGTCGCCCTGCGGAATGGCGCGGAACAGCGATGCCACCGCGGTATGGTCGTTGATGAATATGCCCGCCGACGATATGCCGATGCCGTCCACGCGCGGCAGGTGCGCCGCCGCATTCTTCAGCGCGCTCACGATGCCGTCAAAGTGGTACGCCGGATCGGCGTTGGTCTTGGGATACCAGATCACCTCTTCGGAGTACACCGTTTTGCCGTCGATCACCGCCGACACCTTGCGGTCGCTGCCGCCCGCGTCGAAGCCGATGCGGCAGCCGTTCAGCTGCTTGCCCACGCTGCGCGGGTTCTCGCGCGGCTCCGGCTTGTCGTCGTAGCGCCGGTGCACCACCTCGAAGGGCCGCTGATAGACGCCGGCCATGAACTCGGCATCGAAGGCGCACACGCCGCCCGGCCGGTATGCGTCCGCGATATGGCGGTACACCGCTTCAGGGCCGCAGACGATGAGCTTGTAGCCGCCCTTCTGCCACAGCAGCGTCTTGGCCATGCGCTCCGCGAAATGGCAGTCCGCCTCGCTGTCGGAACGTAGTTTAAATTCCATGACGGACAGCCCGTCCCCGCGCTCCGCCCCGATGCACACCGGTATCAGCGCGTTCTTTTCGTAGGCCCGCTTCACCGCCGCGATGGGCAGAAAGTCCGGGTCATAATAAGGCCTGTTTTTAATGGATGGCTTCATTGGCGTCCACCTTTACAGTTTCAAAAATTCCTTCCAGATATCCATGCACAGCGCGGCGTCCGTCTCCTCCGGCATCTCTGCGCACATGCGCAGCAGCGGCTCCGTGCCGGAGAACCGGCAGATCACCCAGCCGCCGTTTTTGAAATACAGCTTGCACCCATCCTCATACGATACGCGGTCCGTCTCAAACGGAAACGCGGGCAACTCCTTATCCACAAACAGCCGGTCCATCAGTTGCTGCTTTTTGACTTGGGTCATCGTGAAATCCGCGTCGGCGATATACAGCGTGCCGAAGTGCTCCTCGATGTCGCGGTAGATGGCCGAGAGCGTCTTGCCCGTGCGCGCCACCATCTCCACCAGCAGCGCCGCGGCGTAGATGCCGTCCTTGCCGGGGATGTGACCCCGGACGGTCAGGCCGCCGGACGACTCGCCGCCGATCAGCGCGTCCGTCTCCTGCATCTTGGCCGAGATGTGCTTGAAGCCCACAGGCACTTCATAGCACCGCTCGCTAAAAGCCGCCGCCACGCGGTCCAGCAGATGCGTGGTGGAGTTGTTGCGCACCGCCGCCCCCTTCCATCCTCGGAAGGTGTGCAGGTAGTAGTACAGCAGCACCAGCAGCTTGTTGGGATGCAGGAACGTGCCGGTATCGTCGATGATGCCGATGCGGTCCGCGTCGCCATCCGTCGCGATGCCGAGGTCGCAGCGGTTTTCCACCACAAAATTGGACAACGCACCCAGCGTGTGCAGGCTGGGCGAGGGCAGCCGCCCGCCGAACAGCGTATCGTGCCGCTCGTGAATCACCTCCACCTCGCAGCGCGCCGTCAGCAGTATCGTCTGCAAACTCGTGCGGCTCACACCGTACATGGGATCGAGCGCGATCTTGAGATGCGCATTCTTGATCGCCTCCACGTCCGCCAGCGCCAGTATGCTGTCGATGTATCCGTTGAACGGATTGATCTTTTGGATGAGCCGCTGTTCCAGCGCCTCAGCGTATGGTATCACGGGGATATCCCTGCCTTCAATCGCTGCAATGTACCGCTCGATCTCCAGTGTCACATCCTCTGCGGCATCGCGCCCGCCCTCCGTGAATACCTTGATGCCGTTGTATATCGCCGGGTTATGGCTGGCTGTCACCGCAATGCCATACGGAAGGCCATACTGGCGCACGGTGAACATGATGAGCGGCGTGGGCGCTTCGCGGTCCAGCAGCAGGCAGGGCACGTTCAGCCCCGCGCACACCTCCGCGAACCATTGCGCCGCCGGCTTGGACAGGAAGCGCCGGTCGTATCCCACGCAGAGCCCTTTGTCCGCCACGCCCTGCTCCTTCATCATATTGCACAGGGCCGCGCACAGCAGCTGCACGTTGCCCTTGGTGAATTCCTCGCCGATGATGGCGCGCCAGCCGCCCGTTCCAAACTTGATCATACTGCTCCCCCCATTTCGACCACCGTGCGACACACCTCGCCCGCGGGCAGCACGGGCAGCTTGGTCACCGCCTGTCCGTCCGCCAGTATGCGTTTCACACCGCGCTGCACGCCCTGCGGGTTCTTCACCGTGATCTCGTAGCGCGCGCCACGCCACAACCGTACGGCGGTAAACTCCTTCCAGTCCGCCGGCACACAGGGGTCCACCGTCAAGCCGTCGAAGCCGGGCCGAATGCCCAGCATATATTGCGTCGTTGCTAAGTACGCCCAGCCCGCGCTGCCCGTCATGAACGGATGCCGCGCGCGCCCGAACGCCGTATGCGCGCTGCCCATCACGAACTGGCAGTAGCTGTACGGCTCCGACTGGCGTACCTCGATCTTGTCATTCTGATAATACGGGCAAAGCGCGTCGTAGAACTTCATCGCGCCCTCGCCGTTACCCAGCATGCACTGGGCCGCCCACGCCCACGGGTTGGGGTGGGAGAATATCGCGCCGTTCTCCTTGACGCCGGGGTACACGCGCGTCACAAAACCGATGCCGTCGTCGCGCTTGGTGTACGGCGGCGCGTTGAGTATCAGCCCATAGGGCGTGTAGAGGTATTTCTCGATGGCCTCCATCGCCTTGCGCCCGCGCTCGCCGGTAGCGACGCCCGAAAGCACCGCCCACGCGTTGCTCTCCAAATGCACGCGGCCTTCAACGTCTGTATGCGTGCCGATATTGCGCCCGTCCGCCGTGATGCCGCGTATGTACCACTCGCCGTCCCACAGCACGTCCTCGCAGGCCTTGCGCACCTGCTCCGCCATCACCGCGTAACGCTGCGCATCCTCGCCATGCCCCAGATGCCGTGCCAACTCAATGAACTGCACAATCGCCCAGTGATGCAGGAAGCTGACCATCGCACTCTCGCCGCCGCCCAGGTTCAGGCAGTCGTTCCAATCAGCGCGCAGCCCCTTGCAGATGCCGTGCGCACCCACCTCCCGCGCGGAAAAGTCGAGTATGCGCATCATGTGCTCATAGACCGTGCCGTCGCCGCCGTCCGCATACGTGATGACCTCGTTCGCAAACGCTGTTTCGCCCGTCTCCTTGATGTAATTCACGATTGCCCCGACCAGCCACAGCGCGTCGTCCGCGCAGGCGTCCTCGATGCCGTGCAC
>JAEWWC010000114.1 GCA_023396555.1 Bacillota bacterium
CGCTCATCACGAATATGCGCGGTGAGGCCCGCATCGTGCAGGTAGCACATCGCGCTCTTGGCCGCGTCCTTCATGCCCTCGTCGCCGCCCAAAAAACGGACGGATTTGATGTGCCCGGCCCGTTCGAAGCGGTTGCCGCGGCACACCAGAAACTCGCCGCCCCATACGGTGTTGTCACAGCCCCAGCCCGTGCCGTCCAACGCGACGCCAATCACCGGCTCTTCGAGGCCGTGCTCCGCCATCACCGACGCGATGTGCGCGTGATGGTGCTGCACGTGCAGCAGCGGCAGCCCCATTTCCTCCGCGAACGCCGTAGACGCGTAGCCGGGGTGCAGGTCGCACACGGCCATCTCCGGGCTTATGCGCAGCAGCTTTTGCAGCCGCTCCCGGCTTTCGCGGTACGCATTTATACAGCCGTCGTTGTCCAGATCGCCGATGTGCGGCCCCATATACGCAAAGCGCCCGGACGCGAGGCAAAACGTGGACTTGAGTTGCCCGCCCGCCGCGAACACCGCCCCTAGGCTTTCGTCGCGCAGTATCACCGGCAGCGGCGCATACCCCCGAGATCGCCGGAACATCTGCGTCCGTCCCGCCGATATCTTCGCCACCGAGTCATCCACCCGCGCGGCAATTCGTCGCGTATTATACAACACGCCGTCAAGGCCCGGCCACGCCAGCATGGGTCCGTCGTCCTTCACAATAGGCTCTTCCGACACGTTCGCGCTCGTCATCACCAGCGGGCCGACAGCCTGTATCAGCAACGCGTGTAGTGGCGTATACGGCAGAAACGCGCCCAGCAGCCGGCTGTCGCCGCACACCGCGGGCGAGAGATTGTTTTCCTTCTGTTTCAACAGCACGATGGGCCGCGCGCCGGACAGCAGCAGCGCTTCCTCCTGCGGCGAGACATGGGCATAGCGATGCACGGCATCCATATCCGGAAACATCACCGCAAACGGTTTCAGTTCGCGGTTTTTCAGCTCACGCAGACGCAGCACCGCGTTCTGGTCAAACGGATCGCAGCACAGGAGATACCCGCCGATGCCCTTCACCGCCACCACGCCGCCTGCACTCAGCGCCTTTACCGCGCCATTAAACGCAGCCTCATGTGTGGTTTCACTCCCCGCGCTGTCCTTGTATATCAGAAAAGGGCCGCAGCGGTGGCAGGAGATGGTCTGCGCGTGATAGCGCCTGTCTTCCCGGTCCCCATACTGCGCGGCGCAGGCTTCGCACATCTCAAAATCCCGCATCGTAGTGGTGCCCCGATCGTACGGCGCATCCTCTATGATGCTGTAGCGCGGGCCGCACGCCATGCAGCTGATGAACGGATGCCGGAACCGCTCATCCTGCTTATCCGACAATTCCCCAAGGCACGCGTCGCACACGCAAAGGTCGGGCGACACGAACACCGCCCCTTCCGCCTCACCGCTAGGCTCGATGGTAAAGGAATCGTACCGGGCAACCGAAGTATCCTCCGTCTCATGATGCACAATCAATGCGTTGGCCGGTTTTTCATCCAGCAGCCGCTTTTGGAATGCGTCCAGCTGCTCCGCCGTGCCGCAGGCCATGATGTTCACCAGCCCGCCGCTGTTCTTCACCGTTCCCGTCACGCCCAGCGAAAAAGCCAGCTTAACCACAAAGGGGCGGAAACCCACCCCTTGAACGATCCCATATATTCTGATGTTCAAGCCCCGAGGCTCTTTTTCTTCTCTCTTATCCATTGTATGATGCCGTCCACGCCCTCACCGGCCCGGGCCGATACCTTCATCACCGGCACGTCCGGGTTCAGCACCCGCACGCCCGCCATGAAGAAGCTCTCGTCGAAGTCCACATAGGGCAGCAGATCCGCCTTGTTCAGCACGATGATGTCCGCCTTCTCAAACGCCAGCGGATATTTATACGGCTTGTCGCTGCCGTCCGTTGCAGTCACGATCAGCATCTTCGCATGCTCGCCGATGGCAAACTCCGCCGGGCACACGAGGTTGCCGATATTCTCGATGAACACCACGCCGTCCCGCGGCACCGCAAACGCGCCCAACGCCACCTGAATGGTGGGTGCGTCCAGATGGCACGCGCCGTGCGTGTTGATCTGGTGGGTGCTGATGCCCAGCGCCTCCAGCGCCTTGGTATCGATGTCCGACTCGATGTCGCCCTCGATCACCGCGGCGGGCAGTTCCAGCCCTTCCACCACGCGGCGGATCACCGAGGTCTTACCGACGCCGGGTGCGCCCATCACGTTGATCAGCAGCGTGCGGGTTTCCGTCATCCCGCGGTTCACCTCGTCCGCGATGCGGTCGTTCCTGTTGTATATGGATTTCTTCACGTCGATGCGTTCAGTCTCCATTGATCCCTTCCTTTTCCCGGCTCACTTCAATATGGTCGATATAGAATTCCGTTCCGATGCTGGTGGGACCCGCCTGCCCTTTGCACACGGGACACTCGAACGAGAAAGGCTTGCGTTCAAACACTTCGCCGCAGGCCGTACACTTCACCTTGGGGCGTACGCGCGTAATTTCGAGGCGGCAGCCCTCACAGGCGGTGCCTTTGGATATCTCATCGAAATACATGTGCACGCTCTCGCCCACGTAACCAGACAAATCGCCGATCACCAGCGCGACCTTGTCCACACGCGCCGCATTTTGCTCCTTGGCCGTCTCTTCGGCGATGCGGATGATCTCCAGCGTGATGGGATACTCATGCACCGCTGAACTCGTCCGTCTGTTTCTCCACGCTGGGCGTGGTGTAGTCGTTCTTCATGAACAGGCACTTCTTGGGGCAGTTCTCCACGCACGAGTTGCACTGTATGCACTTCATGCGTTCGATCTCCCAGTGCTTATCCGCTTTCGCCACGCGGATACTGCCGGTGGGGCAGCGCCGCTGGCAGATGCCGCAGTATATGCAGTCGGGAATGCTGATGTCGATATGACCACGGGTGCGTTCGAAGAACTCCCGTTTCTTGTACGGATACATCAGCGTGGCCGGCTTTTGCCCCAGATTTTTGAGGGCGCTTCTGGAAAAATACATCACAGACATCGCGCGCCTACCTTTCTGTGCAGCTGATGCACGGGTCAATCGTGAGAATCAGCACCGGCACGTTGGCCAGGCTGCGCCCCTCAAGGATCTTCAGCAGCGCGGGCAGATTCGCGAACGTGGGCGTGCGCACACGGAAACGCTCTAAAAACTTGGTGCCGTTGGCGCGCACATGATAGAACGCCTCCCCGCGCGGCTGCTCCACACGGATAAAGCCCTGACCATTGGGGTTTCCCGTCACTTTTACAGAAATATCGCCGTCCGGCATTTTGCTGATTGCCTGTCGGATGATATCGATAGACGTATGGACTTCACCCATACGCACGGCGCACCGCGCAAAGCTGTCGCCGTCGGGGCTCGTCATCACGTTGACATCCAGCTCATCATAAACCGCGTAGCCCGTTTTGCGCATATCCTGTTCCACGCCGCTGGCCCGCAGCATGGGGCCAACCGCACCGAGCGTTAAGGCTTCGTCCGCGGTCAGCACTCCGATGCCTTTCAGACGGTGAATCACCGATTTATCGTTCAGGAAAGTGGTTTCGAGCGCCTTGAA
>JAEWWC010000124.1 GCA_023396555.1 Bacillota bacterium
GTCTTTGCGTACCGAACCGGTGGTAAACGTTTCGCCGCAGGCGCACGTGACCGTACACGCGTGATACTCGGGATGTATGCCTTTCTTCATCTGCACTCACCTCTTTTTCCTGGCCTGCAAGCCGCGCTCCAAACCTTTGTCAAAGCCGGAGACAATGAAACATGCTAGCCTTATAAAGTCGCAAATTCGATTATAACATAAGTCGAAAAAAAATCAACCGCGAATTTACCCCATTTTTAAATCACCGTATTTATTCATTTTCACTGCCGGTCATCCATATACATTAATAACAAAGCTTTGATTCAAGGAGACAGATATGGAAAGCATACAACGTCAGATAATGCTGCTGCGGCCGGGCGACGGGCCGTACGCCCATCCGCAGAGCCGGGCCACGCTCAAGCTGCAGGCGGGGCAGTCCGGCCTTGCCGTCTCGCTGACGATAAACAACCTGCCTGCGGGCAGCTACGCCTTGTATCTGTTTTTGCACGACGGCGCTGCCATCTATGCCGGCGATGTGACAAACAGCGGCGTCCACCAGACGCTGCCGGGCATCCGGCTCAAAAGCGTTTGGGGAGCCGCTGTTGTACACGATAAATCTCACGCGTTTTGCCTTAAATCGACCGATGTGGACTGGACGGAGGCTTCCGCGCGCTTCAAGCTCATTCACGCGCCGCGCCCAGTCCCCCCCGTACCCGAGCAGCCCGAGCAGCAGAGCCAGACAGCTGCCCAGACAGCTCCCCTCCCGGAACCGGAGCCTGTACCAGAGCCGGAAACCACACCTGAGCCGCCTGAAAATACAGCGGCAGTTGAAGCGGAAAACCCAGCCGCCGGACCGCTGTATATGACGCCGGCGTATCCCTCCGATACGGAGGATGAGCCCGATTGGCAGGAGCCTGAAAACGAGCCGTTCCAACCGATATCCGAATCAGACGAGGAAGACGTGTACAGCCCCTGTGATTCCTGCCCGCACGCCACCCGGCAGGAACGTATCAATCCGTTCCCATCGGTGTTTCCGCAGAGCGAGTGGGTCAAGATGTCCTACCCCGGCCCTACCGGCTGGTGGCATTACATCACCGGACGCATATACAGCGGTCCCAACATCGTCGCCAAAGCGGTGGGTGTTCCGGGCGAATACGGCATGGCGCCTCCCGTATGGCTGGATGGCTTTGGCACATATCTGCGCTGCGTCACACAGGACGCGCACGGTTACTGGCTTATGTTTCAGGACGCAGAGACAGGAGAGATTCTGGACCTAGGATTATCTCCACGTGATGCGTGAGCACTTCGGAATAGGAAAAGCAATAACGCCGCCGGTATCCATGCTCCCGCACCAGCACGGTGAACACTTCCGGATATAGGCCGTCGATGATGCCGTCCTGCGTGGTGCCGCCTCGCCGCCCGCACCGCAGCCGCAAAGTAATGCGTTCACCCTTCTGGCCTCTCATCTGCTGTCTGATATCGTCCAGATTATCGTTCATCCCGCGCACCGCCTTTTCATAATATATATTGATATGATTCCCAATTGGGCGCAGCATTATCCTGATTTGGAATATAATAATGCCCTTTTGCTGCATAAACATTAAGCGAACTGAATACTAAAAACCGTTAACGAAATTTGTTATCTAACAGGTGTTCGATTCATGAGCATCTGTGATTGTATATTGTCTGTCGTCTAAATGAATATTTTTATCCCAGTTATCCACATTTTTGTCCACACGGTGTGTAAAATGAAGCTAGAGGGACCTTTTTAAAGATTCAAAAATTCCTGCCCGAATTGCAAAATGTATAAAACTTTTCTTCAAACAGATCATGCGGCTGTGCCTGTCTCATAAATATACATGGGGCTATACACCTCTCCGTTATGACGTCTCACTCTCAAATCTCTTACCGACTTTTTGCCGTTTTGTGTTATAATAGGCTGCAGCAAAAACAATGGAATCCAGCGCAAGGAGTGTGTGTATGCACAAATGGGATATCGTAGTGGCCGGGCATCTCTGTCTCGACATCAGCCCGGCGTTTGACGGCCGTCAGCCCTGCAAAATTGAAGAGCTCTTTTATCCCGGCCGCCTGATCAACGTCGGCGGTGCAGTCGTATCGTCGGGCGGGCTCGTGTCCAACACCGGTTTTGCGCTGGCCCGGTTGGGTCTTCGTGTGCTGCCCGTGGCTAACATCGGCGATGACGATTTCGGCGTTATGCTGGGCGCCATCGCGAAAAGGGAAACGGGCTGCGACATCAAAAAGCAGGTGGGCACGCGCACCTCCTATTCTGTCATACTCTCGCCGCCCGGCATAGACCGTATCATACTGCACGACCCCGCCGGCAATGACACGTTCTCGTCGGACGACATCGACTATGAAACAGTGGGCAGGGTGGGATTCTTCCACTTCGGCTATCCCCCACTCCTCAAAAAGATATACGCCGACGGCGGCACGGAGCTTACGCGGGTGTTTGCACAGGCCAAGGCAGCCGGCGCCGTCACCTCTCTGGATATGTCGCTGCCCGATCCCGCAAGCGAGTCATGGCATGTGGACTGGCCCGGCGCGCTTTCGCGCACACTGCCCTATGTGGATATATTCATGCCCAGCATTGAGGAGGCGCTGCTGATGCTGGACAGGCCGGAATACGACCGCATCATGGCCCGGCACGGCGGCGACTTCGCGGACTCTCTGGACTTCTCCCGAATTAGAGCTCTGGGAGACACGATACTGAGCATGGGGCCCAAGGTCGCATTCATCAAATGCGGTGCACACGGCGTCTACATCAAAACGGCGGATGCGGAGAAAATGTCCGCCATCGGCAAAGCGGACTGGGCTGACCGCGAGCTGTTTCAGCCCACCTACGTGGTCAAGAACTTCAAGTCGGCGCTGGCTGGCGGAGACACCACCATCGCGGGCTTCCTTGCCGGCATGATACGCGGCTTTGGCCTCACGGACTGCGCGCGCATCGCGTGTAAAACAGGCGCGATGTGCTGCACGACTTACGACGCCATAGGCGGTATCCGGACGCTGGAGGAAATGCTCTCGCTCATACAAAGCGAGCCCGCCAAAAACGAGACCGATCTGCCCAAAAGCCACTTGCGCTACGACGCTGATCAGGAGATTTTTACGGTATGAGCATCAAGGAAAAGCTGCAGAATACGCTATACAGGATACGCAATCCGGAGCGGGACGAGAACGAAGCGGAGTTCAACAAAAACCTTGGCTTTAAGCGTCTGCTGTTTTTTCTTCCGTTTCTGATAGCCGCGGCTATATTTCTGCTGCTGTCTCTCAAATAGGCAGATGTTAATTTAGTCATTTGCTTTTTATGCAGAATATGTTATTATTAATGGACTAATTAAAAGCCAAAGGAGGTGACGGACATGGATTTCAGTGAATCGGTCGAGATGTATCTGGAAGCGATACTGGAACTGGAGACCAAAAACAACGTGGTGCGCAGCGTGGATATCGCGCGTTTTCTGGGCGTCACCAAACCCAGCGTCAACCGCGCCATGTCCAATCTGAAAAGCGAAGGCTATATCCGTCAGGAGCCCTATGGAGACATCACATTCACCGATAAGGGCCGCAGCAAGGCAGCCAGCATCCATGAGCTGCACCATATCATCACCGACTTTCTGGTGAGTTCGCTGGGCATCAGTCCGGATCTGGCCGAATCGGATGCCTGCCGCATGGAGCATGTCATCTCACCCGAGGTCGTACAGGCCATGAAAGAATACAATAAAAAACGGCAGCAATAGCCGTTTTTTAATTTGCAATCAGTTTGGCTGGCTGCTATTCGAACATCTCCATGCTCTGCTGGCAATCGCTGCAGTATCCGCTGTTCATGTCGTAACAATCCTTGCACATATACGAATTGCACGCCTTGCAGTTCTGCATCGCGCGGGATTCCATCGCCTTGGAACAGCAGGAACAGTTTGTTTTCGACATATTTGTATCCGCCTTTTCATTTTTTCTGACGCTAGTTTGCGCGTTTGGCACGACTTTCATTCATCTGCCAGAACCAAAAAACGGAACAAAAATCTGACGTTCAAGCCTGCCGGGCGGCCGGCTCCCCCGCAAAATCAGCATCGCCGAACCACGCGGGCAACTCTGCCGTATCGCCATTCATCGCCGCCAGCGCTGCAGGGATCATCTGCCGCGCCTGCTGCACGCCTTCATCCACCAACTTCTTCATCTCGGCATATTCCGTCATGCTGAACAATGATTCGTCCCGCTCCACCGGATACAGCAGACTGGTGGTGTCAAAGCGTGCAATCCGACCGATCACCGCCAGATAACGCCGCCGCAACGGGCCGAGACTCCCCAGCGTTTGCTTTGCGAAAGCGAACTGCTTTTGCGCCTTCCTCACCATCTTCGGCGTGATGTGCAGGCCGTGCAGTTCATCCGCGGCCTTGCAGTACCATGCGCAGATGCCGGATCCGATCTCTCCGTACATCACCTCGGGGTGTATCGTATACTTTTCCGGTTCGATGCCCCATTTCTCGGTCGCCGTATAGCTGTCCCACATGTATTCGATCGCCTGATGACGCGCGTCGTCCTCGCCTGTTTTTCCATATACAAACGGGTGTGCGTTTTTGTCTACGGCGTAGTGCGTCAGAAACCCGGCGGCGTATGACACCAGCTCATCCCGGTCCGCACCCTCATACCCACGCGCAAAGCCGATGAGGTGTTCCAGCAGCGTGCGCGTATCGCCGTTATGCATCGCCACGCCCAGCGCAAACATCGTCTTGTCGCGCCGCCACGGCTGGTAGTTATGAAAGAAGAGCATATCCGGGCCCTGGCATCCCAGCAAAAAAGCCGCTCTGTGTGGCACACTGACAGCTTCGAGCACCCGGTCCCCCGCCTCTTTATGCGTTAAATATGCCGGCATTTATAACCCCCCGCCAAATAAATCACAGCCCGGCTCGTGTCCTTCAATCGCGCCCACGCTGCCGAGAAAAGATTCGCACACTGTCTCGCCGGTGAACTTGAACCCCCGCTTCTTCAGATCGCGGTGCAGCGACCCGCCATCTCCGAAGCTGTATGTATACGCCGCAAAGCTGCCTTCCCGCGCAAACTGCCCACGCATCAGCCCTGCGTTGTATATCACCGCATCGATCTTGCGCCGGTTGCGGTTGATGCGGCTGTCCGCCATCAGCGCGTCAGTGTCCTCTGGCGTCATCCGCGCCACGCGCGCCACGTTGAACCCGTGGAACACCTCACGGAATGCCTCACGCTTATACAGCACCGTGCGCCACGACAGCCCCGCCTGAAACATCTCCAGGCACAGCTTCTCAAACAGCGCAGTATCGTTGTTCTTCTTTCGCCCGAATTCATTGTCGTGATAATCGCGCATCAAAGGGTCATTGCCTTGCGCCCAGCTGCATCTTTTCATACGCGTATTCTATCATATACGCACAGAGAAATGTGTTAATTTTTACGAGAGCTTGTGTTATGATGAAGGAAAATGTTCCGGAGGAACCCAGTGCAACGCTATCTCAGTCAGAAAGCCCGCGGCATCACTCCCTACACGGCAGGAGCGCAGCCGCAGGGAACGGATATCATCAAGCTCAACACCAACGAAAACCCGTACCCGCCCTCGCCCGCAGCATTGGACGCGCTGGCCCGTTTCGACGGTTCGCGCCTTCGGCTGTATCCGAGGCCGGACGGAGGCCCGCTGCGCGCTGCGTCAGCCACCGTTTTCAACCTGCCCGAGTCGCATGTGTTCTGCGGCAACGGCTCGGACGAGGTGCTGGGCCTCGCGTTCGACGCTTTCTTCGACGGCGACATACTGTTTCCGGACATCACATACAGCTTCTACCCCGTGTGGGCAGCCTACTACGGCATCAGCTATACCACCGTGCCGCTGAATGAAGACTTCACAGTGCCGGTTGACAGTATGGTGAGCCCGGGCGGCATCGTATTGGCCAACCCCAACGCGCCCACCGGCATCGTGCTGCCGCTGTCCGGCGTGGAGCGCATACTGCAAAACAACACGAAGCGCGTGGTGATCGTGGACGAGGCGTACGCCGCCTTCGGCACCGAAAGCGCCGTTTCGCTGATCAGCCGTTACCCCAATCTGCTCGTGGTGATGACGATGTCCAAGTCGCATTCGCTGGCCGGCCTGCGCGTCGGTCTGGCGCTGGGGCAGCCGCACCTCATCGACGCCCTCACGCGCATCAAGGACAGCTTCAACTCCTATCCGCTGGATATGCTCGCACAGCACGTGGGCGCAGCCGCGCTGCTGGACACCGCATACTACGATTCCATTGCCCGGAAAATAATAGCTACGCGAGAGCGCACCGCCCGCGGGCTGCAGGCCCTCGGTTTTGATGTGCTGCCGTCCAGCTCAAACTTCCTGTTCGCGTCCAAGCCGGGGTTCAGCGCCGCGCAGCTTAAAAGCCATTTGGAACAGCACCGCATCTATGTGCGGCACTTCAACCTGCCGCGCATCAGCGAATACCTGCGTATCAGCATCGGCACCGACGAACAGATGGACGCGCTGCTCCGCTGTATCGACGAATACCTGTAGAGCCAGCAAGAGCGGGGCTTGATCCCCTTCTGCACGTATCGCCAAAACAAGGCTGACCGTCTTGCTGTTTCACCACAATGTCAACCCCGATCGGATCCCCCAGATCATAAAGTTGTGATCCTCGTCTGACACGCCACTTCCGCAGGGCGAGGCTTCCCAGACGCGCCGCCTCCTCGCCCCTTGGTCGTCTGCCGCTTCCATGCACTACACGAAAAAAGGCGGTTCCCGCCTC
>JAEWWC010000195.1 GCA_023396555.1 Bacillota bacterium
GGGAAGACAGGCCGGTGTGTGTGTCCGGCGACCAGCATCCGCCGGTTGTCGCATACCCACTCGATCAGCCGTTTCTCCGTCCGCTCGCGCCGAACATAGTTCTTGGCTGCGCTGGTGGGGTCGCTGACGCCGAAGGATTCGAGCGGCCGCCATAGATGCCGCACCAGGAACCGGGCCAGCCGCCACCACGTGCTGTTCAGCGCGTCCACCTGATGCCCGTGCACCAGCAGTATGTCGTCGCCGCTGCCGAACACAAGCCGGATGGAAGCGTATGTTTCAAGCAGCTGAAATCGCGTGATGAGCCGGGCGCGCTGCGGACTGCGGCGCGCAGCCGGCTCATAGCGGCTGTTGGTGCGCTCGATGTCGTGGTTGCCCGTCAGTGCGTAAAAACGTCCATCGTTCAAAAACCATGACAGGCGTTCGAACACCTCGGGGTGCGCGTCGATAATGCCGGCCAGCGAGCGGTTCTCCCACAGCTCGTCACCGTCGCCCAGCTCAATATATGTATAGTTTTCCGCGTAATAATGCTGCAGTGCAGCCAGATAGACGTTGCGGTTCCTGAAGAACGTGTCGGCGCGGCTTCCGTCTCCCCGGTGACAGTCGCTCATCAGCACGATGCGCGTGCTGCCGCCGCATTCCAGCACCTTCGCACTGCCCTGCAGCGCGGATAACCGTTTGAGATAATCCATTGAAGCCCCTCCCTGCTGATATCATATTCGCAGAGCGTGCGCATGTTGAGCGCGAGAGAGGTTATTCGGGCTTTTGGGAAGGGGCCCTACCGTTGAGCGCACTGTGTTTGCGACCATAAAGCGCGTATATCACGATGCCAATTAGTATCCAGACGATGAAGCGTACCCATGTGGCCAGCGGCAGGTTGAACATTAAATACGTCGACATCAGCGCGGACAGCGCGGGCACGAACGGCACCCACGGCACACGGAATGGACGCTCCAAGCTGGGCTGCGTGCGGCGCAGTATGATAACGCCAATTGCCACCACGGCGAGGGCCGACAGCGTTCCGATGTTGGCCATTTGCGCGATAAGGTCCACCGGGAAAAATGCACCCACCAGTGCGATCAGCACGCCCACAATCAATGTGCCCACGTACGGCGTCTCAAACCTCTTGTGCACGCGCCCGAGCAGCGGCGGAATCAGACCGTCCCGCGACATTGCGAAGAATATGCGCGTCTGCGCGAACATCACGGCAATGAGCACGCTGGTGAGGCCCGCGAGTGCGCCAACCGATATGAACGCGGACGCCCAGCGGATGCCCGCAGACAACAATGCCGTGGATATGGGGGAGGGTGTGTTGAGCTGGGTGTAGGGCATCATGCCGTTCACCACCAGCGCCACCAGAATGTATAGCAGCGTGGAGACGATCAGCGACGCGATGATGCCGCGCGGCAGATCGCGCTTGGGGTTGCGCACCTCTTCGGCGGCGGTGGACACCGCGTCGAAACCGATGTACGCGAAAAACACGATGGCAGAGCCCTGTATAATGCCGGGGAAGCCGTATGGCATGAACGGCGTGAAGTTTTTCTTGTGCACATAGAATACGCCGACGATGATGAACAGCGCCACCACCAGCAGCTTGACGGCCACGATGATCTTGGTCAGCTTCGCGCTCTCCTTGGTGCCGCGTATCACCAGTAGCATCACCAGCAGCGAGATGACCACTGCCGGCAGGTTGAACACACCGCCCTCGAACGGTGAGTACGTCAGCGCCACGGGCAGCTCGATACCGATAGAGGAGAGCATGTCTGCAAAATATGAACCCCAGCCCACCGCCACCGCCCCGGCGGCCACGAGGTATTCGAGTATCAGATTCCAGCCGATGAGCCACGCGATCAGCTCACCCATCGCGGTATAGGCGTACGTGTAAGCGCTGCCCGCTACCGGCACCATCGCGGATAGCTCTGCGTAGCATAGCGCCGCGAGACCCGCCGCGAAGCCGGATATCAGGAACGAGATGACCACCGCGGGGCCTGCGTAGAGCGCCGATGCGACGCCCGTCAGCACGAATATGCCGGTGCCGATGATCGCGCCGATGCCAAGCGCCGTCAGATCCAGCGCACCCATAGAGCGGTTCAGTTGGTTCCGGTATGCCTGCGCCTCCATGCGCCCGATCGGTTTTTTCCGCAGCAGCAGTTCCTTGAAAGACAAAGGGATTACCTCATTGCATGTTTTGTTTAGTGTGCGGAGGAAGGTGAGATTTTATGTAAAATGGACGGATTGAAAACTCCTTCGCAAATGAAACATGGTATAATTGTATATAGTTTTTTAAGGAGATCAGCAGTGGAGTAGAGTATTACGTATATATGATGGCAAGCCGATATCGTAACATACTGTATACGGGGATGACGAACAATCTGGCACGCCGCGTCTACGAGCATCGTAATCACTTTATACCAGGATTCACCTCGAAATATAACGTGGATATGCTGGTCTATTTTGAGAAGACAGATCAAGTGAAGGCGGCTATTGCAAGAGAGAAACAGATCAAAGGATAGAGAGTAGGTCAAAGAAAAACGTGCTTGTGGAAACCCTGAACCCGGAATGGACTGATCTCGCAAAGGATTGGATGTAGCGCCATACCAACTGTCATTCCGAGCTTGCGAGGAAATCCCATTCTGAGGAGCGCTTGAGAAGGGGATGCTTCGCTTCGCTCTGCATGACAGGAGACAGAAAAGCGCCAGTTTTTCAACCGACGCTTTTCCACCCTATATACATCTCCCCAGATAGTATGCTATTTGTTCTTGTCGCGCTCCCGCAGCTCCACGCGGCGTATCTTGCCGCTGATGGTCTTGGGCAGCTCGGTAACAAACTCGATCACGCGCGGGTACTTGTACGGCGCAGTCACCTTCTTCACATGCTCCTGCAGCTCCTTGGCGAGCGCATCGGAGGCCTCCCAGCCCTTGGCGAGGACGATGGTCGCCTTCACGACCTGCCCGCGGTCCGGGTGCGGCACGCCGGTGATGGCCGTCTCCAGCACGGCGGGGTGCTCCATCAGCGCGCTTTCCACCTCGAACGGCCCGATGCGGTAGCCGGAGGACTTGATCACGTCGTCAGTGCGGCCCACGTACCAGTAGTAACCGTCCTCGTCCTTCCACGCCACGTCGCCGGTATGATACATGCCGTCGTGCCAGACGCGGCTGGTCAGCTCCTCGTCGCGGAAATAGCCGAGGAACATACCGGGGTTGACGCCGTTGTCGGTACGCACCACGATTTCACCCGTCTCGCCCCAGTTGCACGGCTCGCCCGCTTCGTTCACGATATCCACGTCGAACAGCGGCGAGGGCTTGCCCATGGAACCCGGCTTGGGCGTCATCCAGATGTACGTACCCACGGTGACGGTCAGTTCCGTCTGGCCGTAAATCTCATACAGCTTGAGGCCGGTGGCCTTCTCGAACTGGAGGAATACCTCGGGGTTTAAGGGTTCGCCCGCGGTGGTGGCCCATTTCATGTGCGAGAAATCGTATTTGCTGAGGTCTTCCTTGATGAAGTAGCGGTATACGGTGGGCGGCGCGCAGAACGTCGTTACCCTGTGCTCGCAGATAGCCTTGAGCATCTCGGAAGGCGTGAACTTCTCGTGGTCGTACACGAACACCGCCGTCTCGGCCAGCCACTGGCCGTACAGCTTGCCCCAGACCGACTTCGCCCAGCCCGTCTCCGACACCGTAAGGTGCATGCCATCCGGGTCGCAGTTGTGCCAGAACACCGCGGTGGGTATGTGCCCCAGCGGATAGGTGAACGAGTGCGCCACCATCTTGGGCATGCCGGTGGTACCGGACGTGAAATACAGCAGCATCATGTCGTCGTTGGACGGCTGATCCTGAGGCGCAGGTTTGACAAAGTTTTCGCTTGCGTTCTCCGTGCCTTTGTCGTAGTTGAGCCAGCCCTCGCGGTCGCCGCAGAGCAGCTTGAGCTTAAGCGACGGCATATCCTTGGCAGCGTCGATGCGCGCCTTGATGTCGCCGGAGTCGGTGCAGATGATAGCTTTCACACCCGCGGCGTTCACGCGGTAGGTGATGTCCTTCTCGGTCAGCAGGTGCGTCGCGGGTATCGTGACCGCGCCCAGCTTGTGCAGCGCCATAATGGTGAACCAGAACTGCCAGTCGCGCTTCAGTATGATCATCACCATGTCGCCCTTGCCAATGCCGAGGGAGGACAGATAGTGCGCTGCCTTGTCGGACAGGCGCTTCATATCGGCGAAGCTGATGATGCGCTTCGCGCCCTGATCGTTCGTCCAGTACAGCGCCGTCTTGTCCGGCTTCGTCACCGCCAGCTCGTCGAGCACGTCGAAAGCGAAGTTGAAACGCTCCGGCACGGTGATCTTAAAGTTCTGATGGAAATCCTCGTAGGATGTAAAGTCTGCTTGTGCGTATTTCTCGAATATCCTCATATGCGCCCCCTTATTTTGCGATCACGGCAAGGAAACGGCACGGGCCGCCCTCCGCCTGCATGGCATGCTTGTGCTTGGCGTCGTAGTACACCGCGTCGCCCGCCTGCATTTTCAGAGCTTGGTTGTCGATGTACAGCGTCATCGAGCCCTCCAGCACGTAGTCGAACTCGTGGCCCTCGTGCGCGTTCATGTGCGAACGGGCGTCCACGCCGCTGGGCTCCACCGTTACCACAAACGGCTCCATCTTCTTGTTCTTGAATATGGGGGCGAGGTGCTCATACTTGTACTCCTTGCGGCGCTCCAGCTTGAGCCCCGCGCCGCTTTTGACAAACGAGCATACCTTAAGCCGCGGCGTTTCGCCCGTCATCAGGTCCACGATGTCCACGCCCAGCCGGCCCGCCGCCGAATACAGGAACGAGAAGGAAAAATCGTTCCGGCCCGCTTCGTATTCGAGGTATGCCGCCTCGTCCATTCCGACCGCTATCGCCATGTCAGCCGCCGACACATCCATGATCTCCCGCAGCGCCTTTAAACGCTCCGCGATCAGCATCAGCCTTTCATCCATAACCTGTTCACTCCTTTGTGTTATATTTTCCGAAACAAATAAAAAAGCTCCATCCCCTATGGGACGAAGCATACTCCGCGGTACCACCCAATTTGGCCGACAATCCGGCCCTCCTTGACCAAGGCTCCAACAAGCCCGCTGCGTGTAACGGTGCAGACGCCGTTCGGCTCCTACCTGTCGGAACCGCCGCTCGGAAGTGATGCAAACCGCGCCGCCGCCGCTCCGTTTCCACCCTCCGGAGCTCTCTTTGGTTGGCTCATGCGCGCCACGTCTTCGTCATCGCGTTTAACGAATAATTGTGATTATAGTATCATGGCAAAACGCAGTTGTCAATTACTTGAACCGCCGACCACATTCTTTTGCATGATTCGAGCCTGCGGGAGGGCTTTTGCACGACTGTACGTCATGCAGTCCGTTCGTTTATCACCAATACATTCGCAGCCAGTCGGTCAGCTTGCTGGCAACCATCGGCCCGGTTTCGATGGCGGTATCGGACAGGTCTTTGAGCTCGTCGCTGCGGCCGAGCAGCACAACAGCCACGCCTGCTTCACGGGCCACCTGCAGCGCAGGCTGGCAGGCCTCTGCAAGCACCGGTTCCAGTATAACCACGTCCGCGCCAGCCACAATAGCATCCTCCAGCTGTATCATCTGGGTTTCCGCATCGCGGTCGGCCTCGCTAACCGTCAGTGTGTAGCCAGCGTCTTCCATGGCCGCGGCGATATCGTCCGCCTGATGCGTATACCAGGCGGCGGAATCATCCGCAATCAGCAGGCAGACAATGAGCGGCGCATCATCTGCGCTAATGTCACCGGGCGTTACAACCGCCGCGGGACGCAAGGGCGCGATCGGTTGGATCACACCGAGAAACAGCAGCATGACAACAGCGGCGAGCAGCGCGCACGCCATACCCAAAATGACAGCCGGAACGTTAACTTTATGCTGAGCATTCGGGGCAGGTACCGGCGGTGGAACGTAAGGCGACGGTTCCAACGGGTGACCGCATGATGTGCAGAACCGACTGTCCGCGCCGTTGGCATGCCCGCACCGGTTGCAGATCATAATCGCACCTCCGTAACGGTTTTTGAATGGGAAAAGGGTTATAAAATTATATTATATTGTTGGGGCTCTCGTGAGATGACAACAGCCGCCCCGTCTTATTTCAGCCGTCCGCCGGTGCCCCAGCTGTTCATCTCAAATATATTGAGGTACAAGTTATGCGGCTTGATGCCGAGCAGCTGCTCCATCGCCGCGAATACCGCCTCGGTCATCGCTTCCTTACTGGCCTGCTCCGCAGCGCCGTACAGCCGCACCTCAATGAAGCCGCCGTCGATGGGCTTGCCGTTCATATAGATCGTCCGGCTGTCCGTAATGTCGATCATCGTGACCGCCTCGGTCTTGCCGGGGATGAGCGTGATCACTTCGCCGAGCCTAGCTTTAAGCTGTTCCTTTTGTGTGTCCTCTAACGTTTGGGATACGTTCACCTGAATGAATGGCATGATGGTCTCCTGTTCGTTTGATATTTGGATTATACAGCTAACCGGCATCGAAAACAATATATTACGGGACAGCCGGAATGGATCTGTATTAATGTGGAAAACGGCATACAATAAGAGGCATGGAGGTGAGCAGAATGCGAAAAGCGTTGATAATACTGGTTTGCACAATACTGCTGACAGGTTGCGAAGACAATCGAAAAGAGCCTACGGCAACACCAGAAGCGACGGTTCCGGAAGTGACAGCCGCGTGGGAGGAGCCGGCAGCGCCCACACCCGGCACGTCAGCGGCGGCCTCACCATCCCGCCCCGCTCAGCCCGATAGGACATCATGGGGGAGCATCTCCGAAATGGTGGTACGGCCCGAGGGCTGGCAGAAGATTGTACAAAACGATGAGTTCGCGCTGGGTGAAAAGAAGCTGGCTGGCAGTTGGGAGGACGCAGAAGGCTCGGTGGATTACTATTCGGTGGATTGGGGAACGTATCCGTCGATAGACGGCTCCACCGTCTGTGTGCCGCTGGCCACCGAATGCGCAAGGCAGCATCTGGGCATGGCGGACGACGACATACCGGGATTTGTCTGCTTCTCCACCACGCATTACGCCTACGAAAATCTGATCGGCCGAATGTCCGTCTATCCGTGGATCACGTCCCAAAACGCGGCGATGGCGGAGCGGCCGGTGGACATCATATTCGCCACACAGCCGTCGGACGATGAGCTGGCGCTGGCAAAAGAGCAGGGCGTGGAGCTGGTGATAAAACCGGTTTGCCGCGACGCGTTTGTGTTCATCACCCATAAGGATAACCCGGTGGACAACCTGACGGTGGAACAGCTCCGCGGTATCTACTCGGGGGAGATCACCAACTGGGCCCAGGTGGGCGGCGACGACATGCCGATCATCGCTTTCCAGCGCGACGAAAATTCCGGCAGCCAGACGACGATGGAAAAGCAAGTGATGCAGGGCAAATCGATGGTCCGTCCCGAAGCGGCGCAGGTGGCGAGTGAAATGGGAGAGCTGATCGATTCCGTGGCCGAATACCGCAACGACGCGGGAAGCATCGGCTATACTTTCAGGTTTTATCTGGAGACGCTGTATAGGAACGACGATATCAAGATGCTTCGTGTTGAAGGCGTAGAGCCAAATGATACGGGCATCAGAAGCGGAGCCTACCCATTCGCAACCTGTTACTACGGCGTTATTCGCGCCGGAGAAGAAACGGAGAGGGGAGGCCTGTTTCTTGCCTGGCTGCTGACGGATGTAGGACAGCGCTGCGTGGAGCAGGCGGGGTATTGCCCTCTTTAGTTCGGGGCGGGGTCTGTATTTAGTTGGCTGGGTATCTGCTTGTGCAGTCCGCGGACGCGCCCCACAACGAGCAGCAGCAACGGGAGGAGCAGTTCAAACAGCAGCCAGAGTATGGGCAATACCTCACGGCCCAGTGAGGCGCGGACCACAGTTGATGGATAGACAAATACGGAATAGACTGTAATCAACGCGCCCATTATGAGCACCAGCGGATTATAGGATTTCACCCTGAACAGCTGTGCCGTTGCCAGAACGGTGACGTAGTAAAGAAACATGATCTTGAAGACCATTTGCAATATCAGCACTATGGCAAACACGATTTCCACTCGGTTCAGAAGGGATCCGATGTTGACCATCCGCAGCGTTTCAAATGACGGCTGAGCAGACAGCAAACCCACGTTGCCCAGCACGGCAGTGTCGCGGAGCGTTAAAGCCAGAAACGTGAGGCAGCCAAGCAAGAATCCTCCGAAAAGATAAGCGCCCCGGCTCTTCTTTCCGCGGGAGACATATGGGGCAACCATCAGAAAAACGACCAGCTCCCCAAAAGGGATGGTAGTCATAATGTTGACACTCTGTATATATTTGACAGTCGACATAGTCAGCATGGGCAAAAAGTTATTGAAATCCATTATCTCCAGCGTAAATATAATGCCCAGGGCTGTGAGCGCATATCCCATCAGCGAGAAGACAGGTGCATATCGGGTGACGACCTTGAGGCCATTTGAAACGGCGTAAGCGCTGAAAAGCATACAAACGATCACAGTAGCGATTGTGGGCGTTTCCACCATTATTGTCTGACGAATGAAAACGCCAAATGAGCTTAAGTTCACAGAAGCGAGGGTGATGAAGAACCAAATGAAAAGCAGAGCCGCGACAGCCCCGCCTATGTTGCCGAGTGCAGCCTGACACATCTCAATCAGGTTCTTGCCGGGAAATGTACGCATCAGCGCCAGATAAACCAGCAGAAACGGCATTGCGGCAGCAATACCTAAAAGTACAACCAGCCATGAGTCCTGCTTGACGAGCGGCGTGAAAAAAGACGCCAACAAGGATGAGGCCTGCAAATAGCAGGTGATTGAGATCATGTATTGAAAGGATGTTATGCGTCCTGTTTCAATTTTCATTTCTTCTCCAGTTCCACTTCAACGTTTTATCATATATATTTTCAAATAGGTTAGTTCAGATTCTCGTTCAGCTGTGGTTGTTTGTGCAGCCCGCGGGCACGCCCAACAATCAATATCAGAAGAGGCAGCAGGAATTCGAACAGAACCCAGAATATAGGGGCCGTATGGCGCGAATAGGACGTATGTATTTCTGCTGTAGGGAATACAAACGTGGAATATCCGATGGTAAATGCGGCCAGTATCATCACCAGCGGATGATAGGACTTCAGTCTCAGCAGCTGCGCGATAGCCGTAACCGATGCGTAGAAAATAATCGTGATCTTAAAGAATAAAAGCACAATGAACACAATGGCGAATAGTATCTCCATACGGTTCAAAGCATCGGTGAGCCTGATCATGCGGAGCGTTTCAAACGACGGCAGTGAAAACAGTGAGCCCACGCGCCCAAGAACCGCCGTATCCCGCACAACCACGGAGACGATGGTGGCGCTCCCTATCAAAAACCCCCCGAACAGATACGCCCCCATACCCCTTTTACCGCGTTTAACGCTGGGGGCGATCATCAGGAACAAAACCAGCTCACCGAACGGAATAGACAGTATGATATTTGTTCCGTGTATGTATACGAGCGGTTCCTGGGCGAGAATGGGGAGGAAGTTATTAAAGTCCATCAGATTGAGCGTCAGAATTGTAGCCAGCACGACTATTGTGATGGACATCATCGAGAATACCGGCGCATAGCGCGTGGCTACCTTGAGCCCATTCAGCACGGCGTATGCGCACAGCAGCATGCACAGTGATACCACAACAACAGTGGGTGTCTCCACCAGTATAATCTGCCGGGTAAACTGGCCGAGGTCCCTAAGGTTGAGGCCGCCCTGGGTCAAAAAGAACCATATGAGCATCAGTGAAACGATGGTACCGCCGACCCGTCCGAGAGCATCCTGGGCAATTTCAATTAGGTTTTTTCCGGGGAAGCTGCGCATTATCGCCATGAATACCAGCAGCTCCGGTATGGCGACGATCATGCCGAATATGACCACCAGCCATGAGTCCTGCCGGGTGATGGGAGCAAAAAAGGCGGACAACAATGCCGACGACTGTATGAAGCATGCTACGGAGAGCATATATTGAAACGGTGTAATCCGGCCGGATTCAAGCTTCATGGCATTTCTCCATCAGTTAGGGGACGGGTAGGCCAGGCCGATACTTTTCATCCAATCGCCCACTATCACGATCATGCTTTTAGGCTGTACGCCTGCCGCCGTCAGCATACACACAGCTATAACGCCAAGAAAGAGCATCGTGACGAGTACCGACTGCCATTTTGTACAGGTTTTATACAGCCGCCGCAAGTCGAAGAAAGAAATAAGAGAAAGCAATAAAAGAACGTATATCATGACGGTGCGGCCTCCTGCAGCATTCGGTACTGGCCACGTATCCGTATAAATATCAGTACCAGAATTATCATACTGTGTTCGACCAGTATACATAGTAAGGACGCTGGACCGAGCAGCAACGGTGTAAACTGCTTGAAACAGGTCTTGGTATGCATTCTGGTTAACGCTGAGCGGCACTTTTTCTGTTGCATCTACTCTTCTCCCCGCATCGTCAGTGAGTCGGATATCTTGCCGGATTCCAGCAGATTGCCGCTAACGGTAATGTTCATCACTGTTTGAGGATAGAGGCTCTTCCAGTTGTCCTTGATGGAATTCCAGCCCTTTGGGTCAACCCGGTTAAGCGCGCTGCCGATGCCGAAAATGTCGGCGTTCAGCGTGACGGACTTTTCAAATGCACTGGAGATCAAATCCATCATATGCTGAGTAGCTGCGCCTTCGAGTATACCGAACACTTCGGGCAGCTTTTTTCCTTCAAATCCCGTGATTTCTGCGATGGACAGTGTCGCGTCCACCGTTATGTCCGCCTCGACATGGCCATCCACCAGCCTGGTTTTCATTTTGGCGGCAGAATCGCTGATATACAGCACCGCTGAGCCTTCTTCCGTCTCTACTTCCAGCTGGCCGCTCTTGATGCTGCTTGATCCGATGGCATAACCCAGAGTTTCATCTTCGCTTAGACGTCCAACCATTTTGTCGGATACAAATACGGAGCTACCCTCAATAACAACCTTATCGAAACCGAACTCATCTACAATTCCGACCATCGGCACCACCAGCGCGGTGGAAGCATCGAGAAGAGCTGAAGTCACGTTCAGCATATTCGTGGCCAAGTGGGGTGATATTTCAGAACGCCCTTGCATCATTAAGGAGAGCGCAGTTGCCGTAACGGGTTCCTGAACCAGCTTGACCTGCAGTAAATCGTTTGCACGGCAGTCGGATATCATCACCCAGACTTCAAGCCGCGTTTCATGATAACGCAGGAACATATCCAGCAGTTGGCGGATGCCAATCTCTGCCTGCTGACTACTAATAACAATGGCCTGATTTTGATGCAAAAAGAGATCGCGGTTGTTTTTGAGGCGGATCTCATTCAGCGCTTCGAGAACATTATCGCCGGTCCCGTCCAGCAGCAAAAACGGCGGCTCGGGCACTCCTTCTGTTGGTTTTGTGACCTTTTTTATCTGCACGGTCACATCATACTGATTATCATTGGCAGTATCAATGCCCACCCCAGCGACAATGGATATTGTATTGATTTCATGAGCGTCCCAGCATCCGCCGGGTAGCAATGCAGATATCAGTATCAGCAAGCAAAGGGCTAGAGCACGCAACCTATTCATTCTGGTTACCTCCCGGCGGTGGCGTTCCGGTGCGGCGGCGGGTGATGTCCCCCTCTGCAATGTCGGCTGGGCGCTCCTTCATCATCCACAACGGCATCCGGACATATATGTCCTGTTGGTCCCGGGAGAAAGTGATGGCGGTGAAATAGGGTACGCCGAAGGATTTTAGCGCGGCCAGATGGATAAGCATACCTAAAAAAGCGATGGCAATGCCGTAGCCGCCCAGGAAGGCTGCCATTACCATGGAAATTAGCCGCATAAAGGCGGCCGATTCGGTCTGTTCAGGGACCACAAAGCCGGCTACTGCAGTGATGGCAATGGTGATGACCATGGGGGCGCCCACAATACCAGCGGAAACCGCCGCATCGCCCATGATCAGCGCACCCACGATACTGATGGCGGAGCCGACCGGACGCGGCAGGCGCACGCCCGCCTCACGAAGTATCTCGTATGCGAACACCATTATCAGCGCTTCTATGAATGCGGGGAACGGCGTGCCTTCGCGCGAAGCGGCGATGGTGTTGAGCAGCGTCGTGGGTATCAGTTCCTGATGGAACGTGGTGAGGGCTATATAAATGGCGGGTGCAAAAGCCGCAATGAAATAAGCAAGAAACCGTAGGATGCGGGTCATTGATGCGTATAACGGACGTACGTAGTAATCTTCTGATGTCTGAAAGCTCTCGATAAACAGCTTGGGTGCTGTCAGCACGAACGGTGTACCATCCGCAATGATGGCGATGCGTCCTTCCAGTACGCGTCCTGCGGCTACGTCCGGCTTTTCGGTATAGGAAACGGTAGGGAAAATGGACATTGGCGAATCCTCAATGTATTGCTCCAGATAGCCGGTGTCCAGTACCGAATCAATCTCCAGCGCTTCCAGCCGCCGTTTGACCTCTTCCACCACAGCTGGGCTTGCAACGCCCTGTATATAGGAAACGCAGACGTTAGTGAGCGTTTTGTGGCCTATGATCATGTGATCCATCCTCAGCTGAGGGGACTTGATTCGCCGGCGCATCAGTGCTGTATTGGTACGAAAATTTTCCGTGAATCCTTCGCGGGGGCCGCGCACCACTGATTCGCTCTGCGGTTCGGTGACGCTGCGCTTGTCCCATCCCTTGGTACTGACGATAAGCCCGCTTGCTTCTCCGTCAATGAGCACCGCCGTATCGCCTGTAAGAAAGCCGGCTATTAATGCATCCAGAGATGCGGTCTCCGTCACATCTCCCGAGCACAGTATAGCGCTCTGCACTTCGCACGCTGTGGGCGCTTTTGCGCAGGTCTCCATCAGAGGGCGCATGATTGTTTCGGTGATGGTTTGGGTATTTACCAGCCCGTCCACAAACATCAGAACGCCGCGCGTGTTTACCGCTCCAAAACAAAAATAATGCATCTTGATATCGGCACTGTCGCCTAGCGCCTGTTTGATCGCATCAATGTTTTTATCCAGGTCCTTTTTCAGCCGCTGCTCCTGCGGGGAGGGTTCTTTTTTCTGCTGCTTAGCGCAGGCAAAACGCAGCTTTTTATATAAAAGTCTGAACATTATTATCCTTTCAAACAGGCATTGCCAACCTGCAAATGGTCAGACAATGCGATATTCAATGCTTGCCGTTATTTTCTCCCCGGAGTCATCAAAAAATGCAAAGTTTGTCCATCCGGTAAAGTCGGGCTCAAATTTTGTCATGTCATTTGTCATAACAACCCAACTATGCTAAAATGAATACAGCAACACGAGGGGGCTTCGAATATGTATGAAAAAGTGATGGCGGCACTCGGACAAGTGGCGAAGGAACGTGGGGCCGTGGGCTTGTCCGCGGCGGTCACAAGCGGCGGCAGTCTGGTATTCGAGGGGGCGCTGGGCATTCGCGACA
>JAEWWC010000247.1 GCA_023396555.1 Bacillota bacterium
GTGATACTTCAGGAAAAGCACTTCACCAATACGGAGATCGGGCTCACGCTGGCGCTCGGCAGCGGGCTGTCCATCGTTCTGCCGCCGCTGATCGCCGCGTTTTACGCCCGTCACGTGCACCTGCCGCTGCGGCGCGTCGCTGCATACGTCCGCCTCGTCACATTCGTGTTCACTGCGCTGCTCATCGTGGTGAATTCTCCGATTGCGCTGGTCAGCCTCATCGTCATCGTCATCAGCGGCACCACAATATCCGTCAACCCGCTCGTCAACGCGATGGCAATGCAGTTCGAGAACACCGGCGTACCGGTCAATTACGGTGTGGCGCGTGCCTTTGGTTCTTTGGGCTGCGCGGTGATGGCGTATGCCTCCGGTCTGCTGTCCACACATCTCGGAGGCTCCGCCGCGGTCATTGCGGCTTCGCTGGTGTTGCTGGCCGCAGCCATGCTGTTCACTCTGTTGTTCCCGATACCGGAACGTAACGGACAGGCCAAAGAAGGTCATGCGCCGCTCCCCATCTCGGGCGCCATTGGCTTTAAGCTGCTTAAAGGCCCAGCCAGCCTGCTTTTCTTTCTCGTGATGATGCTGATATGGGCCAACATGGGCGTGTTCGATACCTATCAGGTCAACATACTCCGGAACGCGGGCGGAAACGATGTCGACTTCGGTTTGATGCTGACGGTAATGACGCTCTGCGAAGTACCGCTGACGCTGTTTTTCCGGCCGCTGACCAAACGTTTTTCGTATGTGCAGTTAATGACCGCGGGCTTTGTATTTATGCTGCTCAAGGACGCCGCTCTGATTTTTGCTGCCACCGTACCGGCCGTCATCGCGGCACAGGGCTTCAATCTGGCGACGATCGGCCTGTTCGTGCCGGCGTCCATCTACTACATCAACGACATCACAGCCAGCGCGCAGACCGTGCAGGCTCAGGCGCTTTTCGGCGGTACAGCGATGGCCATGGGCCGTATCGTCGGGAACCTTCTGGGCGGCGCGATACTCGACCGCACCGGCATCACCTTGATGCTGCTCGTCTGCCTCGGCTACGCGCTGCTGAGCATCGTGCTGCTGCAGTTCTCCAGCCGCCTGCACAGGAAGGCAATGACGGCAGCTCTTCCCGCAACCGCAGAATGATTGCGCAAAAGTTCATTTCTGTGCCGGCCGCTCCTCGATAAACTGCGCCAGTTCCGTCGTAAACAGATCGGGCTGGTCCAGGAACAGAAAGTGACCGCTCTCCTGGAAGGGCACCAATGTGGCATACCTGATGCTGTCCCGCTGCGCAATTGCCAGAGGAAAATGGCAGACCCTGTCATGAATGCCATGCAGTATCAGCGTGGGCACATTGATCTTCTTGAGATCGTAAAACAGCCCCTCTTCATCCAGCCACGTATTGGCGACAGCGGCTGTCGCCCAACCCGCAGCCTGCAGCCCCAGCTGAAATATCCAGTCCGAAAACGGCTCCGTGACATGCTGATAAAGTATCATGTTGCCAAAGCTCCGCAGCATTTCAGGCCGATCCTTGTAGGTTCCCTGTATGATGTTCAGCACATCCTCTTTCTCCAGACCGTATGGAAAATAACTCCGTTTGATCAGGCTGGGCGCCGCAGCCGCAAACAGCGCCAGCTTGGACACACCATATCCGTTGTGCCGCGCCATATACCGGACGCAGATCGCGCCGCCCGTGGAATGGCCGCCCAATATAAAGTCCTTGAGTCCCATGGAGTCCACCACGCAGCGGATATCATCGGCCATCCGGTCATAATTGTATCCGTTCCAGGGTTTATCTGATGATCCAAAGCCTCTCTCATCCATCCCAATGCATCTGTACCCCATCTTTGGTAATTGGTTAAACTGGTACTCGAAAAGGTCATGACTGCCGGGCCAGCCATGAAGAAACAGTATGGTTTTGCTTCCTGACGGGTTCAGGTCCTCTACAAAAACATTCACATTAGGTTCCACATTGACATAAAACCCCATAGTTTGCCCTCCTCCTTGTCACATTATCAGACTATTCTTTTTGATATGCCAATATGTTTGCCGATCCGGTCAAGACATGTTCGAACATTGCGGGCAATAAAAAAGCCGCCGCACTTTTGAGAGTGTGACGGCTCAAACCAGAATCAGTATTACAGGACAGAGAGCATCTCCTGGACACGTTGGAATTCATTATCCATCTTGGACACCCCAATGACGCCACCCATTGCGCCCGACATGGCCTTGTCAATATCAACGGCAAAGCCGCTTTCAGCGTTTTGCAGTACAGTGACTGAAAACTTGTTTCTCTTTGCAAGGCCGCCTAACAGCACGCGCATGGCAGCACTGCCGTTGCCGTATACTCCCTGATACTTTGTGCCTTCCTCAAGCTTGTATCCTCGAGCTGTAAACAATCCCGCCACCTTGTCGGCCAACTCTTCTGCCGATTTACAGGTTTTGCTGACTAATAGCATGTTACCCCTCCATTATATTTTTCATTTTTCTTCTCACAGGGTTGACCATTGCTGATATAGCCCTGTATAAAAGCACCTAATCAGAACAGCCCTGCGCTGATCAGCGCCACGCCGCCCACGGCCAGTATGATCCCAATCACGAGCGCCACCGTGGCGCCCACCTTGTTGCCATGCACCAGGTCCGCTTCGCTCTTGACGGATACGATAAACGGTTTCTTGGAATCCGCCGGCTTGGTAATATTGAGCCGCCCGCCCTGCAGATACGCATCGCCCAAAACGTACAGCGCATGATCAAGCGGTATCGTCTTTTCCACCATGCGGAAGCCCAACGTTCTGGAACCCCGCTCGCCGAAGCTGAAGCTGCTGAAAAAGCCGTATTGGTTCATCATATTTACAGGCTCGAATTTGTCGAGCGACTTGACGGTATCCAGCTGCATGCCGCGCGCCAACAGTTCGATGTATGCCTTGTCACCCGTCTGCGCATCCTTCAGTACCAGACTGCCTGTGCCCTTCTGGCTGGACATCAGGTCTTCGCGGCGGTTCACACGCTGGTGCGTGCCGCTGTCATCGCGGTATGCCTCCACCTCTTCAAAAACCTGATAGATGGCCGCATCATAATAAGCCACGTCCTGCTCCGAGTATGGCGTCTTTTGCGGGTAGTCGGATGAAGCAATGCCCTTCAGCTCCGCGTATTCACGGTAATTTTCCAGCCCCTGCGCTTCATTTTCCTTCAGCGTACCGGTCAGTGCAGGGATTGTGGTCGTGTTCATGAACTGGATCTCAATATTCTTGTTTTTGATACGCGTACGCACCACAAAAACCAGAACTCCACCCAGCACTATGAGCACCACCCCTATGATTATGAGTACCATAAG
>JAEWWC010000251.1 GCA_023396555.1 Bacillota bacterium
GCGCTTGCCGCACGTACCATGGGTGTTGGCGAGGATGCGATACAAGCGGGCCTGGCCCATACCGTAATACCCTGTCGGACGCAGTATATTCCCGGGAAGCCACACTTGCTGCTGGACGGCGCGCACAACGGCCCGGCGGTTGCTTCGCTTTGCCGCACGCTGGAGCGGTACTTTCCCAGCAGGAAAAAGGTACTGCTGTTTGCGTGCATGAAAGATAAGGATTACGCCGACATGGCAGCACAGTTGGCACCGCGCTTTGAACGGGTGATTGTGACCAACGTGGATGCGGAGCGCGGCGCGGATATAATGGTATTGGAGGAGCTGTTCCGCCGGCACAGCAGTTGTGAAGCCATCAATGAGCCGCTATCAGCCTATGAAAACGCGAAGGAAACTGCGCGGATAAACGATAGTCTTTTGGTCGTTTGTGGGTCGTTTTATCTGGCAGGTAAGATACATAGTATGCTTCACTGACATCAGTACAAAATAAGAGCCGTAAGAGGCTCTTTTATTTTGAAAAAAAGTACAGCTCGTGTTGACATACGCACCCAAGCGATGTTACTATACAACACGTAGAGTGTTACTTTTTATCATTAATGAGCATAATATTAGCAATATAAATGTTTATTTGGAGGTTCGTGAATGGCTGTTGGAGTGATAATGCCCAGACAGGGGCAGTCCGTGGAAAGCTGCATCATCGAGCTGCGCGTCAAGGAAGGCGACAAGGTGAATGCGGGCGACATACTTTTCGGCTATGAGACCGATAAGGCGTCGTTTGAGGAGGAAAGCCCGGCGGCTGGTACCGTACTCAAACTCCTCGTCAACGATGGGGATGATGTGCCATGCCTCGATACGGTGCTGGTGATCGGCGAACCGGGAGAAGATATCTCTGCTCTGGTGCCGGGCGGTTCCGCTCCGGCAGCTGTTAAAGAAGAAGCAATGACAGAAGCCGCTCCTGCGGCATCGGCGGCAGCTCCGGCTGCGGCTCCGGTATCCACAGCCACGGCGGATAGCGGTTTAAAGATATCGCCCCGCGCCAAAAATGAAGCGGAGCGTCAGAATCTAGATCTTTCAAAAGCGGTTCCTACCGGTCCCAACGGTCGCATCATCGAGCGCGATGTGATGGTGCTGGCGGAAAAGGGTTATAAAGTAACGGCTGCTGCTGCTCTGGATTACGCGGGCGGTAAAGAGGGCACCGGCCTTGGCGGCGCGGTGACCACAGCGGACCTTTATGCTGCGGACGCTCCGGTTGCTGCCGCTCCGGTTGCCATACCCGCTGCGGAATACACGGATGTCAAGCTGCCCAACATACGCAAGGTTATCGCGAAGTCGATGCACGCGTCGCTGGCAGAGCTGGCGCAGCTGACCAACCACACCAGCTTCGACGCCACCGCGATACTCGCTTTCCGCGAGCGCGTGAAGCAAAATGCGGAAAAGCTGGGTCTGCCCAATATCACGCTGAACGACATCATTCTTTACGCCGTATCCAGGACGCTGAAGAAGCATCCTGACCTCAACGCGCACTTCCTGGGCGACACCATGAGGCAGTTCTCGCATGTCAACCTGGGCATGGCGGTGGATACGGAGCGCGGCCTGCTGGTGCCCACGCTGTTTAGCGCGGACACGCTCTCGTTGTCAGAGATCTCCGTGAAGGCGAAGGAACTGGCGGCGGGCGCTCAGTCCGGACGCATCTCGCCCGACCTGCTGTCCGGTGGCACGTTCACCATCAGCAACCTCGGCGCGATGGGCATCGAAATGTTCACGCCCATCATTAACCCGCCGCAGACGGGTATCCTCGGCGTGTGCAGCGTTGTTTACAGACAGAAGAAGGTGGGAGACTCGTTCGTCACCTATCCGGCGATGGGCCTGTCTCTGACATATGACCATCGCGGCGTGGACGGCGCGCCGGCATCCCGGTTCCTCAAAGACCTGTGCATGGCGCTTGAATCCTTCGACATACTGCTTGCACTCTAGAGAGGTGACATCATGGTTTATGATCTGATTGTGATCGGCGGCGGTCCCGCCGGTTATCTGGGTGCGGAACGCGCCGGACACGCCGGGCTTTCCACATTGATTTTTGAGCAGCGCAGCTTCGGCGGCGTGTGCCTGAACGAAGGCTGCATCCCCACGAAGACGCTGCTGTATGCCGCCAAGCTGAAGGACGGCGCGGCGCACGGTGAAGCGTTCGGCGTGAAGGTGACGGACGCGAAGCTGGACCAGCCCGCTGTCGTCGCCCGTAAGAACAAAGTGGTTAAAACGCTGGTTTCCGGCGTGGAGGCTACTCTGAAGGGCGCTCATGTGACCGCAGTGAAAGCGGCGGCCCGCATCACCGGCAAGACGGAGGAAGGTTTCACCGTCACAGACGGCAGCGAGACATATGTCGGCAAACGGCTGCTTATCGCGACGGGTTCGGCTCCGGCAGTGCCGCCCATCCCAGGCCTGAAGGAAGCTATCGACAAGGGCTTTGTGCTGACAAGCCGCGAGATGCTTGATCTCACGGAGGTTCCTGCAAAGCTGGTCGTCATCGGCGGCGGCGTGATCGGCCTCGAGATGGCGAGCTATTTCAATTCGGCGGGTTCCGATGTGACCGTCATCGAAATGCTGAATGCCATCGGCGGCCCCATCGATACGGATATCG
>JAEWWC010000268.1 GCA_023396555.1 Bacillota bacterium
GCTCTCGATGGCGTTGATGCCCATGCCCCCCAGCATTTCCTCAATCTCATGCTTCCACGCGCTCACCAGATTGATTAGTCGCTCCGTTGCGATATCCGGATTCAACCGCTTCACGAGATCATCGCGCTGCGTCGCAATACCCCAGTTGCACTTGCCGGTGTAGCAGTTCTGGCACATGTGGCAGCCCATGGCGATCAGCGCCGATGACGCGATATAGCAAGCGTCCGCGCCCAGAGCAATGGCCTTCACGATGTCCGCGCTGTTGCGGATGCTGCCCGCCACCACCAGCGATACATCGTTGCGGATGCTCTCTTCGCGCAGCCGCTGGTCCACCGCGGCCAGCGCCAGCTCCACCGGTATGCCCACGTTGTCGCGCACCCGCTGCGGCGCTGCGCCCGTTCCGCCCCGAAAACCGTCTATCGTAATGATGTCCGCGCCCGCCCGGGCAATACCCGACGCGATGGCCGGTGCGTTATGCACCGCCGCGATCTTCACGGACACCGGTTTGGTGTAGTTCGTCGCCTCTTTAAGCGAGTAGATCAGCTGCCGCAGGTCCTCGATCGAATAAATATCGTGATGCGGCGCGGGCGAAATCGCGTCGCTCCCCTGCGGGATCATACGCGCCTTACTCACTGCCTCGCCTACCTTCTCACCCGGCAGATGCCCACCGATGCCCGGCTTCGCGCCCTGTCCGATCTTGATCTCCAGCATCGCGCCCGCGTTTAAGTACTCCGGATGCACGCCGAAGCGGCCGGACGCTACCTGCACGATGGTGTTGGGCCCGTATTGATAGAACTCCTGCGCGAGGCCGCCCTCGCCTGTGTTGTACAGTATGCCAAGCTCCGTCGCCGCCCTTGCCAGCGCTTCATGCGCGTTGCGCGATATGGAACCAAAGCTCATCGCTGAGAACATCACCGGCACCGAGAGCTTCACCTGCGGCGGCATCTTGGTCTTCAGCTTGCCGTCCTTGTCAAACTCCAGCTTCGACGGTTTACGGCCCAGCGTCACGCCCGTTTCCATCGGTTCGCGCAGCGGGTCGATGGACGGGTTGGTCACCTGCGACGCATTGATCAGCATCCTATCCCAGTATATGGGGAAGGGTTTGGGGTTGCCCATGCCCGTCAGCAGAACCGAACCTGTCGCCGCCTGCTTGTATATCTCCTTGATCGCGCCGGACGTCCAGTTGGCGTTCGGCTTAAACTCAAGATCGTTAACGCGTATCTTCAGCGCGCGCGTGGGACACATCGCCACGCAGCGATGGCAGTCCACGCACTTTGACTCATCCGCGACCATCTTGCCCGTGTCCGGGTCCAGCTTGTGCACTTCGTTGGCGCACTGCTTGGCGCACACTTCGCACTGTATACATCTGTTTTCGTCTCTATCGACCAGATAATCCGGCCAACCCAGTTGTAAGCTCATTGGTTACTTCCCCTCCACCAGTCCTATGATCGGCTCACCGCCCTGGGGCGACCACACCCTGTCAGGCGAGGGGCAGACGATGCGGATCGCCGCTTCCTCACTGGCCACATACAGGTTGTCGCCCTTCTCCGCTGCCACCAGCGACCGCAGTTTGATGCGGTCGTTGAGCGCCATCATGCCGCCATCGAACCCTAGTATGATCGAGAACGGGCCGTTGATGAGCGCCGAGCCGTAGACCGCTCTTATCGCTTCAAATTTTACCCTGTCCGCTTCGTCCATCAGCTCGATCTCACGCCAGAACGGCGCCACCACCACATTCACCGCTTCCTGCATCGAAAGGCCGTGGCGGCGGATCAGCAGATCGAACAGATACGTGATGACCTCAGTGTCTGTCATCAGCGTACACTTATAACCGTACATCTCCACGAAGCGCCTGTTGGCGTCGTAAGAGGATATCTCGCCGTTGTGCACGATGGACCAGTCCAGCAGCGTGAACGGATGCGCGCCGCCCCACCAGCCGGGCGTGTTGGTCGGGAACCGGCCGTGCGATGTCCAAAGGTACGCATCGTACGTCTCCAGCATGAAGAACCGGCCGATATCCTCAGGATATCCCACACCTTTAAAAGCGCCCATATTCTTTCCCGAGGAAAAAACATAAGCGCCTTCAATTTCTCCGTTAATCCTAAACACACACCGGGCGACGAACTCTCTCTCGTCCAGTTCGGATTCTTGCAGCTTAAATTGTCGTGCGCTTACGAAATAACGCCAAATCAGCGGGCTGTTATCGATCCCCTTCACCTTGCGCGTGGGTATCTTACCGGCATTCTCCACTTCAAAATGACGGTTGATAAAATCTTCCGCGGCAGCTTTGGCCGTCAGGTCATTGTAAAATATATGCAGCGCATACAGATCGCTGTACTGCGGATAAATGCCATAGCCGGCAAAGCCGCCGCCCAGGCCATTGCTGCGGTCATGCATCAACTCGATCGATTTGATGATCGTCTCGCCGGAGAAGCATTCGCCCTTCCGGTTGAGTATACCGCTGATGGCACATCCGGACGGTATCCTTATTTGCCCCTCTTTTAACATTCCTTCTCCCCCTTAAGGTCCACGACGCTTTCCCGCGGGACGCCAACGACTCGCCGTGTTAAATAAAAAGACGTTAATTAGACTCGCTTGTTGCAAGCCATAAGAAACGCCTTTGTTTCCTGACTATTTGTCTTCCATTAATAAAGGAAATTATATTCCTTTGCTGGCTGTATCATTATACTATCAGTGACTTAAAAAATCAATAGCGAATACAACGCATTTTTGCATTTTCCATTATTACGAATTGCATTATTTTAAAATAAACGTTCAACGAGGCGTCCAATCATTATTTTAATGAAACAGTCTTCATTATAACTTGCAAATGAAGATTCCCCACAATTAGAAGGATCATTTCTGGTAATATCTTCTTCTCATATTTTTTCTTTTCATGCACACAATAATTTCGTAGAGCTGCGGCGGATTAAAGCCGGAGCCCATGTCAGAGCTTGAAGTGCTTTGAACCAAAGAGCGCATGAATATGCATAAGACAGCATTTGGATAAGGCAGAGTAAATGACGCGTTGGCAACAGGCATAAGGGTATGTAAAACTTATGGCAAACGGTACCGGCTTATCGTTATTGAGCCAAAGTCTATACGCGGGATTTCCGTAAAACCCTTAAATGAAGCAAAGATCATGGGCGATATGCTGCGAGCTTGACTCACAATGGCGGCGGCGCGATACGAAAAGTATACGCGTCGCTGTTTTTTACAACAAAAAATAAAAAGCCCTTATGCTCCAAGGGCTATCCAATGTCTCACTTCTGAGCAGCGGCTTCAAGCCGGGCAATGCTCTCCTTATTGCCCACAACAATCAGCATATCGTCTTTATCAATAACATCCACACCGTGCGGCACCGTGTTCATTTCCTTGTTTTTCTTTTTGATCGCGATCACGTTCACACCGTATTTTTTACGGAAATCAAGCTCCATCAGGCTCTTGTTCTCCCATGTCGGCAGCACCGCCACATCCACGATTCTCAAATCTCCGGCGATCTCGATATAGTCAAGTATGTTGGAATCGGCGAGGTTATGCGCCACGCGCATGCCCATATCGCGTTCGGGGAACACCACCCTGTCCGCCCCCGTCTTATACAGCACTTTGCCGTGCAGCTCGCTGACCGCTTTGGCCAGCACGAAGCTGACACCCAGCTCCTTGCACAGCATCGTGATCAATATGCTGGCCTGGATGTTGTCGCCGATCGTCACCACAGCCACATCAAAGTTGCGGATGCCCAGCGCGGCCAGTGCCTTTTCGTCAGTGGCATCAGCCTGTACGGCATGTGTCACATACGGCACTATCTCATTCACCAAGGCCTCGTCGCTGTCTACCGCCAGCACTTCCTGGCCCAGGCTGGCAAGGCCCTTCGCCACGCTCTGCCCGAAACGCCCCATACCAATCACGATAAATTGTTTCCTTGCCATCTATCCCACCATAAACCTTTCTTCCGGATAACGTATACAGGTATTGCTCTGGCCGGCACGGCTGGACAATGCTATCACCAGCGATGTCAGCCCTACCCGGCCCACGAACATCACCACCATAATAACAACGCGACTTGCTATACTGAGTTGCGGTGTCAGTCCGGAACTCAGCCCCACCGTTCCAAATGCGGAAACCACTTCAAAAATTATATTTTCGGATGTAAATATGCCGCCTCGATGCCCTTCTATGCCAACCATCGCAATGCAGGCCGACACGACAAACACAAAACTGGTCAGCGCAATGATCGTGGCACGCTGAACAGTTCCCGGGGATACCCGCCGACCACGCAGCGTAATGTCACGGCATCCTCTAATTCCAAAAAAGGCAAACAAGGCAACAATTGCTGTAGTGGTCGTCTTAATACCGCCGCCAGTGCCCGCGGGAGATGCGCCAATAAACATCAATATAATAGTCACAAACTTACTGACAGGAAGCATCGCGTTCTGATCGATAGTGTTGAATCCGGCTGTACGCGGCGTTACCGTTTGAAAGATGCCGCCCAGAATCTTGCCCCCTGTATCCAAGCCACTGAGGGTTTTCTCATTGCCCAGCTCTGCAGAAAAAAAGGCAATCAGCCCAATACCTATGAGTACCGCATTGGCGGCAAGTACCAGTTTTGTATACCTGGCCAAACCTTTACGCGCGCGGATACGGGAAACGCTGAATATATCAGCGACCACCACGAAACCGAGTCCACCCATAATGATGAGTGCGCTCAGTGTCAGCACAATCAGCGGATCAGACACAAATGGAACAAAACTTGAGAAGGGCCCGAATTCCTGGCCCATTAAGTCAAAGCCCGCGTTGCAGAACGCGGATATCGCGTGAAACAAGCTGTAATATACGCCCTTTAACCCAAACATAGGCACAAAGCGTATCGCCAGCAGCGCAGCTCCGGCCAGTTCGGCGAACAGCGTGACCCTGATCACCTTCAGTATCATCTTGACCAGTCCGGACAGATCGAATTCGTTGAGCGATTCCCGCAGTATCAT